>NZ_JBPSEG010000003.1:0-393859 GCF_051488665.1 Melioribacter sp. Ez-97 | reverse complement strand
TGATATTGCGACACAATATTCTACCTATTCAGATGGAGTTATTTACAAAAACCTAAATGATGAAAATTGTTATTTTGGAAAAGTCTTAACTACAAGAAGTAATGGACATATTTTTATTGAAGTGCTTAAAAATGATTTTAATATATACACTGCGAAAGCATCTTCAAACCACAAAAAAGTAAATTGTTAATGAAATACCCTGTGGCTAACAATGTATATAAGTCATTGGGCAAGTGTTAGTTAAATTAATGTTTATGAACATTAATAAACAACGTAGTAAATTGAAAGTTTGGTGTTTCAAAACGCCCAACGTCTCATATACTTTACCGTTGGCGGTAATGCAAAGAACTGTACAGCAACATATAAGAATATTAGATTTAATAATAGAAAAATAAAGGAGAAAAATTATGGGATTAACAGTTAAAGGTTGTAGCGGTCAAGAATACGTTTTTGAAGGACCTTATAATAGTACTAATCAATTGGAAGATCGTTCTGGTGTTTATTTTATTACTTGTTTTGAAAATGAGAAATACCATCCAATTGATGTTGGAGAATCTAAAAATGTTAAATCAAGAATTGAGACTCACGACAGAGCGGACTGTTGGAGTAAAAATTGCAATGGAAAATTAATGGTTGCAGTCTATTATACTCCAAACAAACAACAGCATGGAAGAATGGAAATCGAACAAGATATTCGCTGTAACTATAATTTTCCATGTGGAGATAAATAAAATCAAAAATATATGAAACAAGAAATTAAAGATATATTTCAAAACGTAAATGAATGGTTAAAGTTTGCCGAAGCAAAACATGCCGGAATAATTGCCTTGAATAGTGGAATTATATTAGGAATTTTATCAATTTATAAAGATTACAAAACATTTGTAGACTGGTATTTTATATTAGCAACTTTTATTTTAATAGGAATATCTATTATTATATCCTTGATTTCATTTTTTCCCGTAACTCAAAATAGTATTAACAAATCTGAAAAAGTTGATAATCTAAATGTCTTTTTCTTTGGAACCTTATCAAAATTGCATGAAAGTGAATTAAAAGAAGAATTGTTGAAGATTACGCCGAATTATACATTTGATAAATTTGACGATGATTTGATAAATCAAATAATTGTGAACTCAAAGATTACTTCAAATAAGTATAAACTATTCAAATTTTCGGTATTAATGACAGCAATCGGACTTGGATTACCAATAATCAATGTTTTAATTCGGCTAATATGGCACTAAAAGAAGATTTAGAGAATAAAATTAATTCATATTTCAATGAATCTTATGAAGTTGAAGAAACTACAATTGTACCCGATACAGATTATTCAAAATTAACTTTTGGGAATAAAGGTTTAACTGCTGAACTTGCGTTTTTATATGTTGACATAAGAAAATCAAGTGAACTGCATACAACTTATGGATTTGCCAATGCAGCCCGGATTTACCAAAGTTTTCACGATATATGCGTGCGAATTATCAACTACTTCAATGGAAGTATAAGATCGTTTGATGGAGACAGGGTTATGGGAATTTTTTCAGGTGATAGTAAATGTACAAATGCTGTTAAATCTGCAATGAAAATTCGGTGGGCTGTTGATAAATTACTTTCAAAGCATTTAAAAACACCAATAAAAATAGGTTGTGGGATTGATTATGGTAAAATTTTAATAATAAAGGTAGGTAAAGGCGGAGATGATAACAATAAAGATATAGTTTGGGTTGGACAAGCCAGCAATTATGCCGCTCATTTATCTGGTTATGGAAAGAACTCAATAATAATTAGTAAGAATACATATGACAGAATGCACGCTTCGACTAAGTGGAAAGATGAAAATACGAAAAAGGAAAATATGTGGACTCATAAAAACTTAACATTAAGAAACAATAAGAAAATAGAAGTATACGAGACAAGTTATTGGTGGAAATTATAAAGCACTTACCGCCAACAAAGGCTATACGTAATGCGAGCGACAGTAATAAATTGAATGATGGTGCAAGTAATAAACGATAGTAATAACCTGAAAAGTAAGTGCCCTTAATCTCGCACTACGCATAGCCAAACCGTTGTGTGGCATAAATTTTAAAAATATGATAACTACAAATGTTTACACGAGAGTTTTCCATATAAAATATGGAGAAGGGTCAGGCACCTGTTTTGCCATAGATTATGAAGGCAGACAATATTTAGTAACAGCTAGGCATGTAATAGAAGGATTGGCTGATGGCACAAATTTTGAACTTTATTACAATGGTAATTGGGTATTTGCAAGCTAACTTAACTGGTCATCATGCAACAGCAGACGTTTCCGTAATTTCTATTAATCAAATACTTGCAAATCTTGAATTAGAACCTTCATCTAATGGTATAGTACTTGGACAAGATACATTCTTTTTAGGATTCCCTTATCAAATAGCCGATGCAGAACATAGTGAAATAAATAGAAACTTCCCTTTACCACTTGTAAAAAAAGCAACACTTTCAGCAATACTTAACGATGGGCAAGGTAATTATATGTTATTGGATGGAATTAACAATCCTGGTTTTTCTGGAGGACCTGTTGTTTTTACCCAACCTAACCAAAATCGATATAAAATTGCAGGAGTAATTTCTGGATATCGTTATGTAGAAGATTCGGTATATGACAATGGTGTAGAAACTCAATATAAAATAAGAACAAACATAGGTTTAATAATTGCCTACAATATTGAATATGCAATTGAACTGATACAGGCCAATCCAAACGGTGTTAAAATATAACGCCACACAGCAAAGGCTATACGTAAGGCGGGTAAGGTTCTAATTATGAATATTCTAACAATAAATAAAATTAGTGATAAATTGAAAGTATGGAGTTTCAAAAAACCGCACTACGCATAGCCAGACCGTTGTGCCCTATGTATAGGAATGACTATGGTACTTAATAAATTGATTATTTAAAAAACAAATGACAGCTATGTATTTTGATATTGATTTTTACGGAAATGGTAGAAATCATTTTCACTTTCATGGACACGGACATTTCTCATTTGAATATAATGAAGTAATTCTTGATCCATCTGTTCTTTATTATTTAGGATTTAAAAGAATAAAGCAAACTGACATTATCTTTTATCTACCAGATAATATGATACGGCTGATTGAACGTTCAAAAGAAAATGAGAAAAATAGAGAATTTTAAAATCTTTCTTAACATTCTTCAGGTATGGATAGATGTATATTCAAACTTAGTTGAAAATAAAAAAAGAAGAGACTCCAAATAATTTGTAATATTGTTTAAGCAATTAACAAAAAAAATTAAAAGGAGTCTCTGAAATGAAAGATAGTAAAATTAGCCGAGAAAATCTTGAATGGTATCTAAGTCAACCAAAAGAAGTACAATTAGGATTGTTTGAAAATTTTGTAGAGATGGCAAAATTGCACTATAATCAGTTAATGAAAGAAGAAATAAAAGAAAAGACGGGGGAGAAGTATGAACGGGGTCATCGATATAGTCGATGGGGCAGCAATCCCGGCAGCATAAGAATAGGCGAAGAGAAAATAAGAGTAGAGGTTCCACGATTTTATGACAAAGAAGAGAGACGTACGGAAGAATCATCCTATTACAAGTTACTCCACGAGATAGCGAAACCGAGTGAAATAATACTGAAGAAAATAATAAAAGGTCTGAGTCAGCGGGATTACGAGGAAGTAACCAGAAGCGTATTGGAGAGTTTCGGAATAAGTCAGTCGAGTATAAGTCGGGCATTTATAGAGGAGAGCAAAAAGCTGTTAGAGGAATTTGAGCAGAGGGATTTGGGAGAGCATGATTTTATAGCATTGGTAATAGATGGTAAATATCTGAGTCATGAAAATATAGTAATCGCTTTAGGAATAACGATGAGCGGAGTCAAAGCGCCATTAGGATTTATACAAACGACGAGTGAGAATAGCGAGGCAATCAAAGGGCTGTTAAAAAATTTAATAGGCAGGAACTTCCGGTTTGAGGAAGGATTGTTGACCATTATAGACGGTTCAAAGGGGTTAAAGAAGGCAGTCAAAGAGACCTTTGGTAAATTTACGTTAACGCAACGCTGCCAGTGGCATAAAAGGGAAAATGTAGTCAGTTACTTAAGAGAAGAAGAAAAGGCAATATATAGAGGTAAAATCCAGAGAGCATATAATGAGCCTGATTATGAGAGAGCGCGGAAGAAATTACTCGAAATAAAGGAAGAGTTAAAAAAGGTGAACCGTACGGCAGCCAACTCGCTTGAAGAAGGGCTCGAGGAAACATTAACAATGCACAGGCTTGGATTAGTTGAAGCCCTTGGCAGATCATTTACGACAACAAATCTGATAGAGAACTTAAACTCGCAGTTATCAAAATATATAAGAAAAGTAAAACGCTGGATGAATTCTGAAATGAAAGCCAGGTGGGTAGCGGCATCGTTATTGGAAATAGAAAGAAAGACTTGCCTGCTGCAAGCAGGTGAGAAGAGTAAATAATTATGAAAAATTACCCTTGCTTCGTTCTGCTATTAAAACGGAATTAAAACTTATGAAAGAAGAGGTAGCTTAAAAATAATGGGGTCTCTGAATTTCAACTAAATTTGACTTTATGCCTATGGATATGGGAGGAGGTTTGAAGATGAAAATATGAAATTGTTTCATAGCAATATAGAAACAATGACAATTAAGCCTATTTCCTATGAAAACATCAAAACTGAACAAGAAGATTATTATGGGAAATATTTAAAAATGTTCTCGAAACATGATTTTTATATTTCAATGAGCCCAATGATTAATTTCTTAGGGGATTATATCGCTAAGATTCTTGAGTTTAGCAAACAAACTGGAAAAATAATCCTTAGTAAATCAAGAAAATTAGCTGACCTTCTAAAAGAAAATATTACATCTATTGAATTGCCAAAACGAATTATGAATATACCCCAAAATCTTGATGATGCACTTGAAATGAAAAGTGATTTTTTAAATAGAATGTTTGATTTTAGAGGCGGAAGGACTGCAAAATTTTTCATTGCTGTATGCTTAGGTATCGGTGGATTTATTCATCCAGCAATTGGTGGATTAGGAGTTGCATTTGTTTTTGTAGACCCATAAATAATAAAGACTGAATAAAACACAGGGCATAACAAAGGCTATACCCAATAAGGGTTTTTATGGAAAATTGAAAGATAATGCAAGTAATAAAATTAGTTGATAAATTGAAACGAAACTGATATATAATCCCCTACAGGGCATAGTCAAAACGTTAGGTGGTATTAAAAAATGGATAATCGATGATACTAAGAATTAATAAAATTAAAAATTTTGGAATTTTTAAAGACTTTTCTTGGAATGGGTTGGATGATTTCAAAAAGAAAAATTTGATATATGGATGGAATTATTCTGGCAAAACTACACTATCAAAACTTTTTCAAAACTTAGAGTTTAAAGATAAAGACAAATTTTTTGCTGGTTCAGAGTTCAATATTATTATCTTTAAAGAGAATGTTAATAAAGATTACGGTGAAAATGAATTAGAAAACTTTCCATTCGATGTAAAAGTATTCAATACAAACTATATCAAACGAATTTTCACTTGGGATAATCCATATTCTGATATTCAACCTATATCATTTTTTCTTGGTGACCCATCTGGTGAATTAGATAAAAAGATTAAAAAAATTTGTAAATATAATCAAATTTTAAATAAAAGAGCTGAATGCTTGAAAAGCCAGTATATTGATGAATTTGAAAAATACAACAAACTAAATGGAAAATTTTCATTAAAAGCAAAAGAAATTAGAGAGAATTACCTAAACAACAAATTAGACCAAAACAAGTTAAATAAAGGTACAATCCTAGAAATTACAAATAGAATAAAAGTAAATATTGAAGAATATATCCTTTCTGATGAGGAAAGGGATAAAGCAAAAGCGGAAGCAATTGCAGAAAACACTTATGAAACACAAAAGGAAGATTTTAGTTTTCAAGAGAATCTTGAAACACTAGCGAAAAAAGTAAAATCTATATTAGAGGACACAGCTCCAAAATCAATCTCTTTTCCTGAATTAGATGAGAATGAAGAATTATTTAATTGGGTACAAATTGGTTTAAAATTACATAAGGATTCTACCGAATGTAAGTTCTGCACCAAAACCTTGCCAGATAATAGAATTGATGATTTGAATTCGTACTATTCTAAAAAACTGCAAGAAATCCAAAGTGCAATTACAAGAACACTAGAAAGTATTACATCGGAACGAAAAAAAATTGAAATTAATTTTTTTGATAAAAAGAATTTAGCTCCTAGTTTCCAAGAAGATTATCAAAAATCCATTGACAATTACAAAGAAACTGCAAAGAAATACGAAGTTCAATTGTCAATTCTAGAAAATGATTTAAAACGAAAAAATTCTCAACTTTTTAACAACATTCAGGCTACCGAAATTGAAGTCGTTAGTTTAAATGAGGATTTTGAATCAATAAAAAAATCGGTTAAAGCTCACAATGATTGGATTTCTGAATTCGATAATAATAAGATGCAAGCATTAGAAAAGATATTGAATCATTATGTTGCCGAATATTTAAGGGAAGAAGACTATATTACAAAAGAGAAAAATAAAAACCGCGCAGTAGAAATTATTACAAATATCGAATCAAAAATATTTGCAAACGATTCCGCTAAATTAGAACTTGAAACACAGTTAAAAAGTACAGTAAAAGGTCAAAAAGAACTAAATGAAATTTTAAAGATTCTTTTACATCGTGATGATATAAAATAGAGATAAGAAATGATAAATTTACTCTTGAACGAGGCGGGCATCCTGCAAGTGATTTAAGCGAAGGTGAGAAATCCGCTATTGCATTTGCTTATTTTTTAACAGAGTTAAAAGCGTTGCGTAATGACGATCCTCCCAAATTGCCTAACACAATAATATTTATTGATGATCCAATTTCAAGTTTAGACAGTAATCATATTTTTCAAGTAAGAGAGTTATTAAATCGATTTTTTAAAGAAGATGACTTTGCGCAATTATTTATATCAACTCATAATTTTGAATTCTTTTCAGTAATGTTAGATACTAAGCTCTTTGGAAGAATTCAAAAGAGTACATCCGAAGATAAACGCCCCTTATATTTTATTAGGCGAAATGATGATAATACTGCAATAATAAAGAAATTACCTAATTCATTTAGCTTATATAAATCTGAATATGTTGGATTGTTTCATATAATTTATGAATTTAATAACTTAAATAATAAAGAAGATTTTACTAATTTATTAATTCTACCAAATGCTGTTCGAAGATTTCTTGAGTTATATACTTTGATGAAATACCCGAGTGAACAAGAAGTCGATAATAGAGTTAAAACTGTATTTAATCCAGAAGACAAGCCCACTTATAATACTAAACTATTACACTGGTTTTCTCATCAAAATCAATTTGAGAAAATTCAACAGCACGATGATAAAATTTTGCAACTAGAGGGTGTTATCAAAGAATTATTAAACCATATTAAAGAAAATGATAAATTACACTGGAAAGGTTTAATTGGCGAGTAAAAAGGACACTGCCTAACATTGCGTATAAGTAATTGCGGGCTAATTTCTATAAATGAAACAAATATTAATAAAATAAACGGTAGTACAAAAATGAAAGTAAGTGCAAAAAATCCCGCACTACGCATAGCCAGACCGTTGTATCTAATGCAAGGAAACATTCTGCACAAATAGAAATTGAAAAGATTATGAAAGCCATTTTATTATCATTGGGAACAAGAGGAGATATTGAACCTTTTTTGGCAATAGCAGAAAAATTACATAAAAAGGGACATAATGTAGTTTGTGCGTTTCCAGTTCAATTTAAAAAACTGGTGAATGAGTCGAAATATGAATTTTATGGATTAAGTGAGAAGTTCTTGGAATTGCTTGAAGGAGAGAAAGCTAAAATTGTACTCGGAGGAAAAGGGAATGTTTTTCAGAAAATAGGAGCTCTGATTTGGATGTTGAGAACTTCTCAAGCTATGCAAAAAGAAGTTATTACTCAACAACATGATTTGATTGAAGAAAAGCAGCCTGACATTGTAGTTTATAATCAGAAGTGCTTATATCCAATGATATGGGGGATTAAGAATCCTGGTAAAACAACATTATTAAGTCCGTTGCCTTGCACAATGCATGAAACAGGGAGTCATGCCTCTTTAGGAATGGGAAGTGATTTAGGAGTTACGCTTAATAAATTCACTTATCGTTTCTCAAATTTCTTCTTATTTAAAACTATTTTAAGCTCAACAAAAAGATACCATAAGCAACTTGGAATAAAAGTTAACTACTCAATTATTAAAAAACATATTTTACGAGTGGAAGAAATGATTTATACCATTTCGCCAAGTTTATTCCCTAAACCATCAGATTGGCCAGAAAATGTTCACATAGTTGGGTATCATGAGAAAGATGTAAATTCAGATTGGAAGCCTTCAAAAAAATTGGAAGCTTTTATATCTAAACACGATAAAATATTGTTTATCACTTTTGGTAGTATGACAAATCCGAATCCTGAACAAAAAACAAAAGAAATTTTATCAATATTGACAAAGCATAAAATTCCTGCGATTATCAATACAGCATCGGGTGGCTTAGTTAAGGTTCAGGAATGCCCAGACCACGTTTTATTTTTAGATACTATCCCTTACGGTTGGATTCTACCCAAAATGTATGCGGCAATTCATCATGGAGGTTCTGGTACTTTACATACAGCACTGAAATATGGTTGTGCAACTATGATTATCCCTCATATTCTAGACCAACATATATGGAATGACTTACTTACAAAATTAAAAGTTGGACCTAAAGGAGTGTCTATAAAGAAATTCTCTATTAAAAGTTTCGAAAAAGGAGTTTTAGATTTACTACATAACGAAAAATACAAGGAAAATGCGATTGCGATTGGAAATAAAATGCAAAACGAAAATTATGAAGATTACTTATTAAAAGTAATACTAAAGCAATAAAGCACTAGTTACGACAATGTGTATAGTGCATCCCGACAATTCGGGACGAAACCATACACAAAACCGTTTGGTGGTAATTAAGAAAAGGTAATTGATATGATTAAATATTTAGAGAAAAAACCAGGATTTTTCGAAATAGGTGAAACCTATTTAAAACTTAACTTAGAGTTCACTGAAGACAACAAAAAATTATTAACCGATATTTATTCTTATATATTAAAAGAAATATCAAGAGAGTTATTAAAGGAACGGAAAGTAAAAATTTCGATTGAATTTGACGAAGGTTCTTTAAAGACGAAAATTAAGATTTGGGGATTGATAGCAACAATTTATATTGGAATTGGTAATTATGGAAGTTTTAGACAAGGAATCCGTGAAATTATTAATGATGTTAGAAACTTGTCTGAATATGTTATTCACTATTCTCAAAATGAACAACCAATTGGACAAAAAATAATTCGCTCTGAAAGACGAAGGGGATTCTCTGGACGAATTTATAATATCTATGATAGAATTGATAAATTAGAAAGAAATCTAAATAATCTCTCACAAAATGAAATTAGAAACGAATTAACTTCAATAAAACAAGAAATTTCGAATATTGGTGTTCTTTTACCGGAAGAGATTAATCAACAGTTTTTAGAAGAATTACCTAATAATTATCGTGATAACTTACCCGAACCAAATGAAAGAAAAGTTAGATACTTAATTAGTAGATATGCTCTTAAACCAGAAGATAAAATTGAATTTATTGAATAATAACATACCGCCAACAAAAAATATATTGCATGTCGCAATTTGCTGCAACTTGAAAAATAATATTTTCAAAATTAGGTGAGCACTATATTTAAACCGTAATGTGCCATAAAAGAACTTCAAATTAAATATAAACTACAATGAATTATGTAATTTTGATATTTGTTCTGATTTCGTTTATTCCGACAAAGGGATTATCTTGTTCGGCATTCACTTATACAAAAAACGGACAAATAATTTTAGCCGCCAATACCGATGCTTGCAGAAAGGTTAATGGACACATAATTGTTAATAAAAGGAATATTTTAAAGAAAAGCGACTGGCCAAATATTCATGGAGAATATACAAATTGGATATCCAAATATGGAAGTATTTCATTTACTTATTGCTGCAGAGAGTACTCTCAATATGGTATAAATGAAAAGGGACTTACGGTAAGCACGGTTGGATTACCCAATAGTAAAGGGCCCGAGACTGATGAGAGGCCCGGATTATCGGGTAATTTTTGGATTCAATACCTTTTAGACAATTGTTCAACCATTGAAGAGGTAATGGCGGTTGAAAAAGACATTAGAATTATAAACACACAGGATCAATATTTGATCTGTGACAGCAATGGAAAATCACTAGTGGTTCAATGCCAAGACGGAAAAATGATTTACTATTTTAATGAAAAATTACCGGTTCAGGTGCTAACGAATGAAAAATATGCTAATTGTTTATCCAACTATAAGAAGGGAGTTATACCTGAAAACGACCCTTATATCTCCAATAAAAGATTTCAAATAGGAAGCAATATGCTACTTGAGCCAAATATTAATGACAATAATTACATTGATTTTTCATTTGATGTCGATTTTTCATTTGATGTCTTAGATAAGATGTCACAACATCCCTGCACACAATGGAACATAGTTATTGATATTAAAAAAAAGACTGTTTATTACAGAACCAAAACCGCACAAAATATCAAATATTTCAAACTTGATGAATTCGACTTTTCATGCAATACAAAAATGATGATGTTAGATGTAAATCAAAATTATTCTGGAAATGTGAAAAAGTATTTTAATGATTATTCAAAAGAGAAGGATTTCAATCTTCTAAAGGAAGCTTTTGCTAATTTT
Organism: Melioribacter sp. Ez-97; assembly: GCF_051488665.1. Classification (NCBI taxonomy): domain Bacteria; kingdom Pseudomonadati; phylum Ignavibacteriota; class Ignavibacteria; order Ignavibacteriales; family Melioribacteraceae; genus Melioribacter; species Melioribacter sp. Ez-97. The sequence continues at coordinate 382,973 of NZ_JBPSEG010000003.1, read as the reverse complement.
GGCATTATTAAAACTGAAGATGAGTTAAAAGAGCTTGTCGATTTTTTTAATGATTTTAAATGTGTTAAATGATTAGTCTAAATTTGATGTATAAGAAAATTCTACACACATATAACCCGTCCACAAACCGAAATCCCGCAGGCATGACATAGCTATCATTGCAAAACCTTATGTCACCCGTCCCGGGTTTTTGTCTATGATTGATGATTCTGTGTCTATAGTTATGCCAACCCTCCGGGTTTATATTTTGCCCAGAGCAATAGCCGGGCGATAATGAAATAAGAAAAAATATTTTAGAGCATCGAAAATTTATGACCCACCAACCCCGTAGGGGTGAAATGATTGTAACGAGACAGACCGGACAGAAATCTAAACCCCGAAGGGGTGAAATAGCAATCGCCGCGAAGCTTTATGTCACCCGTCCCGGGTTATGTCTATGTTGATGATTCTGTGTCTATAGTAATGTCAGCCCTCCGGGTTTCAATGATGCGATTGACGACAAAAAATTAAGAGCTTCCATAATCTGTTGTATATGAGCGAATCTTAGATTTTATCCCCGAAACAGCAATTAGATTTTTATTTATTAAATTTATTATCCGCAAAATAATGAGGTTAACATGACATACAGAACTTTTATCATTTACATATTTTCATTCGGGTTAGTATTGGCGCAGACCCCCGATTCTTTGAAAGGGAAGTGGATTCCCGGATTAACAACGGGACTCGGCATCAATCAGGTGGCTTTCAATAACTGGGTAAAAGGAGGCGAAAATTCGATCGCCTGGACGCTCTACGGCGATTTTAAATTAAAATACGGAGCCGACAAATGGAATTTCAAACATCAATTAAAAGCTGTTTACGGCAGAGCGAAAATAGGCGAAGCCACTTATAAAACTACTGAGAACGATCTATTTATGGAAGACGTCCTTTCGTATAAAGCCGGATGGGCTGTCGACCCGTTCTTCTCGAATTCTTTGAGAACGCAGGTGACCAAAGGATACGACTACAAATTAACCGGCGCTCCCAACGTGTCGGATTTTTTCGATCCCGGTTATATTACTCAAACCTTCGGCTTCGCTTACGATAAATATTCGAACATTACAACAAGAATCGGCGTCGCATTTCAGGAGGTAATATCGAACCGATTTATTCAATATACCGACGACCCGGAAACGAGCGAAATCGAAACTTTTAAGTTCGAAACGGGATTCGAATCCGTTACGGATATGAATTTTAAGCTCGACGACAATATCGCGCTTGCAAGCAAATTGAGATTGTTCTCGCGTTTCGAAAGTCTGGATGTGTGGGACGTAAGGTGGGACAACGTAATTACCGCTAAAGTGAATAACTGGCTGAGCGTAAACTTTACTTACTTGTTGCTCTATGAAAAAGCGCAGTCGTTAAAAACGCAGACTAAAGAAGCGTTGCAAATAGGAATCACTTATTCTATTTTGTAATTATGGGTATGTTATTGACTCAAATAATTTTTCTTGCTTCGTCGTTTATTGCGGCGGTCGGACTAATTTATGTGATTTATGCGCGCGCCGGCGAAACGGTAAATACCAGACTCTTTTTGCTGACGCTGTTTCTTGTGGTGGGCTATTTGATTTCGCACACGATTCATTTTGTGTTCATGCCGTCGCACGACGTAACTCTGCTCGACCGCTCGTGCCATTCTCTGCTCCTTTTGATTATGGTTTCGATTACGTTTTTTACCATTTACTATCCTCATAAAACTCTTAAAACAAAGCTCGCGGAATTCCTGATAATTGTTCCTTCGGTAGTTTTGCTGGTAATGTTATGGAAAGGGTGGCTGGTAAGAGAATCGCACGCTCGCGATTTCAGTTTCTATCCGTATTTCAGCGATCTCTATCCGCTCTACTTAATCTGGTATTTGATTTTGATTCTCCTGAATTATTTCTGGATTATTTCAAAATACAAATCGACGGACAATCCCGTTTACAAAAAACAATTGATGCTGTATCTTTTCGGACTTGTAATTACGAGCACGGCGACGTATATCTTCGGTTTGCTTTTGCCGTGGATACTCGGCTTTTATTATCTCGTTGAAATAAGTCCGCTGGCGTTTACGGTCGGCTTCATTTTCTTTACCGCCATAGCCGTTGGCAAATATAATATGTTTCCGGTCGCAAAGGAGAAAGTTGCGGCTTTCAGTCTTAATAAAAAAATATTTTTTGTCGCATTGATCTTCGTCCCAATTATAATTCTATTGATACAAATTCCCATCGGAAGAATAATTTTCGGCATAGAGCCGGGAAGCGAACAGATACGGTTCTTTCTCTATAGCGCGCTCGTCGGAATTATAGTAAGCGTTACTCTTTCATTTGCGTTTTCCAAGATTATCGCACAGCCGGTATCAATATTAAAAGAAAAAGTAAACGAAATTGAACGCGGCAATTTTGACGTTAAGACAAATATCCGCTCGAACGATGAAATCGGCGAGTTGTCCCGCGCTTTCGACAATATGGCTGAAACGTTGAGCAATAATATCCGCGAATTAAAAAGAAAAGAAGAGAGAATTTCCGTGCTGTTGAACGCGTTCGAAAAATCGCTTGCAGCAATTGCCATAGTCGACAAGGATTTGAAGATTATCGAAGCAAACAGCCGGTTCTACGAAATTTGCGAATGCGATTTAAAATCCGGTCTGAAAGGTAAATCGATACGCGAAGCGCAGTTCAGTTCGGCGGAAAAAACGCTCGACGAAGTTATAAGCACGGTTAAACAAAATAATATTTATCTAGGCGAGATTCGCGTAATTTCTACCGGCGGAAACGAAAAAGACCTGTTGATTTCCGTGTCGGAAAACGGCGACCCGGGCTCGGGTTATCTATTCGTGGAAATCGACATAAGCGACAGAAAGAAATTGGAAGCCGAAATTATAAGGTCGGAAAAATTCGCATCGCTGGGAAAGATGTCCGCCGTTCTGGCGCACGAAATTAAAACTCCTCTTACTTCGATAAAAATGAACGCCGACATTCTGAGCAAATCGCCCGATCTGTCGGAAGACGAAAAGGAATCCTTTTTTATTATCAATAAGGAAATTACAAGGCTTACCAATCTTGTTAAAGAAGTTCTTCAGTTTTCGAGAGAACTGACAATCTCAAAATCGGACGCCGACATTCATTCTTTGTGCGAAGACGTTGTAAGGCAGACGCTGCCAAATCATTCCGGCAAAAACGTTGAGATTGTCAATAATGCCGCAAAAGTTATATTGAACGTCGACCCGGATAAATTCAAACAGGTGTTGATTAATCTTGCCCAAAATGCGCTCGACGCAATTGAAGATAACGGCAGACTCGAATTTTATTCGTCCCGGGAGGACGATAGTTTCTGTTTGTACGTTAAAGACAACGGAAAGGGAATCGAAGATAAAGATAGAATCTTCGATCCGTTTTATACCACCAAAGCATCGGGAACCGGGCTCGGACTCTCGATATCAAAAAAAATAATCGAACTTCACGGAGGCGATCTTGTACTCGTAAAATCTCAGCCGGGAGAAACAGTTTTTCAAATTAAAATTCCGTATGAAAAATGAAGCCAAAATTATTAATCATTGACGACGACGATTCGATTCGTCAAACGTTAACTAACTATTTCAAGAAACTCGGATATGAAGTTTTATCCGCGCGCGACGGTAAAGAAGGGCTCGAAATTTTTGAAGCCGGTTTGCCCGACCTTATTATCTCCGATATCAGAATGCCGGGTTTATCGGGCATCGAATTTTTGCAGAAGGCGAAAGAGACCGACCCTCATGCAAAGATTATACTGATAACTGCTCACGACGATTATAAAACAACCATTGAGGCGATGCAAAAAGGAGCGTACGACTATTTCGAAAAACCGCTCGACATCGAAAAACTAAAAATTGCGGTTGAACGCGCTTTGGAATCGAAACAGTTGAGCGAACGAATCGGCTCGATGATCGAAAAAGAAGCCGAAGAATTCAAACCCGAGAAAAGATTGATCGGCAAATCTTCTTCCATGAAAGAAATCTATAAGATAATCGGGCAAGTTTCCACAAACAGGGTAACGGTTTTGATTCAGGGCGAAAGCGGCACGGGAAAGGAATTGATTGCAAAGTCGATTCATTACAGCGGAATTACGCAGAACCAGCCTTTCGTGGCGGTAAATTGTACGGCAATTACAGAGTCGCTTCTGGAGAGCGAATTGTTCGGACACGAAAAAGGCGCATTTACCGGAGCCGACAGACTTAAAAAAGGGAAATTCGAACTTGCCGGCGAGGGAACCATTTTCCTCGACGAAATTTCGGAAATGTCCCCGCAACTTCAGGTGAAGTTATTGAGAGTTTTGCAGGAAAAGGAATTCGAACGCGTCGGAGGCGAATATTTGATACCGATGAAAGCGCGAATTATAGCGGCAACAAACAGAAATCTGGAACTGATGGTAAAAGAAGGCAAATTTCGCGAAGACCTGTTTTTCAGGCTGAAGGTTGTATCGATCGAAGTGCCGCCTTTGAGGGACCGAAAAGAAGATATTCCTCTGCTCGTGAATTATTTCCTCAATAAATTAAACGCCGAACTTCACAAGAACGTAAATAAAATTTCGGCGGAAGCGATGGAAGCGTTGACAGATTACGATTGGCCGGGCAACGTTCGCGAACTGGAAAATACCCTGATGCAGGCTATTGTCCTTTCGAACGATGAAGTACTGCATAAAGAAAATCTCTTGATAAAAACCGGTATTTATGACAATCCGAATAAACTTATATCGCTCAAGGAAATGGAAAAGAAGCATATAAAATTCGTCCTGGATCGTACCGGCTGGGACAAACCGAAAGCGGCGGAAATTCTGGGAATTTCGCTGCCGACTTTATATTCGAAAATCGAAAATTACGGTTTGAATGAAAATGACGGTAAAAACTAACGCTCTCAGATTGCTCGACAAATTGAATGTTGAATACGATACCGCAGTTTACGAATTCAACGAAGACGAAATCGACGCGGTTTCGGTAGCACGGAAAATCGGAGCCGAGCCGGAGCGGGTTTTTAAGACGCTCGTCGCCCGGAGCGACTCCGGCGAGATCTTTGTTTTTGTTGTTCCCGGCAACTACGAAATCGACCTTAAAAAAGCCGCTCGCGCCGCCCGCGTCAAGAAGACCGAACTGGTCAAAGTAAAAGAATTGATGTCCCTTACCGGATATATAAGAGGAGGTTGTTCTCCGATCGGAATGAAAAAACAATATCCTACGTTTATCGACGAAACGGCGCAAATATGGGACAAAATATACGTCAGCGCCGGAACGAGAGGAGTGCAGTTGTTGATTTCGCCCGAAATTCTGAAAGAAATTACAAACGCCAGGTTCTCCGACCTGATAAAGTAAGCCCTTCCGATTTATTTTCATTTTATTGCGTTTTTTTCTTAAATTTGAGGCTCAAAAATAGGAGAATTTTTAAATGGCAAAACAACAAAGCTTCGCAGACAAAGCAAAAAGCAAAGCTAAAGCTGCTTTTGTTAACGTAAAAGTAGTATCTACGGTTAAGTCCGAAAACGGCAAATACAAATTTCAGGAAAAATTCGTAAGACTTGACGACATTAACAAAGTTACATCTATAAAATAAATTTTTTCTATTCCGAATTATCCTGTCGAAAATTAGTAGTCGAATATCCGCTGTCCGTTCGAGCTGAATCAGTGTCGCTAAATATAACTTAGCATGCTGGTTCCGTTTTCGATTGTCCTGTTTTTCATAAATAAAACGAGAGGAACCTGTCATGAGAAATTATAAGAGCTATACGCTGAGGAATTGGAAGGAATTGCCGCAATTGCAAAAATTGAGCGATTACGAGAAGAAAGCCATTGAAGTTGTCGGTACGGTTCTTCCTTTCAAAACAAACAATTATGTCGTCGAGGAATTAATTGATTGGAATAATATTCCCGACGATCCGATTTTTACGTTAACGTTCCCGCGCGCCGAAATGCTGCGGCAGGAACATTACAGGGAAGTAGAGAAACTTCTCGATTCCAACGCTCCGCAGGAGGAGATAAAAGAAACCGTTAAAAACATCAGATGGGAACTCAATCCGCATCCTGCGGGACAAAAATACAATGTGCCGAAAATTGACGGAATTGAGTTGACCGGAGTTCAGCACAAGTACAGGGAAACTGTTCTGTTCTTTCCGAGTCAGGGACAAACGTGTCACGCTTACTGTACTTTTTGCTTCAGATGGCCTCAATTCGTCGGCATGAACGAATTGAAATTCGCCATGAAAGAAACCGAATTGTTAATTAAGTATTTAAAGGAACATACCGAAGTTACCGATCTTCTTTTTACCGGCGGCGATCCGTTAATAATGAAGACTAAAATTCTCGCCTCTTATATTGATCAGATACTTGACGCCGACATCGAACATCTTCAAACAATAAGAATCGGAACAAAAGCAATCGGATACTGGCCTTACCGTTTTATTGACGATCCGGACGCCGACGATCTTATCAGGCTCTTCGAAAAGATAGTTGCAAAAGGTAAAAATCTCGCTATTATGGCTCACTTCAACCATCCCGTTGAATTGAGCACTCCTGCGGCTGAAGAAGCAATCAGGAGAATCAGAGCTGCGGGTGCGCAGATCAGAACGCAGTCTCCGTTACTGAGACACATTAACGATTCGTCCGAAGTATGGGCGGAAATGTGGCGCAAGCAGGTCAATTTGAACTGCATTCCTTATTACATGTTTGTGGCTCGAGATACCGGCGCTCAGGAATTCTTCGGTGTTCCGCTCGTCGAAGCGTGGAATATTTATCGAAACGCCTACCAAAATGTCAGCGGCGTTTGCCGTACAGTAAGAGGACCCAGTATGAGCGCTACTCCGGGCAAAGTTCAAATTCTCGGCGTAAGTGAAATTAACGGCGAAAAGACGATTGTATTGAGATTTCTGCAGGGCAGAAACCCGGATTGGGTCGTCAGACCATTCTTTGCAAAATACGACGAGAAGGCAATATGGCTCGACCAGCTCAAGCCCGCATTCGGAGGCGATAAATTCTTCTTCGAAGAGGAACTCGAATCGATATTTCACGAACATATTTACGACGACGAATCGGAAAATTTCGAATAACAGAAAAATAGATTTAATTTCTTATCCCGGATTAATCTGTGCGTAAGATTATTCCGGGATTTTTTTTAATGTGCTGCAATTGAACTAAATTACGGCATAATTACGGATAATTTAATAACTTTGACCTGTCAACTTTATAAAACTCGGATGAAGAGAGAGCGGCTTACAATTCTGTTAATAATTTTTATGATTGCGCAATTAATCAGCGCGCAAAATATCGACGTCGAAATTTATCGCAAAACCGCTCTCGAGCATATGGAAAACGGCAGATACGGCGAGGCGATCGACCAGCTTAACAAGTATATTTCCGCAGTCCCGCAAAATCCCGAAGGTTACAATCTGAGAGCTCTCTGTTTTGAACAACGCAAGCAATACGAAAACGCAGTTCTCGATTTCAGAAGAGCGATCGCGCTCGAAAAAAACAATTCCAAAAGAAACGAGTATCTTAAAAATCTAAGAAGAGTTCAGGAAGTATGGTATAACATACTCAATAAAAAAATCGAAGGACATTTGAGGGAAATTGCAATCAATCCCGACAATCCGATCAATTACTTGGAAATCGGTAAATGCTACCGCTGGATGGAAATCTGGAACAAAGCCGAAGAATGGTACGACGAATATCTGAAGCGGGACGACAATGCCTCGCCCGACGAAATTATCCGATATACCGAAATACTCGCTAAAACCGGAAGCATTAAAAAAGGCGAAACGATACTAAAGAAATACGTGGAAAGATATCCCGACGACTGGCGGCTCTGGAGCCGGTACGGTTATTTTACGATGTGGCTGGGCAAATACAGAATTGCCAAAGACGCTTTCGAAAAAGCCCTTGCGATAAAACCGTTTTTCAAAGAAGCCAGAGACGGCCTCGATATAGTAAACAGGCAGGCTTACGTTACACAGCAAAATCCGCGCGCATTCGAAAAAGAATATCCGATCGACAGGTATTATCGCCTTCTCAAAAAGAATCCTTCCGATGTGGAAATGAGGTTTAAACTCGTCGACGAATTGCTTAAAGCCAAACGTATAGAAGAAGCGTATCAGCAGCTTCAAATAATCGGTTTTGCGCACAGCGACGACGAACGGTTTCAATCCAAGTGGGATTATGTCGTGCAGTTCCGCGACAGTCTTTACCGGCTCAATCTCGACAGAGCGAAATCGAGACTCGAACAAAATCCGCTCGACAAAGAAGCGCTTAAAATTCTTTCGCGTTATTACGAATATCTTCAGTATTACGACAGCGCAATGGCTTACCTCGATAAATATTTTGAAGAAGTGCCCGACGAAGAAGACCCCGAACTTATTTTTCAGTACGCCAGAATGGCGGCGTGGAATCGCGAGTTCGACCGGGCGATCGATATTACGGACAAACTTCTGGAAAGATTTCCCGACAATCTCGATTACCAATTGTTCCGCGCTCAAGTTTCCATCTGGATAAAGAGAGACCTCGACCTTGCCAGGCAATATCTTGTCAACGTATTGCAAAAAAGACCAAACAGTCTGGACGCAAATATTGCAATGGGTTCTTTGATGCTGATTGAAAGGAATTTCGACGAGGCTCAAAAATACGCCGACAAAGCGCGAAGTATCGACCCGGCAAACGACGAGGTAATAAAACTGCAGTCGGACATCGACTGGCAAAAGCTGCGAGACGAGGAAGAAAAGCTGTACCGTATACTGGAGAAGGGACGCAAGGAAGTCCTCGACGGCAATTGCAAAGACGGATTGGTTTATTACGAGGATTATATGTCGAAAGCCGAACCGAATCTGCTGATTCTCAAAGAATACGGCGACGTGCTTTTCTGCGCAAAAGAATATCAAAGAGCGCTCGAAGCTTATAATCAGGTGCTTGATCTGGGATATAATTACGACGCCGCATTACAACGTGCGAAAGTTTATTATGCAATGGGCGATTCGGTAAATGCCGTCAGGGCATTCAAAGAGCTGGTGGAAGAAGATTCGACCGATTTCGAAGCTCAGTTGTATCTGGGCGATTCTTATCTGAAATTGGGCGAGCCCGATTCGGCGCGTAAAATTTATAATATGCTGCTCGAAACATGGGACCTCGATTCTTCGAGAGTCGCAATGGTGGAACTCCGGAAAGGCTGGCTGCCGATTACGGGCATAGCCGCAATTCTCGAAACTTTTCCGTATTATGTAGGCATTGCTCCTCTTTCTCAGTATTATTCGGACAATATTAGTTTTAGCCTTTCGACTTTCGGAGTTCGCGCCGACCTGGGCTTCAACAATTATCTCTCTGCCGGATTTTTATTCGGCACAACGCGGCTGAATTCAAATTCTCAAATTCTCGACCCGGATATAATTTCCACATACGATTATGCGGGCGCGAGAACTTACAGAACTTTGAAGGGGCTTATAACGGTTCGTATATCGAAGTATTTTAATGCCGGAGCCGGTTTCGGCGTTACTAATTCGGCGGGAAAATTACAGCGGGAAGAAAAAGAAGCGTTTGCAAATTTCGAAATAAAAGACACGGTTTCCGTCTCGTTTACTTATCAGAATTCCGACGGCGCTTTGATCCTTTATTCGCCGTATCTGATCGATCAGGAATATTACGCGTCGCTCTATCGTATCGGAGGATATTATATTCATAAGAACGGACTCAAAATCAGCGGGTCGTTTCAATACATTTCCGTTTCCGATATAAACGAAGGCAACGATTTGATGATACGACTCGGTAAATATGTCTACAGCGATTTGGCGCTCGGATACGAATATTATTACACGAATTATAAATTCAAATCGCAGTATTACTATTCGCCGCAGAATTTCGAATCGCACAGTTTCTGGCTCGACAACGAGCTTGAAAAAAAGAAAGATTTAACCGTGATACTCGGCGGCAAAATCGGTTATATTCCCTTTAGCAAATTTATTGCTCTCGAAGGGCATCTCGAAGCGTTGTATCGTCCTTTTGAAAATCTTACTCTCAGCGGCCGGATCGGAATGGGAAGCACGTCAAGAGACGACGCAAGCTACAGATATTTTTCAACTCAGTTATCTGTCTATTGGACAGCCTTTTGAGGAGAGTAAATATGAAATATTTCTTGTTTATCTTTTTTACGTTGACAATAATTTGTAACGCTCAGGAATACAAATTGTCCGGCGAACCGCTTCAGGGTTCCGTTATGATTGGAAGGGGCAAAAATATTTCCGAAGTATATCTGGATAACGAACCGGTCCCGGTAGATAAAAACGGCAGGTTTGTAATCGGTTTCGACAGGGACGAGAAAGGCTCGAAAATATTGAAAATTATATTTAAAGACGGAAGCGCAAAAACCGAGAAATTGACAGTCAAAAAACGTAAGTATAAAATCCAGCGGCTGAAAGTAAAAAGCAGATATGTGAATCCTCCCGAAGAGGAAATGGAAAGGATAGAACGGGAATCTGAAATTATGAAAGAAGCCCGTAAAAAAATCGGTCTGGTCGATTCGATGATGTTTGTCGACGGATTTATTATGCCGGTAGAAGGCGGCAGAATTACGGGCGTTTTCGGAAGTCAGAGAATTTTGAACGGAGTTCCGAAAAAGCCGCATAACGGTATCGATATCGGGGGCGTGGGACGCGGCGCTCCCGTCAAAGCCGCAGCCGACGGAATTGTCGTCCTTGCGGGAAAAAATTTCTACTTCAACGGAAATTTTGTTTTGATTGACCACGGACTGGGCTTGAATTCAATTTATCTGCATCTTGATAAATTATACGTAACCGACGGACAAAAAGTGAAAAAAGGAGACGTCATTGGCGAAGTCGGTTCTACCGGACGTTCTACCGGTCCGCATCTCCATTGGGGAGTTCAATGGTATTCAAATAGAATCGATCCGATGAGCCTTCTTGACGCGACAATAAATTAATCTTTCAGAAGTTCTCGGATATCGTCTATAATTTTAATCCCCGCCGTTTGCAAAACGTTTTTCGATTGGTGACCAGTCGAAAGCAGAACACAATCGGCTCCCATTGCTTTTGCCACTTCATAATCGTGAAGCGTGTCGCCGATAAGTAATAATTTGCCGTTACCGTTTCCGATTTTTTTCAATAATTCCAAACCGAGATGGAGTTTGCCCGCTGCGTAAATATTGTCGAGACCGGCAATGTGACTGCAATATTTGTCGACGCCGTAATGTTTTGCCATCTCTTCGAGCGTGCGCTGTGAATAAGCGGAGAGTATCGATTGTTCCGATGAATTGTTTCCGATTTGTTCCATTACGTCGAGTACGCCTTCGTAAAGGGAGCATTCGTATTTTCTTCTTTCGTATTCCTCTATCCAGAGTTTGCCTACTGTTTCGAACGGTTCTTTTTCGAAATCGAAACCAAGTTTAGCGTAATAATCCTTGACGGGAATGGTGAAAATATTTTTATATTTTTCTTTCGTAATATTCGGGAGGTTCCTTTCGGCGAGTAAGCGGTTGATTATTTCAATCCCGAGATCGACGTCGTCGAGAATCGTCCCGTTCCAATCCCAGATAATATGTCCGTATTGTTTCAACATTTTTTTTGGTGCAAAATTAATAAATTTATGCGAATTGGTTTGTTCCGATTTAACTTTTTAAATATTATATCGATAATATACGGGATGAATTGCAGTTATGTCACGACGGTTGTGTTTTGTGAGGAGATACGAAATGCTTATAGCTTTTAGGGATTACGAAGAGAGATGCAATACAGCTTGCTTAAATATTATCGCTTGATAGCCATAACGGCGTCGGTATTATTTGCCGTTGGTACAATCGAAGGTCAATCGTTAGACCCTTCCAAAAAGTTCAGCCAATACGTTATTGAAAAATGGACAAACAAAGACGGTCTTCCTCAGAATTCCGTATACGGAATTATGCAATCGAAAGACGGATTTCTCTGGTTCGGAACCGAGGAAGGATTTGTGAGATACGACGGCGTTCGTTTCGAAGTCTTCAGCTCCGAGAATATCGGCTTGATGAACAATAATCTTGTCGTTGCAATGCTGGAGGATTCAAAAGGCGTTCTCTGGGCGGGCACGTTCGGAGGGTTATTAAAATATTCCGAAAATGAAGTTAAGTTATACGATTTAAGCAAGGGTCTTTCTAACAATTCAGTCAGAGCGCTTTTCGAAGACGAATACGGAAGAATCTGGGCGGGCACCTCAAGCGGATTGAATATAATCGATGGCGATTCGGTAAAAACTTACTCGGTTAACGACGGGCTTACAAACGATTATATTTATAAAATTACCGGCGATAAAAAAGGAAAGGTCTATTTGGCGACCCGCACGGGCGGAGTTAATGTAGCAGAGTACGACCTCAACGGCGTTAAATTCAGCGCCATTACTGCAGAACACGGTTTGTCAAGTAATTTTATCAGGTCGGTTTATCTGGACAGCAAAAATCAATTGTGGGTCGGTACGTTCCAGTCGGGCATTGAATTAATTAAAGACGGAAAGCCGGTGAATTTTGAAGGCAAAGAAAAATTGAAACGGCTTTCGGCGCTCGATTTCATTGAAGACGAAGACGGTATAATTTATATCGGAGCCGAAAGCGGGCTTTACAGATTGAACAAAGGGCGCGTCGACAGTTTTATATTATCTTCGCAGACAAATTATAACAATATTATCGATCTTTTCTTCGACCGGGAAGGCAATCTGTGGCTGGGCACTTACAGCAACGGTCTTTATAAAATTCACGAAGGCAGATTTACTGCATATGCCAAAGAAGAAGGCTTGCCCGAAAACTTTGTATTGTCCGTTATAGCCGACAAAAAAAGCGTATGGGTCAGCACCCGTTCCAACAATATAACAAGAATAGTAGACGGGCAAGTATACAATTATGTTTATAAATCAGACCCGGATTTATTGATACAGACTTACGCGGTAAGGAACGATACATTGTGGATGGGCACAAACAAAGGACTCTATTTTTACGTTAACGGAAAAGCGGGAAAAATAAAAAAAGAAGAATGCGACAATTGCAGTCAAATTTATGCGCTCTACGTCGATAAAAAAAATAATCTTTGGGTCGGTACGGACGGCGGCGGATTATTCTTATACGAGAGAGGGAAACTTGTTGGGAAATCGATTGACGAAAAATCATCCCTGCTTCGCGTCAGATTTATTACCGAAGACGAAAGCGGCAATCTGCTTCTCGGAACTGCGGGAAACGGATTCATTATTTATAAAGACGGCGTTTACAAATACTACGAAGAATCTAACGGATTCCCGTCAAACTTAGTGCGGCATATTATTTATGATAACGAGGGAACAATATGGATTGCAACGAGCGGTAAAGGAATATTGAGAATTAAAAACGGAATAGTGCGACAGATAACGAGAAGAGAAGGTTTGCCGACAGACGCGGTGCACGCTATTGCGGAAGACGGCAATGGTTTTATATGGGGGAGCGGAAACGGCGGAATTTTCAGAGCGAGCAAATCCGAATTGAACGGAGCAGCCGACGGTAGAATCAAGTCGGTTTATGCGGAAAAATTCGGTTCGGAAGACGGTATGAAAAACAATGAGTGCAACGGCGGAGTGCAGGGCGCCGTCGCAGTCGATTCGTCGGGAAAAATCTGGTTTCCCACGATTCAGGGCGTCGTGTCGGTCGATCCCAAATCGCAGCATTACAGCGAATACGTGCCGCCTGTTAAAATCAGAAGGGTGCTTTTCGATTTTGAACCGTCGGAAATTTCCGATAATATGAAAGCTCCCGTCGGCACGTCGATCATTCGGTTCGATTTTATCGCTCCTTCTTTCTGCAAACCGGAAAAAATAAAATATAAATATAAACTTGAAGGCTACGAAAACGAGTGGAACGTGTGGGAAAACCGTAGAAGCGTCATTTATTATAATCTGGAACCGGGCGAGTATACGTTCAGAATTACATCGGCAAATCAATACGGCATTTGGGGAAATCACGAAGCTAAAGTTAATATCTATATTCCGCCTGCCGTCTATCAAACGCTTTATTTCAAGATTGTCTCTCCGCTCCTATTGATCGGCTTGATTTATCTTATTATAAAATTGCGCGTCAAAAAGCAGGAAAAACAAACGGCACTGCTCGAGAGAATCGTCGAAATCCGCACGGAAGAATTGAAGAACGAAATTAAAGCTAAAGAAGCGGTGCAGAAAGAATTAAAAGAATATGCTGAAAAACTCGAAGAACTTAACAAAACAAAGGATAAATTCTTTTCGATTATTTCTCACGACCTCAGAAATCCTCTCTATTCGATCGCCTCGTCCGCCGATTTTCTGATGAACAACAGAAAAGAATTGAAAGACGGCGAAATAGACGAACTGATAAACCTGATTAAAAATTCAACTCTTCTTTTAAATAACCTGATCGAAAACTTATTGGCGTGGGCACGCATTCAAACCGGCAGAATCGAATACCAGAAAACGGATTTCGACATTTCGGAATCGATAAATAATATTGTCGCTTTGCTGCAAACTTATGCAGGGCAAAAGGAAATAAAGATTGAATTTATACCGGGCAGTAAGAAATATGTATTCGCGGATAAAACCGCAATTGAATCGGTCCTTCTCAATCTGCTGTCGAATGCAATTAAATTTTCCTATCCGGGAGGAAGCGTTACAGTAAAAACAAAAGACCTGAACGGCAGTCATCTCGAAGTTTGCGTAGAGGACAACGGCATTGGAATAGGCGGCGACGATCTGAAAAGAATTTTCGATCCGAACGTCAATTATACTCAAAGAGGAACGCAGGGCGAAAAAGGCACTGGACTCGGACTGTTACTTTGCAAAGAGCATATTGAAAACAACGGCGGCGAACTCCGGGTGGAAAGCGAACTCGGTAAAGGCGCCAAGTTTTATTTTACCATTCCTTTGAGCAAAAGATAGAAAATCACAGCGGTACGTTCGGTTGGTTTTCTTTATTAATTGATCTTCGATTTCGGAACGGACTTTAATCCTTCGTAATAAATCAAATCGGCGTCGATCGATCCGATTAATATTTTTGTTTTTACTTTTACGGGTATTTTAAGTTCGTCGTCCGTAAGCCATATAACAATCGTGCCCTCGCTTTTGAACAATCCGCCTTCTCTTATTATCGGTTCGAGAATAATGGACTTAAATTCGCCGGCGTCGACTTTAATTGTTTCTTTGCCCCGGTAAATTACATCGAGAGGGTAAACTTTATCTTTATAAAAATTCTCGAGCTGAATTTTATCGCCCGGTTTCATATTCGAAAAATTGTATGTCCTTGCAAAGTAAAACGCGGAGACAATGTCGTTTACGTACCGGGGAATTTCGTAAGAGCCTTCCGAGGTTCTGGCAATGCCGCGTCTTTGATCGAAAAAAGCCGAAAAATCGCGGGAGTATCCGCCCTCGCGTATATGCTGTTCGAAACGCCATGGAAATATCCCTTCTTTGTCGATATACGTTTCGTAACGGTCGCGGACTTTATAAAACATATCGAAAGCCGGAATGGAATTGACTTTGAAAACCACATTATACGTTTCTCTCCCCGCGATTTTTACAATCCGCGGAATCGAGAATTCGGCGATTCCAGCGGTAACAAATCCGTATCTTACTTCGAATCTTAGTGTTTCTCCGGCGTCAAAAGCCTTATTCTCAATTTTTCTGAATTCGTTTTTTTCATTTTGCGCGTAACAAACTTCTTGCGCTAAAATAAAAATGAATGCGGTAATGAATGCCGTCGAAACTTTGTTTATTCTTATTGTCATTAAGAACTCAATTGATTGGCGATTGCGTTAACTGCTTTTTCGATGTCGATCGTATCCATGCAGTTTGTAAGTCTGCATTTCTTTACCGTACAATTATTGCATTCTGTTTCGGGCTTGAATACGGCTTTTCTTTCGGTATACGGTCCCCATCGTTCTGCCGAGCAAGAGACGACTTTGGGATAGAATCCCACGACGAATTTATTCAACGCCGCCGCTATGTGTATGGGCCCGGTTGAATTGGCTATTAAAACGTCCGATAAATTTATAAGAGCTATTAATTCTTGCAGATTAAATACTCCGGCAAGATTTTTCGTTTTTTTGCTTACAACCAGCCTGCTGCAAAGTTCCGCTTCCGGTTTACCGCCTGTGATTAAAATCTCAACGCCTTTTATTTCGGATAACTTAGTTGTCAATTGTTTCATCTTGTCGAACGGCAAATCGACGGAGCTGCCTCCGCTTCCGGGATGGACAATAATAAGCTTTGATTCCGGATCAATGCCGTTATTTTTCAGGTAAGCTTTTACTTTTTCCGTTGCGCCGATGTCCGGACGCAGTCCGAAATCGATATTGTCTGCGCCAGTTTCGTAATTTATTCCGATTGCATTGAGCATCGAAATATTGAATTCGAGTTCGTGTTTGCCTGCGTGTTTGCGGTGTTCGTAAATTTTCCTGTTGAACAAAAAAGAATACCAGCGATAGCCGGTGCCGACGCGGATTTTTACGCCCGCTATGAAAGACAAAAGCGCAAGTTCGAATGTCGGGTATACCAGAAAACAAGCGTCGAATTTTTTCAGCAGCTCGAGATTCTCTTTAATTAAAATTTTACCGTTTCTTTCTTTTAAGACGAGCGTTTCGTCAATATACTTATTGTTCTCCGTAAGCGGCTGTGTGTATTCTCTTACAAGAAAAGCCACATGCGTTCCGGGATAAAATTTCTTAATAACATACGCCACCGGAAGCGTCAGCGTTACGTCGCCTATTCTGTCAGTCCTGATTATTAATATTTTTTCAGGCTTGTTCATTTTTTTGAAATGTATCGGTTGTTTCTGATATAATAACGCCATTCGAGTTCCGTCGATTTTTTAATTCCGATTCTTTTCGACGCGGTTATCTCTCCGGGTTTGAGATTGTCGCCGCCGGTAATAAATATTTTCTCTCCGGTTAAAATCAAACCGTTGTAAGTTTTATCGATGCCGAACGCCTTGCAAAATTTAGCCGGTCCGTTTGTAAGGTTTAACTTTTCGCGCCCGTTAAGGTTTGTCTTTCCGTATCGGTTCAAAGCCATGGCGTCGATCCCTTCGACCGGTTCGACCGCCCGTATTAAAACAGCGCATCCTTCGTCGACGTTTCCGGTTACTACGTTTGCGCAATAATGCATTCCGTATGTGAAATAAACGTAGAGGCGACCGCCTTCTTCAAACATTACCGAATTTCTCGGCGTTTTTCCGTTGAATGAGTGAGCCGCCATATCGATGCTGCCGTCGTATGCTTCCACTTCGACTATCCTGCCGGACAGAACGGCGTCTTTATCTTGTTTGACAAAGATTTTTCCGAGCAATTCGCGGGCTACGGTATGTACGTCGCGTTTGTAAAACGACAGCGGTAGTTTCTTCTGCATCGCTTCCGAGTATAATGATAGCAAAATTACGAACATCTAAACTAAAATCATAAACGATTGATAAGAGTGCGGCAAATGTAATATATTGCGTATATATCTAAAGGAGAAATAATGAAAGCATTCGTAAAAATAATTATCATAATCTTGATAGCGGCATTTGCGGGAATTCAATTTATTAAAGTAGACCGCAAAAATCCGATGGTTAAAGCCGATTTGAAAGCTCCGCAGGAGGTTAAAAATATATTGAAGGAATCGTGTTACGATTGCCACTCGAACGAAACAAAATGGCCATGGTATTCTTATGTCGCGCCTTTTTCTTTGCTGATTGAAAAAGACGTTAAAGAAGGCAGAAGAGAACTTAATTTTTCCGAATGGGAAACCTACGATTACCAAAAGAAAGCGTTCTTAAAAAAAGAAATCTGGGAAGAAATTGAAAACGACGAGATGCCGAAATCAGTTTATACGTTAACCAGACCCAACGCCAAACTCGACTTTGTCAAAAAAAATATAATTAAAAAATGGGCGGTCGGTTATTAATGCCCGCTTAATTGATGAAACGCATTAAATACTATATTGTTTTTTTAATTTGCTCTATGAACATTAACGCTCAAAAAGAAATTATCGATCGATTCGTCAAAGAGTATAACGGCAAAAATCAGCTGACTCACTCGGTAATTATCTGGCAAAACGGGAAAATACTCTACGAGAATTACTTCAATAATTTTGATCCGGAAAAACTGAATAACCTTAAGTCGGTTACCAAAAGCGTCGTGTCGATTCTTGTCGGTATTGCAATCGACAAAGGATATATCGAAAATGAGAACGTAAAAGTGTCGGATTTGCTGCCTGAATTGTTTGAAGGCGTCGGGGATAAACGTAAATCGGAAATAACCGTTCGCGATTTGCTTACGATGTCGGCGGGATTTCAGTGGAATAATTTGGGCGGTAAAAGAAGAAGTGGATGGGACAAAAGCGATAACCCCTCACGATACTTAATTAAAAATGTTCCGCTTGTAAATGATCCCGGCGATAAATGGAATTACAACAGCGCGTTGTCGCATTTGCTTTCCGTGATTATTACCCGAACGACAAAATTGAGCGCGCTCGAATTTGCCCGAAAATATCTGTTTGACCCTCTATGCATTAAAGAAGTCAAATGGTCAAAAGCCAACGACGGCGTTTACAAAGGGAATTCGGAACTCTGGATGAAACCCCGGGATTTGCTCAAGATCGGAATGTTGATGTTGAATAACGGCGTGTGGGAGAACGAATCGATCGTCAGCGCCGAATGGATTGAAAAATCGACTAAAAAATACTACGACGGATTCGAACAAATTGGCGGTTACGGATATCACTGGCACACAAGAAACTTCGGCGATTATAATTCATACCTTGCCGCGGGATGGGGAGGACAGTTTTTAATCGTAATCCCGGAATTGAACGCCGTAATTGTAAACACTTCCGGGTGGAACGTGTTGAGCTCTACTTATATGATATTCGATTTAACGGAAAAGTTTTTAATTAACCGATAAAATAAAAATTGAAAAACGAATATTATACGCGCCTTTTGGCAATAGAAGCGGCGGCGTTGACCGTAATAGCGCTTACGGTCGCATTTCAGCATTATTTTGTTTTCGACCCCGGCGCAAATCAGAATTTCAGTTTGCTCTGGCACATTCCTTTCAATTTGTTTTATTGGCATTACTGGCTGCTGGCTACGCCTTTTATTTTTAAGGCTGTCAAACGATTTGAAAACAAGGCGGTTTACGGCAAAACGGTTTTGTATTTTCTGCTGCCTCTGGTTATTGTCGCTTTGCATCAGGTTCTTTCTGCGGTAATTATATACGGTTTTCTCGATTTCCTCAATGTGGAAACTTTGGTTTATAAAAGAATATTCAGAAGTCAATGGGCGTGGGTCGATCTGGTCGTATATTTTGTGGTAGCGGTGGGCATTAACATTACGGAGTCGCAAAAGAAATTTCAAGCCGAGGAAGTCGAACTGTGGAAATTGAAATCCGAACTTGCTGCCGCGCGTTTAAAAAGACTGAGAAATCAATTTCATCCGCACTTCGTTTTTAATGCATTCAATACCGTCTCAACGCTAATCTTAAAAAAAGAAAAAGATAAGGCAATTGAAGTTATCGAAAATTTGAGAGCGTTGTTTCAAAAAGCCGCGGAAGAAGGAACGAACGAATTTATCCCATTCGACGAAGAAATGTCGTTTGTGAAAAGTTATTTGCAGATTGAAAAAATTCGTCTGGGTAATCGTTTGGAAGTAAAGTACGAGATCGACGACAATATCCCGGGAGTTTTAATCCCGCCGTTTATACTCCAGCCTCTGGTTGAAAATTCGATACGTCACGGAATTTCGAAATCCGGACGCGAAGGAGTTATCGAAATCTCCGCTAAAATTAACGATAACAAACTTGAAATCAGAGTGGAAGATAATTGCGCGGGGAGCGACGGATTCCAGGCAAAAGGAAGCGGCGTAGGACTTAAAATAGCGGAAAGTCAGTTGTCGTATCTTTTCAAAGACGAATATGTTTTTAAAGCGGAGCGGACACAAAACGGTTTTGTAAACAGAATATCGATTCCTTTGATAAAAAAATCGAATTGAGATGAAAATAAAAAACGAATTAACGGAAATTAAAAATCGACCGAGCGAGATTAAATATTTTCTTCCGTTCGTTTTGCTGCTCGCTTTAATTGCCGGTTTAAATACGCTGCAGGAATATTTTGTATTTCATAAAACAAAGCGCCTCTTCTCGCTTTTTATGTCGAATCTTGTTTATAATTGGTATCTGATACTGCTTGCAATTGCCGGTTATTTAATTATCAACGCAAAGATAAAAATACGTCTGGTCAAAGCCGCGTTGATTACAATCGCTTTTACTTTTTTGATTATTACGCACCAGGTTTTGCAGCGCGAGTCCGACCTGTTCTTCATCAACAAAGCCGATTATACCGATTTATACGACATGTTGATAGTAAATCCTCAGGTATGGACGGATTACGGATTGTGTATATTATTTGTCGCCGCGTTTTATTCGATTCAAACCCGCAAGAAAATCGCGGAAAAAGAAGTAAACCTCTACAAAATGCACGAGGAGCTGGCGCGGATTGAATTGTCGGATACCCATTCGAAAATTCAACCCGAACTGATAGATAACGCTCTCGTAAAAATGAAAAGTTTAATTGCCGGTTCCGATTACGGGCTTGCCGAGGAATTGTTGACCGAACTGAGCGATTATATAAGACTGATACTTTATAATAAAGAAGATTATATTGATGTCGATTCGCAGGTTTTACTGATAAAAAAGTATATTGGTTTGAGAAAAATATTATTCGATGAAAATATAAAGCTCGTAACAGAAGGGCTTGAGTCGTCATCTGAAAAAAAGCTGCCTTCCAATTTATTGTTTTATGCGGTAAAAAAGCTGCTGCAAAAGAAGACCGCGGAGGACGTAACTGCGAGCGATAGCGAAATTATAAAATTGGATGACAATAATTATCTTAATATAAAATTGGAAAACGAAACACTGACAATTACCAATATTTACCGGCAGGTATAATATGTCCGTTATCAAAGCGATTATAATCGACGACGAGGAACACGCCCGCGAGGGGATTCTTCTCCGTTTACAAAAGTTCGACAATATCCAGGTAGTTGCGGAATGCCGCGACGGCAAAGAAGGCGTCAGGGCGATTAATAAGTATAAGCCCGACCTGGCATTCCTCGATATTCAAATGCCCGGAATGAACGGTTTTGAAATGCTCAATAAATTAAAGCCGGAAGATATTCCGGTAATTATATTCGTGACGGCGTACGACAAGTACGCTCTCAAGGCTTTTGAAGTTCACGCGGCGGATTATCTTCTGAAGCCGATCAATACTTCTCGATTCGACGCTGCGGTTTCATACGCGCTCGAGCGAATCGAAAATAACAGGCAGGAATATGCGGAGGCGGTACAAAGAATAATCAAAGAATATTTTGACGCAACGGGCGTAAAACAAAACGAATCTGAAAATTATTTAAGAAGAATTACAATAAAAAGTAAGAACGTAATTAAGCTGATCGATGCCGGCGACATCGAGTATATCGAATCCGAGGGAGACTATTTGAACGTTTTTGCAAACGGTCGTAAATACCTGGAACGGGGCAGACTTCATATTATCGAAAAAAAGCTCGACCCTTCGAAGTTTGTACGAATTCACAGATCGGTTATAGTTAATATCGATAAAATCGACAAACTCGTTTCCGGCGACCACGGCGATTATCTGGTTTATCTTAAATCGGGCGCCCGATTGAAAATGAGCAGAAATTATAAAGACGCATTGACAAAAATGTCCGCTTCGCTCTGATAATTTCACCGCAGCCTTATCCGCTTTAACTTATTCCAAGTCCGTCCTGTCGAAAAAAATTTTAAAGAAAAATCCTTAATCGGTAACTTTATTGGTGAAACGGTCGCAGGAGGCTGATTATTTAATAATAAAGGGGTGTTTATGAAAAAGAAATTCGTTTTTATTCTTTTCTTCTTAATTCCATTTATTGCCGCATTTTCTCAAAGCATGTCTTTTGTGGAATGGAAATGCGTGCCGCCGGACAGTCAGAATGTTTCGGTCGTTCAGGGCAATTTAATCGGTTTGCCGGAAATCGGCAGCCCGGGATTTGTAGTCAGAAGTTATTCGGGAAGCAATCCTGGCCCTCTGGGAACAAACCAGAGATGGTGGCCTCACGACGGCTCCAATCCGGTACAATGGGGAAACGAAACCGGTCCCGTCGATTCGCGTTGGGTTCAGTTTGCCGTAACTCCAAAACCTAACTTTACATTTTATGCGGATTCAGTAACAATGTATCTCGGCGGTGGAGGAACGAGTTACATGCGCGCCGATGTGGTATACGATTTGAACTTCTCGTTCGACAATCCGAAAAAATTAAACGAAAATCCTCTCGTGCTTGGCAACGGAAGCGATACTCTTTTTTCTTTCCGGATTAATGAAAAAGTAAACAACGGAGACACTCTCTATCTTCGTATTTATCCGTGGTACGAAGGCTCGCCTTCGACATCCAAATATCTTTATGTTCAGGATGTTATTATTTGGGGAGAAACAAAAGGTTTAACTTATCCTGCAACTGCTTCCTGGCCGCTCACAAATCCCGACGAGGGGGGAACGGGATTTGGCGTTATTACAACGGGGCAGGTAGTCGCCGAAGACGAACTATTCGTAAACACGGAGATTAACGGTTATACCGGTCCGAATAACAGCCAGAGAATTCGGATGGCAAATACGAATAATACATGGCCTGCAAATCTGACTAATCAGATCGACACAGTTTACGTTCAGTTTACGGTAGCTCCCAAGGCGGGCTATACTTTGTATGTCAATTCATTGAGCCTCGATATGGGAGCGAAAAGCTCCAGCACTTTTAAAGCGAATTTGTGGTATTCCACAAATCCGGATTTTTCAAATCCCGTTAAACTTGAATACCAAACGAGCGACCAGAGCGGAAACAATTATCTGAACTCTACCGCGCTCGAAAGCTTCTCTTTCGATCTGAACGTTAAAGTGTCGCCCGGACAAAAATTTTATTTCAGAGTTTATCCGTGGAACGAAGATCCGTCGGTTAAAACAGGAAAATATTTATGTCTCCAGAATATTTTGATAGCCGGAGAAGTAGAAGGCAGTCCCGTAGCATCGAATGTACTCTGGCCATACGAAACCGGCGAAGAATGGGAATCGACAGGTCCCGTTATAGCTATGGAACCTTTTTACAGTCCGGCTATGAAGTTTTACGGTACGACTAATCTACCCGATACCGAAGGAAACGATCACACTGTAGGAGCGGTTCAAACTGTCTCGAAAGAATGGTATGCCGAGCCTTTGCCGACAGATTCGCTCTATTTCGGATATGCCGTTAAACCGAAATTCGGCGGAACTCTCTATGTCGATTCTGTTTCGTTTTATCTGGGCGGATGGTTTTCGAGTAATTTAAGAGCGGAAGTTTATTATTCCAAAGATTCTACATTCGCGGATAGAACGGCTCTAATTGCGGATACTTCGCTGCCCGGAAGTAAAATTGCAAAATTCGGCGCCAAACTCGACGAGACAATAAATACGGGCGAGACTTTCTATTTGCTGATTTATCCGCATAATACAAAAGCCGAAGGATGGGCAAAACTCATTGCGGTCGACAGCGTGTTTATATCCGGCAGCGTAATCGGAGTTACCGCCGATCCGCCTGAAGTGGTAACATCCGAAATAACGGATATATCGACAACTTTCGCTACGGGCGGAGGCAATATTCCATCCGATGGAGGAGCCGTAGTTACGGTTCGCGGAGTTTGCTGGAACACTGCGGGCAATCCGACTGTCGACGACAATAAAACCGAAGACGGCGGCGGCTCGGGCGCGTTTGTAAGTAAATTAACCGGACTTGAACCCGGAACACAATATTACGTCCGCGCATACGCAATTAATGACGCAGGCGTGGCGTATGGAAACGAAGTAGTATTTACGACGCTCGATTCGTTAATGGTTCCGACTGTTACAACCGCAGAAGTAACGGAAATTATGACCAAAACCGCCGTAAGCGGCGGAACCGTAGAAAAGTGGGGCGGCGATACTGTCATTGTACGCGGTGTCTGCTGGAATACTACGGGCAATCCTACAATTAACGATAATAAAACGGAAAACGGAAACGGTCTCGGCGCGTTTAAAAGCATTCTTTATCCGCTGGAACCGAATACTACTTACTACGTGCGCGCTTACGCTACAAACAGCATCGGCACCGGCTACGGCGAAGAAATTTCTTTCACTACGCAGGAACCGGCTCCCGACGTTACCAAAATTGTCGCTCTCGACGGATCCGGCGATTATACGTCAGTTCAAGCGGCTTTCGACGACATACCGGATTACTATACGGGCAAATACAAAATATTTGTAAAAAAGGGAATTTATTACGAAAAACTGCTTCTTCCTTCAACAAAAACGAACGTAATTTTGGAAGGCGAGGACAGGGACAGTACAATTCTTACTTACGACGATTATGCCGGCAAAAACTATCTGGGAACATCAAAATCCTACAGCGTGGCAATAGACGCGGACGATTTTACGGCAATCAATATTACATTCCAAAATACAATTAAAAACGACGGTTCGCACGGCAGCGGCGAACAGGCGGTGGCTCTTAGAGTAAACGGCGACCGTCAGCAGTATTTCAACTGCAGGCTGCTCGGATACCAGGATACTTATTATACATGGGGCGGCAGAGGAACGGGAAGAATCTATATGAAAAACTGCTATATAGAAGGTTCAGTCGATTTCATTTTCGGAAGGGATATTGTATTGTTCGATTCGTGCGAAATCCATATAAATCGAGAAGGCGGAACGCTTACGGCTGCAAGCACCGAAGCCGTATCTAAATTCGGATATGTGTTCAAAGACTGCATTATCTCCGCGGATTCGATCGGTTTCGACGGAAGACCGATTACTTCTTTCCTTTTAGGCAGACCGTGGCAGGATAAACCGAGGACTGTATTTATCAACTGTTATGAGCCCGCTTCGCTTAATCCCGCCGGATGGTCTACGTGGAATGTTACGCCGGCTTTATACGCGGAATACAAATGTTACGGACCGGGGTCCGACACCACAAAACGATTGACGTCGATTTCGCGACAGCTCACCGATGAGGAAGCAAATCAATATACTATCGAAAATATTTTTTCGAAAGATTCTCATCCGAATTTCGGCTACAGCTGGATGCCCGATGTTATTACATCTGTCGAAGAAAGCGGCATAGGCAGAAACGAAATACCTTCGGATTACTATTTGTCTCAGAACTATCCCAATCCTTTCAATCCGGAAACTAAAATCAATTATTCTCTGCCTAAGCAAAGCGCAGTCAAATTGATTATATACGATATTACAGGACAGGTAGTAAAAACATTGGTAAACGGAATTCAAAATCCGGGCAATTATGAAGTCCGTTTCGACGCCTCGGGATTGGCTAGCGGCATTTATTTTTACCGGTTGTTTGCCGGCGAAAAAATTATTACCCGCAAAATGCTGCTCCTGAAATGAATTGGTAAGGAAGCCCTTTCTTTAAGGGCTTCCTTTTTATTTTCCATAAAGAAAGACGCTTAAAATATTTCAAAAGAGTTTGATTATAAATAAGAACAAACTGTAAATTTATTAATGCGGATGTCAGAAATATCTATCAATTCATTTCACAAAAGGTTGAGGCTATGAAAAAATCGGTTATAATAATGCTGGCTCTTCCGCTTCTGGTTTTTGCTCAAGTTAACAGAGATACGTCTTTTACGATAAGAAGCGCGTATGAAAAAGTAAGAAAAGATTATCCGTTCGTAAAGCCGGCAGAAATCGACTCGCAAGGAGTGAAAATATTCAAAGACATTGTTTATTATACGGATGGCGAAAGAAAACTGAAGCTCGATTTGTTTATGCCCGAGAGCGCCGACGCAAAATTGCCGTTGATTGTAATCGTACACGGCGGCGGCTGGCGCTCGGGTCATAAAGAAATGGAACATCCGATTGCTTCCCGGCTGTCAGGAAAAAATTATATAACCGCAACGGTGGAATACAGACTTTCGACGGAAGCTCTCTATCCTGCTGCAATACTCGACGTCAAACGCGCTATTTGCCAGCTCAAGAAGAATCCGGAAATTTATAAAATCGATACGACGAAAATTGTTGTAATGGGCATGTCCGCCGGCGGACAAATAGCGGCAATGGCCGAGCTTACCGACGGCGTGGAGAAATTCTCCGTAGACGGCTGCAGTATCAACGCCGCTGCGATTATCGACATCGACGGCGTTTTCGATATGACAACGCCTTCGGAAAGCGGCAAAGATACAATACCGTCCAAACCATCGGCTGCAAAACAGTGGCTCGGTTTCACATACAGGGATAAACCGGATTTGTGGGTCGAAGCATCGCCGCTCCGGTATGTCGACAGTACTTCTCCGCCGATGCTTTTCATCAACAGTTCGCTGCCGCGCTTTCATGCAGGCAGGGACGAAGCTATCGACATTTTAAACGAACACGGTATTTATTCCGAAGTCCATACAATCGAAAATACACCGCATCCTTTCTGGCTTTTTCATCCGTGGCAGGAGCGGGTTGTCGATTGGATCGACGGCTTTTTGAAAAAAACGCTCAACTAATCGCGCGCCGGCGCCGATAATAAAATAAAAAAAATTATGGAACCTGTATCCGGCAATAAATTTTTTCTGAGCGCTCTCTTTAACCAGCTGAAAAACGAAACATTGCCAAACGATAAATCTGCAGTATCTGCCGATTCGGCGGAAATTTCGAATACCGCCAGAGTGTTCGACAAACTCGACAAATTCTTAAACCTCGGCAGAAAGGACAGGCTCGATATCGGAGATTTGAACGAAGCCGAAAAAGAAGAATTCATGAAAATGCTTGCGGCTCTAATTAAAAGAGGAATAGTCGGATACGAAGTGCTGGAAATAAACGGGAGGCCGGAAAAACATTACATTGTAAATCAAATCGGAAACGAAAGGACTTACGGCGCAAAACTTTACAATAAAAAGGGATATTATAAGGATTAGGCGGACAGATTTACCAGAGCTCCGGGGTCTTTTACGTAACCTGCCCGGTACGCCTTCCTGACAATTCTTTGAAGGTATGTCAACGGTTTTTTTGAGTCGGAAGTAAAATTAATATCTTTGTCCGAAACAATATAATAATCGAAGTTTTCTTTTGTCTCGGATGCCTCTTCGGATTCGTATTGAGAGTCCCTGTTGAACGAGAAATATCTTTCTAATTTTTTCTTGTTTATTTTAACGGTGTTGTTGTATAACTGAGCGCTTTCCAGAGGACGGGCAATCGGCGAGTTTTCTCTGAATCTCAGTTCTTCGGATTTCTTGTCTTCGGATTTCTCCGATATTGTTTTGCTTGCCTCTTCGGCAGAAATATATTTTTGGAACGATTCGTACTGAGCGTCCTTTTGAAGCTGGCTGATTGTGCGGATATTATTTGCATCGAGCTTGGAATTAACGTACTCGTGCAGCGGATGAATCGTTATGTAGGCGCTTACATTCATACATCTCTCTTTCTGTGCCTCAATATTAAAGCTTGAAACCCAGTAAGTCAAGTCGGGATATGATTTAAATCATATCCCGCGAATCGGAATTTCGGCTACGTTTTTATCTTTGTCGATTTCGAAGCATTTTATTGCGTTGTCCTTTACGGAAAAAATAATGTATTTTATTTCCGTATCGTTTGCCAACCGGATGTCTTCACGGGACATACGCGCCGGCGTATCCGGATGAGAATGATAGACGGCAATCAAACGTTCGCCGCGACTGCGCGCGTACTTTACGGCTTGAAACTGTTCCTTCGGATCGAACGAAAAATGCTCGTTTGATTTATCGGTGTTTGTCATTTTTATTATGTCGCTGACGACGCCGTCTTTCCCTGTCAGGTAGCCGCACGCTTCGATCGGATAATCCTGCTTGGCGTGTTCGGCAATTTGCTCGATAATTTTTATGGGTATGCTAATCATGTTTATCCTTTTTCAATTACAACAAGATGTATGTCGTCCTGAAGATGTTTTATCTCGAGTATTTTATTGCCCTGTTCCTCCGCGGTGCGGGGAACGTTCTCCAGCGGCTCTCCTTCTCTTAGCATAACTTCGAGTATATCTCCGCCGGAGAGTTTTTCCAGTTCGAGTTTTGTTTTTACGAACGTCATCGGGCAATGGTCTTTGGTTATGTCGAGTTTGCGTCTGTTCATATGAATAATATCTCTCCTTCTTCTGATAAATTTAAAAATTTTGCCACGCCGAGAACTTCTTTAATTTCGGGAATGAAGTCTTCTTTTTTTAAGCCGAGGATGTTCATCGACATTTCGCAGGCGTAGAAGTTTGCTTTCAGTTGTATTGCCGCTTCGAGGAGTTCGTTGAGAGTGGCGACGTTTCTTTTTTTCATTAAGCCGGTCATTAATTTCGGACTTATTCCCCCGAAGTTAAGACGGCTGAGCGGAAGGTTTTTGAATCCTCCCATCAGAAAATTAAACGTTCTTGCAAGGAAGCCCCTGCCGATCGCGCTTCTGCCTTTTTCTTTTTTGATTGTGTTTAGTCCCCAAAAAGTAAAAAAAAGATTTACTTCGTAATTAACCGCTGCGGCGCCCGAGGCGATTGTAAAAGCCGCTATTGCCTTGTCGAAGTCGCCGCTGAAAAGAACAATCGATATTTTCTTTTTATTTGCCATTGTTTTATTCCTTTATTTTAGATCGCAAGCCGGTTGCTCGTAATCTTTCAGCTCTTTAATTGTCGGATTTTCCCCGCACACCGGGCAGTTTTTATTCTTTTTGAGTTTCACTTCCCGGAAACCTCCCCGGAGAGCGTTGAATGTCAAGAGGCGGTCGGTCAATAAATCTCCCGCTCCGATTAAAAATTTAAGAGCTTCTACCGCTTGAATGCTTCCGATTACGCCCGCTACCGCGCCCAGTATCCCGGCTTCGCTGCAGGTGGGAACGACTCCTTTCGGAGGCGGTTCCTTGAATATGCATCTGTAACACATGCTGCCGGGCACGTGCGTGAAAGTTTGACCGTCGAATCTGAGTATTCCCGCATGCGAAAATGGTTTCCCTCGCATCACACATGCGTCGTTGATTAAAAATTTAGTCGGAAAATTGTCCGTTCCGTCTATGATGAAATCGTAATCCTCGATTATTTCCTCGATGTTCGAAGAATCGAGTCTGACTTTGTAAGGAATAACTTTGACGTCCGGATTGACGCGCGATATTTTTTCGGCGGCTGACTCAACTTTCGGTTTGTCGAGGTCGTCCGTAAAATGAATTATTTGTCGCTGCAGATTGCTCAAATCGACTACGTCGCTGTCGATAATTCCGAGAGTTCCCACTCCGGCTGCCGCCAGATAGAGAAGAATTGGAGAGCCTAAGCCGCCTGCTCCGACAACCAGCGCTTTCGACGAAAGCAGCTTTTCCTGTCCTTTCCCTCCCACTTCTTTCAAAATTATATTTCGGCTGTAACGGTATATTTGTTCTTCCGTGAAGTTCATTTTGAATCCTTATATTTTTTCGAGAGCTGAACTGAAATCTTCGATTATATCGTTTATGTATTCAATGCCGACGGATATTCTGAGCAATCGGGAATTAACTCCGGCGTTCGATTTTTCATCGTCGCCGCAGTTCGAATAAATAGTCGACTCGGGGTGAATTATTAATGTTTTTGTATCGCCTATGTTCGCCAGGTTTTTTGCATATTTCAGATTGTCGATCAGATCGAAGCATTTTTCTCTACAGTCCAGTTCGACAGTTAGCAATCCGCCGTACCTGTCCCCGAATTGCCTGAGTCCGGTTTGACGATATCTGTTGTCGTTCAATCCAGGATAATTGACCGATTTGATTCCGGGCTGTTCCTTAAAAAACTCCGCTAATTTAAGAGCGTTCGAACAATGTCTTTCCATCCGGAGAGCCAGAGTTTCCAATCCCAGCTGATGAAAAAAGACGTTTTGAGGCGCGGGAGCAAATCCCAAATGTTGATAAACTTTGGAACGCGCCGCCGCTATGAAAGCAAAAGGACCGGCTTTGCCCAGTTGCGACTTTATTTTAGTCGACGGATGCGAATTCCATTTGTAATTTCCGGTGTCGATCAAAACGCCTCCGACAGCCGTCCCGTTTCCGGTAATATATTTCGTCGCGGAGTGAATAATTATGTCGGCGCCGAGATCTTTTGCGCGCCATAAATACGGCGTCGTTACAGTGTTGTCCACGACAAGAGGGAGATTGTATTTACGGGCGGTTTCCGAAATTTTTTTCAAATCGTAGATCTCAAGTTTCGGATTGCTTATCGATTCAAGAAAGAGAAAACGAGTTCTTTCGGATATCGACTTTTCGATATCGTCCACAGAATTGAAATCGGCGTATATAACTTTAACGCCGGAACTTTCCATTATTTCTTTAAAGAAAAGATAGGTGCCTCCGAAGAGCGATTTTGACGCTACGATTTCCGAACCGTTTTCTGCGAGCGTAAAAGCAGTCGTCGCAATAGCCGACATGCCGGATGAGGTTGCAATCGCGCCAATGCCGCCTTCGAGAGCATTCATCCTAAGTTCGAATGCGGTTACAGTGGGATTCGAAATTCTTGAATAAACGTAACCGAATTTCTTCCCCTGAAATACGCTCTCGATTTCGCCCGCTTTTTCGTAAGCAAACGAAGCGGATTGATAAACGGGAGCGTGAGTGGCTCCGGTACTGTCTTTTATGCTACCGGCGTGTACCGCCGCGGTTTCGAAATTCAATTGCTGCCTCCGCCCATGAAATAAAGAAATTCAATTACATCGGAATCTTTCAATTCGGTTGAGTCGTATTTGTCGCGGTCGAGAATTTCGCCGTTGAGTTCTACGGAGACCATTTCGGGCATTTCAACGTCTTTTATTTTAAGCAGTTCCGATACGGTTAATTTTTCTTTTTCTATATTTTCGTTATTGCCGTTGATTGTCAGATTCATAATTTACTCCGTTGTTTTTTGAAAAGAATGGAAGCGATAAATATCGTTCTCCGGTGTCCGGAAAAATAGCCACAATTAATTTGTCCTTATTTTCGATCGATTCGGCTAATTTGAGGGCGGCGTACATCGCCGCTCCGCTCGATATACCAGCGAGAATCCCTTCCTCGGAAATTATCCTTTTGCTCATTTCAATTGCGTCTTCGTTTTTAACCTGAATAATTTCGTCGATAATTTGAGTGTTGAGAACTTCGGGAATAAATCCCGCTCCGATGCCCTGTATCATATGAGGACCGGGCTTGCCGCAGGATAAAACAGGCGAGCCCTCCGGTTCAACGGCGACAATCTTTATACCGGGATTCCGCGATTTGAGAACCTCCGCCACACCGGTTATAGTGCCGCCGGTTCCGACTCCCGCCACAAAAATGTCTACTTTACCGTCGGTATCGTTCCAGATTTCGAGCGCGGTCGTACGGCGGTGTATCTCCGGATTGGCTGAGTTTCGAAACTGATACGGCATAAATGCGCCGGAATGCGCCCTGAGCAATTCTTCGGCTTTTTCAATTGAGCCGTTCATTCCTTTGTCGGCGGGAGTAAGTATGACTTCCGCTCCGAAAAGTTCGAGTATCTTTCTTCTTTCGACGCTCATGCTTTCCGGCATTGTAATTATTACTTTGTAGCCTTTAGCCGCCGCTACGTATGCCAGAGCCAAGCCCGTGTTTCCCGACGTCGGTTCGATAATCAAACCGCCCGGTTTCAGTTTGCCTTGCCTCTCTGCTTCTTCAATCATTGCAAGACCGATCCGGTCCTTTACCGAGCCGCCGGGATTGAAAGCTTCCAGTTTAGCTGCCACGCGCGCATAGGCGTTGCGCGTTATTTTATTTATGCTTACAAGGGGCGTTCCGCCGACTAATTTTGTTATGTCCCGGGCTATTTTCATATCTCAAACGCTATCGCTTGTGTGTTGTGCTTGATATAATCTTCCGCTAAATCGTTAAGCGTAATATTTTTTAAGTATTCTTCCAGAACCGAACGCAATCCTTGCCACATATTTTCTACGGGACAGTATATGTCCGGCTCCGGCATTTCCGGAATCAACAAATCGCCTTCAAGCGCTTTGACCACTTCCAGCATATTGATTTCCGAAGGATGTCTCGAAAGCAGATATCCGCCGTTAGTTCCTCTGAAAGATTTTATAAGACCGGCTCCTTTGAGCGAAATTATCAGTTTGCTCATGTATTTTTCGGAGATTTTCTGTTTCTCGGCAATATTTTTGACTGTTACCGGAATATTTTCCCCTGATTTTCTTGCCGAGCCGGCTAATGCAATTTCGAGCAAAATTTTTACTCCGTATCTGCTGCGAGTTGAAAGCTTCATATATACTACCATTTTAATCTTATTGGTAGCAATTATACGGAATCAATTAATTAAAATCAACCTCTTGTCTCTTTTTTGACTGTTATTTTCCATTGGCGCAAACCGAATTTCACCTTTTCCGTAACTTTATGACCGTCCTGCTCCAAAGAGAGCGGGACGTTTTTTATCGGTTGACCGTCGTCGAGAATAATTTCGAGATATTCGCCGCCGTTAATTTCATCTAATTTCAATTTCGCCTTTACGTAATTAATCGGGCAGGCTACGCCGCTTAAATCGAGTTTGTGTACGGTTAAATTAGACTTTTCATTCATTCCGGGATACTCCTTAATTTTTAGCGCACTGTTGAATTTTTAGATTCGGCTGAAGCCGAACGAAAGATTTGTCGCAATCGTAGACGAATTTTTTCGAATAGCTCAAGAGTTCGTCGATGCCGGAATCAG
Organism: Melioribacter sp. Ez-97; assembly: GCF_051488665.1. Classification (NCBI taxonomy): domain Bacteria; kingdom Pseudomonadati; phylum Ignavibacteriota; class Ignavibacteria; order Ignavibacteriales; family Melioribacteraceae; genus Melioribacter; species Melioribacter sp. Ez-97. The sequence goes on along the minus strand of NZ_JBPSEG010000003.1, from coordinate 350,248 downwards.
GGTTGTTTTTCCACTTGAAGTATTTTGTCTTGAGATCGCTCCATTCGCCGCATAGCCAGTTGCGCGGAGCTATTCTGTCTGTAAATTCGCTCAAAATTTCTTCTTCGTTTTCCGGCTCAATGCCGTCGAGATAAACAAACATTTTTGAAGAAAGTAAGATTGCCTCCAGGCATTTCTCGCGCGCAATGTTAGCGTCGCCGTTTTTAAGGTCGTCTTCGGCTTCGTATATATTGCGAATCGAGTCGAATAGATTTACAGCCATTAAATCGAGAAGGCTGCCGGCGCATTCGCCTCTGCTTTCCGCTTCCATTTTAAAGTCTTCGTCGAAGCCGGGTTCTTTATATAAATCGCCGGAAGGATTTTTCGACGCCGCTAATTCCGCCAGTATTTTTCTGAACGGATCGAAACCCAGTCTGTCGACAAACTCGTGGAATTGTTCATTCCCGTTTTTTTCTTTGTTCCAGAGCTCGACGGTTCGTGCAATAAAATTGTGAGCGTGGCGTGCGGGTATTTTTCCGATAACCTTACCGATTTTTCCGATGCGAATGTTGCCGCCGAGCAGGACGACGTAGTGCGGCGCTATTCCGCCGCCGCTTTTAATAGAAGCGCCGTAAAGCCCGATATCGCCAATGTGATGCTGACCGCATGAATTTGGACAGCCGGAAATATGAATTCGCAAACCGCCTAATTCTTCGTTGTTAAGACCGATATCACGGGCAAGATTATACGGATGGGTTACTGCAAGCCGGCACGAAAATGCTCCCGGGCAAGAGACTATATCGCGGGTCGTACCGGAAACTTGTTTGAAAAACGATCTTTCCGCAAGGAAATTATAAGCGTCATAAATTAAATCGTTATTAATCCACGGTATTAAAATATTTTGAGTCGGAGTGAGTATGGCGTAACCGCCTCCGTATTTATCCGAAAAATCCGCCAAAATATTCAATTTTTCTGGTTCAAGATTTCCTAATTCGGGTTTAATTAAAAGTGCCGTATAACCTTTCTGCCGCTGTCCTATTAGTCCTTCCCGGAAAATATTCCAATAGTCCCGGTCCTGCAATTCATTGAATTCTTTGATGGCGCGCTCCGATATTCTTTTGTCATTCGTAAGACCGTCTTCTCTTCCGTTTTTTGTAGGCGCAGGCAGCGGAAAGATTTCTATATATCTTTTGAGGTCTTCGTCGATATTCCTGATGTTTTTGAGCAGTTTTAGTTCGTCGAACGCCATTTTCTTGAAGTTATCGAAGCCGATACGCGAGATGAAAAATTTCATTCGGGCTTTATTGCGGTTTTCTCTTTCGGGTTTCCCGTGTTTGTGAAAAACTCTTAAAACCGCTTCGACCAAAAGGAAAAAGTCGGATTCGTTAATAAATTCGGTAAGTAAAGCGGCTGTAATCGGAACGGCGCCGAGTCCGCCGCCGGCATATACTTTGAATCCCCTTCTGCCGTTTTCGATCCGGGCAATTGCTCCGATATCGTGCATTCGCGCGTATGCAAAATCTTCTTCGCTCTCGGAAAAGGAGATCTTGAATTTACGCGGCAGAGTCGAAGAGAGAGGATGGCGCAAAAAATAGCGCGTGCAATAGAGAGAGTATGGCACGATATCGAATGTTTCGTTTGGGTTTATTCCGCTCAGATAAGAAGCGGTAATGTTGCGAATGCTGTTTCCGCACGCCTCGCGCGTAGTAATTCCGACGTCCGCCAACCGTCTGAGCAATGACGGTATGTTTTCGAGAGATATGTAATGAAGTTGAATATCCTGCCGCGTGGTAATATGAGCGTGACCCGAAGCGGCGTAATCGCGCGTCAGTTCCGCTATTGCTTTCATTTGCTCGGAAAGAATAAACCCTCCGGGAATTTTAATCCTCTGCATATGCGTTCCTTCTTCGTGATGCCGGACTCCGTATGTGCCGTAAACTAAACGGTAGCTTTTGAATCTTTCCGGATGAATTTTTTTATCGAGAAAATTTCGTATAACGGTTTCGTACTCTTCGATTTCTTTGTAGATATCGTAGCCGCGGTTTATGTCTATTTTATCCAATATTTCTCTCATTGTTATTCTCCTTTCAAAATTGTTGATTGACAAATTCGTTAACGGAAAAGCGCGGCAATATGCGGGATAGATTTACTACTTCTCCGAAGACAATCAGGGACGGCTGCTCTGCTCTTGCAGCAAGTTTTTCCAATTCCGAGACTGTTCCGGTTTCGACTTTTTGATTGACGCGTCCCGCATTGGAAATAATCGCCACGGGAGTGTAATCGTCGATTTTCATTTTTCTTGCCTGCGCTGCAATTTTATCTGCGTAAGTAACTCCCATTAAAACGATTGTCGTATGATTTTTCCTCTTCAGTAAATCGATCCATGAATAATCGAATTTACCGCCTTTGAGATGACCGGTTACAATAGAAACCGAGGAAGAAAAATTGCGCGCCGTCGGCGGTATTCCGGCTAACAGCGGAGCGGCGGTAGCAGACGATATGCCGGGTATTATTTCGACGTCGATATTATTGTTAATCAGATGGAGAGCTTCTTCGCTGCCGCGCCCGAATATGAACGGGTCTCCGTTTTTGAGTCGTCCCACGCGTTTCCCTTCGGCGGCTAATTTTACGAGCAAATCATTTATCTCGTCCTGAGTCATCGAATGCGATCCTTTCGATTTGCCGGCGTATATTTTTTCGACTCTTTCCGGCAGTATGGAAAGTATTTCCTCGGAGACGAGATTGTCGTAAACCGCAACGTCTATTTCTTCTTTTAAAATATGATAAGCTTTAACGGTAAGTAACTCGACGCCGCCGATGCCGCAGCCTACAATAAATACTTTGCCGAAGAGCCGTTCAGCTTCTGTTTTTGTCGAATCAATATCGACGATGCCCCGGTTTCGCTCGTTTAATTTTTTTTCCGCTAATTTTTCGAGTCTGGCGGGTAAATAATTTTTGATTTTATCCCGGACTATCTGAGTCAATGTAGGACTTGCTCCGTCGCTCGAAATAGCAATTTTCAGGTTTTTGTAGAGTAAAAGTGAAGAAAAATAAAAGTCGCACTCTTCGGGAACGTCGACCGTATTAAGCAGGAAAAAACGTTCTTCTTTCAATTCTTTAAGAAGCTGATTGACCTCCTTGTTTCCCGTAGCGTCGATAATGATGTTGAAACCGTCAGCATCTTCTTTGGCAAAGGTTTTTATGCGGCGTTTGAATTTCAAACGCTCCAGTTCTGCGCAGTAATTTTCGGCAATCGAATAAAAATCGATATTGTTTTGAAGAAGCACGCTGATTTTTTGCAATGCTACTTTACCCCCTCCAATTATCAATATGCGCGGATTGCGCAGTAGCACCGGTAAAGAATTTATGTTATACATGGACGCCCCTTTCGTGTTGTTTGTTAATGTTAATTTCCCAATGAGGAAAATATTTTTTAATAAGATGATAGAGCTCTGTCTCGAATTGCGAGTAATCGGGCTTTGATTCGGCTGCGGATGCGAGAGCTTCGGTAATAATGCCGCCGCCGGCTATATCGTATTCTTCGACTATAACAAATCGCCCCGTATCTTTGATTTCTTCGTTCAAATCGAAAGCCGCCGGTTTCAGAGTGTTTATAACTACGCGCGCCACTTCATGACGGCGAACGCTAGCCGGATTTTCGTTTATTTTCAGCGAAGAAGCGTCTAACGAGGTTTCGATTCTTTCGATGAAAAACTCCGACTTATAAGAGCCCAGTTTAATTTTATATTTTTTGCCGGCGAGCAATTCGTTCTTACCCATCCAGAAAACATTTGCCCGGAAGCGGTTTCCGACGTGCGGAAGCTTTTCGCCTTTTTTGCAAATTAATTCGCCGCTTTTAATATAAAGTTCTGAGGTAATGGTAAAACCGACAGCCATTCCGGCTTCCGCGCTTGTAACGTCGTCTTTGCCGAATATTTCTATCGATTTTATGGAACTCGTCTTGCCTGAAGGGAGAAAGATTATTTCGTCGCCGCGTTCTATTTTGCCTGAATTGATCGTGCCGGCTATTATTCTTCTGTTATCGTTCTTTTCCGTAAATTTATAAACGTCCTGCACAAACATGCGGAAGTGATTTTCGGAATCTTCCTTAGAGCTCTGAAAATTGTCGATCAACTCGACAATAGTCTTTCCTTCGTACCAGGGAGTAAATTTGGAATGCGCCGTTAAATTAATTCCATCGCGCGCCGACACGGGCACATATGCGACGGGATTGATGCCTATATCCGAAAGAAAATCCGAGTAATTATTTTTAATTTCTTCGAATACTTCCTGTTTGTAACCGACAAGGTCCATTTTGTTGACGGCTACTACAATCTGACTGATGCCGAGAAGCGACAGCATGTACGCGTGCCGTTTCGAATTTTCGGCAATGCCTTCGCGCGCGTCGATCAAAAGAATTGCGGCTTCCGCTCTTGCCGCGCCGCTGACCATATTTTTTAGAAATTCGATATGACCCGGGGCGTCGATAATTATATATTCGCGCTTTTCGGTTTTGAAGAAAACCCGCGCCGTATCGATCGTAATTCCCTGGGATTGCTCGTCTTTCAGAGCGTCGAGCAAAAAAGCGTATTCGAACGGCTTTGAATTGAGCAGGCATTTTCGTTTAACCTGCTCGAGCTTTCCTTCGGGCAGGGAATTTGTATCGGCAAGCAGCCGTCCTATTAAAGTGCTTTTGCCATGGTCTACGTGACCCACAAAAACGATATTCATTCTTTCTTTCATAATTTCCCTTTTATTCTTGTACGGAATTATTACATATAACCGGCGCGTCTCAATTCTTCGAGAGTGCCGCCGCCGTCCTTGTCCTGTTCTCGACCGGCGCGCTCGGCTATTTTTGCGAATTTGCCCGATCGTAATTCTTCGATAATTTCGCCGACGTTCTTCGCGCTCGATTCGACGGGCTTAGTGCAAGGATAACAGCCGAGCGAACGGTAACGCATACCCGAACCGTTATCCAAATAAAGCGGAACCACAGGTATGTTTTCTCTCGCGATATATTCCCATATATTTAGCTCCGTCCAGTCGAGCAAAGGATGAATTCTCACGTGCGTGCCGGGCGCAAATTCGGTTTTGAACTGATTCCAGAATTCAGGCGGTTGGTCGCCAATTTCCCAGTCGCTGTTTTTATCACGCGGAGAAAAATACCGCTCTTTCGAACGGCTCCCTTCTTCGTCGGAACGAACGCCCACGATAACGCCTGTATAAGCCTCTTCGTTTTCGTCTTCTACAAAAGCTCCCGTTGTGTGGTCTAACTTCAGTCGTTTCCATTTGCCGGACAATGTATTTCTGAGCGCTTCGGTTTTTAACAATTGGCAGCAGGTAATTCTGTCGGTATTTCCGTCGGGAAAGGTTCTTTTATTTTTTAACGCTTCCGAATTCTGCCCGACGATAAGATTGAATCCGAGCTCCCTCGCCAGTCGGGTTCTGTACTCGATCATTTCGGGAATCTTAAAAGAAGTGTCGATATGAACGAGCGGAAAAGGTATATGACCGAAAAACGCTTTCCTGGCAAGATGAAGCAAAACAGTGCTGTCTTTTCCGATCGACCAGAGCATTGCGAGATTTTTAAACTCGCGATAAGCTTCCCTGAAGATATAAATGCTTTGAGCTTCCAGCTTGTCGAGATAGTCCATTATTAATTCTCCTCTTGTTTTAAGTGTAAACCGCATTCTTTCGTTTCGGGATGTTCCCACCACCATCTTCCGGCCCGCACGTCTTCGCCGGGATGAATGGCTCGCGTGCAAGGTTCGCAGCCGATACTGGCGTATCCTTTTTCATAAAGACTATTGTACGGAACGTTATGCCTCCGGATGTAATCCCATACTTCGGCTTCGCTCCAATTGTAGAGCGGATTGACTTTTATGATTCCGTGAAGATTATCGTATTCGATCAATTCGATGTCGCTGCGTGTAACCGACTGTTCTCTTCTCAAACCGGTAATCCAGATTTCGGCTTCTTTGAGCGCTCTTTCGAGGGGCTCCAGTTTTCTTACTTTGCAGCAATATTTTCGGAGTTCCACGCTTTTGTAAAAAAGGTTGACTCCGTGTTTGCCGGTCATCTCTTCTACTTTGTGAAAGTCGGGAAAGAAAATTTTAATATTTATTTTGTAATGCTCGCGCGTAAGTTCGATAGTTTTGTACGTTGCTTCGTGAAGTCTGCCCGTGTCGAGCGTAAATATATTGGGCGGGCTGGTAATTTTTACAAGCATGTCGGTTATAACCTGGTCTTCAATGCTGAAGCTTGTAGAAAAGACGGCGCGATTTCCGTAGATGCCGATTATTTTCTCTAATACAGAAAATGCGTCCAGGTTTTTCAAACTTTCGGATAGTTTCTCTTTGACTGTCATTTATTTCTCCTAAATGTGATATTCCGGTTCCGATTTTTTCCCGATATTAATTTTATTCCATAGTCTTTCGTGCAGAAAGTAGAGAAGCATTTTCGTGAAAATTTCGATTATGCCAATTGACGCCGCGGTTTCGATACTGCCTGTAATCAGGTAAGAGATTAGCGTCGTATCGATAGTTCCTGTAACGCGCCACGAAACGGATTTAAGTATACTCCTGTACGGTTTTTCATACATAGACTACTCCGGTTATACGGATTAATTCCGCAGTTATGGATTAATATTTTACAGTTGGATTATTATTGGGGCGATTAACAACAACAAGCGCAGGCGCGCATAAGGGAGGGCATGGAGAGGCTGACGAACAAACGGTTCTTTAATGACGGATTCTTTTTCTTCTGCCGGTATAAAATATCGGTTCTCATTTTTTTCTCCATTGTTTGTGTTAAATAAAAAAGCCCTTCGTATGCGAAGGGCTTTGTATAAAAAATTTTATTTACGGATAATTTATATCAGTCCCTCCGCCTCGAAGTAACCTGGCGCATCATACAATTGTTACAACAAATTATATTTCCTGCGGAGTAAGACATTTCTTTTGTTCTCATTTTTATGATGCGAATGTAAGGATAAAAGGACATTGTGTCAAGAGTTGATTGTTTTTTGTTGACATTTTTTGATATGTCACTGTTTATGGCAGTGATGTTTTGTTAAAATTATTTCACCCCTTCGGGGTTTGCTTCTGCATTCGGGTTGTATGAATTACAATGATGCCACCCCTCCGGGGTTTGCAGATGCGTTCGGGTTGTATGAATTACAATGATGCCACCCCCTCCGGGGTTGGGTTATGGCTGGTTTTGATGTGTTACAATAATTTCATCCCTTCGGGATTTGTTCGCGTCGTAATTTCGTTGTTCGAAAATATTTTTTTCGTTATTACAATTCATTAATTCCGAACGAAACATAAACCCGGAGGGTTGACATTACTATAGCGAGGCGTCATTCAAGCAGATGAAAAACCCGGGACGGGTGACATAAAATTCGGTTGTTTTTTATTCAGTCTCACGCAGGGAAAATTTCAATATTACATAAAAATTATTTATATAGAAGAACCGATGAAATCTTTTTTTGAACAATACATAACGCCGTATTTAGAAACAGGCTAATCCGTGGGCGAAACTAAAACGGAAGCGGTTAAAGAAAAAAAGAGCGTGGCGCTTTTGTCCGTAATTGCCGCCTTGCTGATTACAACGTTTAAAATAATCGTGGGCGTTGTAACGGGCAGCCTCGGAATTATTTCCGAAGCGCTTCATTCGGCTCTCGATTTGATTGCCGCCGGAATTACGTATCTGGCCGTTAATATTTCGGACAAACCCGCCGACGATCAACATCACTACGGACACGGTAAAATAGAAAATTATTCCGCTTTAATCGAAACGCTGCTATTGTTCATTACGAGCTTTTGGATAATTTACGAAGCAATACGGCGTCTGATAACGAACGAAGTCGAAATCGAAGTCAACGTATGGGCTTTTATTGTGATTATAACTTCAATAATTGTCGACGTATCGCGCTCGAGGGCGTTGAAAAATGCCGCTGTTAAACATAACAGTCAGGCGCTCGAAGCCGACGCTCTCCATTTTTCCACCGATATCTGGAGTTCGTCGGTCGTGCTGATCGGTCTAATCGGCGCGTCTTTTGACTTCTTTTATGCCGACGCAATTGCCGGACTCGCTGTGGCGATTATCGTATTGGGCGTGAGCTATCGTCTGGGCAAACGATCCTTCGACGCTTTGATCGACAGGGCGCCCGAAGGACTCTACGAAAAAATTTATAATATCGTCAATCGGCTGCCCGACGTCATAGAATCGCACGACATTAAAATTAGAGAGTCCGGTCCCTACAAGTTTGTCGACATTAATATTCATGTAAAAAGCCAACTGAGTATCAAAGAAGCGCACGAAATTTCGCACAGAGTTGAAAAAGCAATTACGGAAGAAATTAAAAATATTACCGTTATGGTTCATGCAGAGCCGGAAGGTCATACCGACTGAGGAACTTACTTATTTAGTTATACGTTATAGATTAATTAGTTTAGTTGACCGATAATTATTAAATTTGTCTAATAAAATAAGAGTTTAGCTATTATTTAGAACATCGAACAAACGGGATTAATTATGAGCGACAATAACAATAAAAATTTATCCGAACTCGACGAGATAGAACTTCAAGAATGGCTCGAATCTCTCGAGTATGTATTGCAAACCGGCGGTCCGGAAAAAGTTAAGGAACTTCTACACAATCTCGATACATATGCGCATCAAAAAGGAGTGGAAATTCCATTTACCGCCAATACCCCTCACATCAACACAATACCGAAAGAAAAAGAGCCTCCTTTTCCGGGCGGACGCGAAATCGAACGACGCATTAAAAGTCTTGTTAGATGGAATGCAATGGCAATGGTTGTGCGCGCCAATAAAGAAGAAAACGGAATCGGAGGACACATCTCCACTTTCGCGTCGGCGGCAACTTTGTATGAAATCGGGTTTAATCATTTTTTCAGAGGAAAAGACGGCAATCACGACGGCGATATTGTTTATTATCAGGGACATGCGGCGCCGGGAATTTATGCACGCGCTTTCCTCGAAGGAAGATTGACGGTCGAACAACTCGAAAATTTCAGAAGGGAATTAAAACCCGGAGGCGGTCTCTCTTCTTACCCGCATCCCTGGTTGATGCCCGACTTCTGGGAATTCCCAACTGTATCAATGGGATTAGGACCGATTCAGGCAATTTATCAGGCGCGCTTTCTTAGATATCTCGAAGACAGAGGTCTCAAAAAACCGAGCGACCAAAAAGTTTGGGCTTTTATCGGCGACGGCGAAACGGACGAACCGGAAACCCTGGGAGCCATTTCTCTTGCCGCCCGAGAAAAACTGGACAACCTTATTTTTGTAATTAATTGCAACTTGCAACGACTCGACGGTCCCGTCCGGGGAAACGGCAATATTGTTCAGGAACTCGAAGCGGTTTTCAGAGGAGCAGGATGGAATGTGATTAAAGTTATTTGGGGCAGCGATTGGGATCCGTTGCTCGAACAGGATAAAACAGGACTGCTTGTAAAACGAATGAACGAAACTATCGACGGCGAATCGCAAAACTACGTTACCAGGGGCGGTAAATACGTTCGGGAACATTTCTTCGGAAAGTACCCCGAACTTCTCAAGCTTGTCGAACATTATACCGACGAGCAATTGGAGAAGATGAAACGCGGCGGTCACGACCCGGAAAAAGTCTATGCGGCTTATAAAGCGGCTGTCGAACACAAAGACGCTCCTACAGTGATTCTTGCCAAAACGGTTAAAGGATACGGACTCGGCGAAGCTGGCGAAGGCAAGAATATTACACACCAGCAGAAAAAACTAAACGAAGAAGAATTGAGAGAATTCAGAACGCGTTTTTCGATTCCGATAAGCGACGACGAAGTTTCGAAAGCGCCCTTCTATCGTCCTCCGGAAGACTCGCCTGAAATTCGTTATCTGAAAGAAAGAAGAAAAGCGCTCGGCGGTTATGTGCCGAAACGCGTTATTAAATCGCAGCCGATTAAAACTCCGCCGGAAGAATTGTTCGAAGAATTCTATAAAGGCACAGACGACAGAGAAGTTTCGACTACGATGGTTTATGTGAGAATACTTGCCAAGCTGTTGAAAGACAAAGAAATCGGTCATCTTATCGTCCCGATAGTTCCCGACGAAGCCCGCACTTTCGGAATGGAAGCTTTGTTCCGTCAGGTGGGCATTTATTCGCATGTAGGACAATTGTACGAACCGGTCGACAGCGACAGTTTGCTCTATTATAAAGAAGCAAAGGACGGACAAATACTCGAAGAAGGAATAACCGAAGCCGGCGCTATGTCCTCGTTTATTGCGGCTGGCACGGCATACGCCGTTCACGGTATTAATACAATTCCGTTCTTTTCATTCTATTCGATGTTCGGACTGCAGCGCGTCGGCGATTTGATATGGGCTGCGGGCGATATGCGTTGCAAAGGATTTTTGCTGGGAGCCACAGCCGGAAGAACAACGCTTGCAGGCGAAGGCTTACAGCATCAGGACGGACAAAGTCATCTGCTTGCATATCCCGTTCCGAACCTCGTCGCTTACGATCCGGCGTTCGCTTACGAGCTCGCCGTTATTATACGCGACGGCATTTACAGAATGTACGAAAAACGCGAGGACGTTTTCTACTACATTACAATCATGAATGAGAACTATCCCCAGCCTCCGATGCCTAAGGGAGTTAAAGAGGGAATTCTCAAGGGAATGTATAAATTCCGTTCCTCCAAAATGAAAGACCAAAAATTAAAGGCTCATTTGCTGGGAAGCGGAACGATACTTAACGAAGCAATTAAAGCAGCCGATATACTCGAAAAAAATTATAAAGTTTCCACCGACATCTGGAGCGTTACAAGTTATAAAAATCTTCATCTCGACGCTCAGGAAACCGAAAGATGGAATATGTTCCATCCCGACAAAAAACCGAAAACGCCTTATATCTCGGAAGTTACTAAAGGCGAGTCGGGCGTATTCGTTGCGGCTTCGGATTATGTCCAGATTATTAAAGACGCTCTGGCAAAATGGCTGCCCGGACAGCTCCATTCGCTCGGCACTTACGGATTCGGAAGAAGCGAAAGCAGAGCATCGTTGCGCGATTTCTTCGAAGTAGACGCCAAGCATATCGTTTATGCGACTCTCTATTCGCTCTACAAAGAAAAGAAAGTTAAACTCGATTTGGTTAAAAAGGCTCAAAAAGACCTCGGTATTAATCCGGAAAAACCAAATCCTGCTAAATCGTAAAAACTATTTATTAAATAAATTCGGTTTTTGATATGACAGTAGATTTTAAGTTGCCTCATTTAGGTGAAAATATAAATACGGCAGACGTAGTAAAAGTACTCGTTAAAGAAGGCGACCGCGTAGAAGTCGATCAGGTGATTCTGGAAATCGAAACGGATAAGGCTACGGTTGAAGTGCCCTCGGAAGTCGCAGGAATTGTAAAGAAAGTGCACGTCAAAGAAGGCGATAAAGCCGAAGTGGGTCAGCCGGTGATTACAGTCGAACAAAGCGAAACGGCGGAAACGAATAAAAAGCCTGAACAGTCCGTGGAGAAACGGGAAGAGGCGCAGCCGGCTGAAGCTACAGCGTCCGCAAATAAATCCGAAAGCAGCGTTGTGGAATTCAGAGTGCCCGTTCTCGGAGAAAATATCGAATCGGCGCAGATTGCAAAAGTGCTCGTCAAACCCGGCGATGAAATTAAAGCCGACCAGATACTAATGGAAATAGAAACGGACAAAGCAACCGTCGAAGTGCCTTCGGAATACGCCGGCACAGTTAAAGAAGTGAAAGTCAAAGACGGCGATACCGTCAAAGTAGGACAGACGGTATTTCTGATAGAAACAACTTCGAAACCCTCTGCCAAAGAAGCTGCGCCGGAATCAAAGCCCGCCGCTAAAGCGGAAAAGACGGTAGAACAACCGCAGCAGCCTGTAAAAGAACATACTCATATGCCTCAGGTTATCGATATACCACGCGATATTGTCAAGAATATTGTGCCTGCGGCTCCGTCCGTTAGAAGATTTGCCCGAGAAATCGGGATCGATATTCATCAGGTGGTAGGCTCCGGTAAAAGCGGCAGGATTACAATAGAGGACGTAAAAGCGTTTGCAAAAAATTTGAACAAGAAATTGCAGTCCGGTCAAATATCCGCGCCGGGACTCGTTCAGGAGCCTTTGCCTGATTTTTCCAAATGGGGCGAGGTCGAACGCGTTCAAATGAACAACGTCCGCAGAAAGACAGCAGAACATTTATCGTACGCATGGTCGACAATTCCGCATGTAACGCAATTCGACAAAGCGGATATTACGAATCTTGAAAAAGTAAGAAAAGAATATTCGAAGAAAGTGGAAGCCGCGGGAGGCAAGCTTACAATTACTGCTATTCTGATTAAAGTTGCGGCGTCGGCTTTAAAAGTATTTCCTCAGTTCAACGCCAGCGTCGATATGCAGAAAAGCGAAATCGTCTATAAGAAATATTTTAATATCGGAGTCGCCGTCGACACCGACAAAGGCTTGCTCGTGCCGGTTATAAAAGACGCCGACAAAAAGAACATTCTTGAAATCTCGATAGAACTTGCCGAAATTTCCAAAAAAGCGCGCGACAAAAAATTAACTCTCGAAGATATGCAGGGAGGAAATTTTACAATCTCGAATCTCGGCGGAATCGGCGGCACTTATTTTACTCCGATAGTTAATTCCCCGGAAGTCGCAATTCTCGGAGTTTCGAGGTCTTCTTACGAGCCGGTATATATAGACGGCAAGTTCGAACCAAGATTAATGATGCCGCTTTCGCTGTCGTACGACCACAGAATTATCGACGGAGCCGACGGTATTCGATTTTTGCGTTGGATCGTAGAAGCTCTCGAAAATCCGTTTTTATTGACGCTTGAAGGTTGATATATAAAAATAATTTTTAAATAAAATCGGAAGTTAAATGTCTACAAAAACTCAATTAGCCGTTATTGGCGCCGGTCCCGGCGGTTATGCCGCAGCTTTTCTGGCTGCCGACCTCGGCATGGAAGTAACTTTGATCGATATGGAAAAAAATCCCGGAGGCGTATGCCTTTACAGAGGCTGCATCCCTTCGAAAGCTCTTCTTCACGTCGCTAAACTTTTGAACGAAGCCGAAGAAGCCGGGAAGTGGGGAATTGATTTCGGCAAGCCCAAAATTGATATCGACAAATTGAGAGAATTCAAAGACGGGGTCGTAGGTAAATTAACCGGCGGACTCGGTCAGTTATCAAAACAAAGAAAAGTAAATTATATTCAGGGTAAAGCGTCGTTTGTTAATTCTTCGACTCTGCTGGTTGAAAAAGCGGACGGCTCAACCGAAGAAGTGATTTACGAAAAAGCGATACTGGCAACAGGATCGGTTCCCGCAACCGTTCCGGCGTTTTCTATCGGTTCTGACAAGGTGATGGATTCGACGGCAGCGCTCGAACTGAAAGATGTGCCGAAAAGATTATTGGTTATAGGAGGAGGTTATATCGGTCTGGAACTGAGCACCGTTTATGCTTCTCTTGGCAGCAAAGTTACCGTAGTTGAAATGATGCCGGGTCTATTGCCCGGAGCCGACCGCGATATGGTTGCAGTGCTGGAAAGAAGATTGAAATCAAAGTTCGAAAACATCTACGTCAATACAAAAGTAGTCGAGCTTAAAGAAACCAAAAAGGGAATTGAGGTAAAATTAGAAGGCGATAAAGTCGATAACCCGGTTCAGACTTTCGACAAAGCGCTCGTTTCGGTTGGACGTAAACCGGTAACGAAAGGATTGGGACTCGAAAACACATCCGTAAAAGTGAATGAAAAAGGATTTGTAATTGTCGACAGAACTATGAAAACGGACGACGATAAAATTTACGCAATCGGCGATATAGTCGGTAATCCGATGCTGGCTCATAAAGCCGCGGCTGAAGGAAAAGTAGCCGTTGAAGCCATAATGGGAAAACGAGTTGCCTTCGAGCCGAATGCAATTCCGGCTGTTGTCTTTACCGATCCCGAATTGGCATGGGCGGGCATAACGGAAACCGAAGCTCGAGAAAAAGGAATTAAATACGAAGTGGCTAAATTCCCCTGGGGCGCAAGCGGAAGAGCCACAACTCTCGACAGAAACGACGGCATGACGAAATTGATAATTGATCCCGAGACGGAAAGAATTATCGGCGTCGGCATTGTCGGAGTCGGCGCGGGCGACTTAATTGCCGAAGGCACTCTTGCGATCGAAATGGGCGCAAACGCAAACGACCTCGAACTGACTATTCATCCGCACCCGACATTATCCGAAACGATGATGTTTGCCGCCGAACTCTATTACGGAAGAGCGACTGACATGTATCGCCCCAAGAGGAAGTAGAGTAGGGATTAGATTCTAGGGATTAGGGACTGGTGGATGATAATAGATCGTGATTGATGATTCAAAATATTTTGAATAATAAAAGCAGCCTGCCGAATAAGCAGGCTGCTTTTTTTATCAATTCCGAAGTTTAAGGGGCATTGATAACGTCAATTCGATTAAAACTATTTGGAATTCATTTCTCTTTTTACGGTCGGTATAAAGTCTTTAGGTCGGCCGAGTTTTGGGAGTCCCAAAATTTCGCGCGCTCTGTCCAATGCGTCGTCGATATTGCCGTAGATATTTTCCTCGCCGTATAAATCGAACAATCCCGCCTGAGTCATAGCATAAAGCGGCTGGGTATGAACGCCCGACAAAATCAAATGGATTCCGTTTTTTTGAGCGTCGTAGTAAAATTCTCTGAGCGTTTGCAAGCCTGTGGCGTCGACTGCCGGAACGTTTCTCATTCTTATTATTCTTACTTTTGGCGGCTTCTCTACAATCGAGATCTGTTCCTTAAACTTCTTGGCTGCGCCGAAGAAGAAAGGTCCGTTGATTTCAAATACTTCAACGTCTTCGGGAATCTGTTTCTTGTCGATTGAATTCGGGTCGGGAATTTCGTCGCTGTCTTCCAATTCTCTGGTAATAATATTGACGTTGGTAACTTCGGCCATTCTTTTCATAAAGAGCAGAACGGCGAGCACCATTCCTATTTCGATTGCTATCGTTAAATCGAAAATCACGGTTAAGAAGAAAGTAGTAAGAAGAACCACAACGTCGCTTTTGGGGCTCTTTAACAGCGATTTGAACGAATGCCATTCGCTCATATTGTAGGAAACTATTATAAGAATTGCAGCTAGAGTAGCCATCGGAATAAGGCGCGCGTATTTGCCGAAGAATAACATGATTAAGAGAAGAGTAACGGCGTGAATAATACCCGCTACGGGCGTTCGCCCTCCGTTCTTAATATTTGTGGCTGTTCTGGCAATTGCTCCGGTTGCCGGAATGCCTCCGAAAATAGGAGATGCAATGTTTGCCAAGCCCTGAGCGATCAATTCCATATTGCTGCGATGTTTGCCGCCGATCATGCCGTCTGCGACTACGGCCGATAGGAGCGATTCTATAGCTGCCAGCAGCGCAATGGTAGTTGCAGGCGCAATAAGATTTTGAATTGTTTCGAGATTAATCTTATGGAATGTCGGCGAAGGCAAGTTGGAGGAGATTTCTCCGAATCTGCTGCCTATGGTTTCTACCGGAAGATTAAAAATGGAAACCAATAACGTGGATACGATTATGGCTATTAGCGAGCCCGGAATTTTATGCGTCACTTTAGGCCAAAAAATCATTATCAACAATGATATTATTGAAATACCCAGAACGTAAAAGTTTATTGTGCCGATAGATTTAAAATAAACTATCCACTTCTCGTGAAATTCCGAAGGCATTTCGTTTATGTTGAGCCCGAAGAAATCCTTTATTTGAGTGGAAAATATTAGTAAAGCAATTCCGCTTGTAAATCCGACTACAACCGGATAAGGAATAAATTTTATTAAAGAGCCGAATCGCGCTATTCCCATAATTATAAGAATGCAGCCCGCCATTATTGTGGCGATGGTAAGTCCTGCGGAACCGTATTCCTGAATTATATTATAAACAATAATTATAAAAGCTCCGGTAGGTCCCCCGATTTGAACCCTGCTTCCGCCGAAGGCAGAAATTATGAATCCGGCTATAATTGCCGTGATTATTCCTTTTTCCGGAGTCACGCCGCTGGCAATTCCAAATGCAATAGCAAGCGGCAGCGCAACTATTCCGACAATAATGCCCGCAGTAAGATCGGCAATAAATTGCTCTTTATTGTAATCTTTCCGCGTTGTTACGAGTTTGGGTCTGAATATATCCATCTTACGCACCAATTAAAAAAATTGGGCGTAAACGTAATCAGTCGCAAGCGAATTAGCAAGTAAATTTTTTTTAGACTTTCGACAGAAATGAAAATTTCATCTTTTTCGGCTGCACGAGCCTTACGAAGTCGGCATACGCCATCTGAATCAGTTCCGTATGCGTTCCTGCATTGAAGGCAATTTCTTCGTCTTCGGCAAGCGACTCGTCTACGTAGACGTCGAGTCCGTACAAATTTCCGAAAGGCGGCATGGCTCCGACTTCGCACTCCGGAAACTTATCCATAAATTCCTGCTCGTTTGCCAATCTTACATTTTCATTTCCGAAGGCTTCGCGCAGTTGATCAAAATTAATTTTGTAAGAAGCCGGCAGAACGACCATTATCATTTTGCCGTCGATTTTAACGAGCACAGCCTTTGCAAGATTCTTCCCTTTGATATGAGCGGAAGCCGCTATCTCCTGAGCCGTGAACGCCAGGGAGTGTTTGATCGCTACATACTTAACGTTGTTCTTGTCCAGGAATTCCTTTAGTTTTTTAGAAGGCATAACCACCTCCTTATTGTTTTGTGAACTCCAATGTCACGTTCTGCGTTCCGAATCCTTCGATATCCATTGTTGTGCTGAATGTAAGTTTGTTGCCGGACAATGTATACTCAACTGTCTCGGGAAGTCCGTCCACCGTAATTGTAAGTTTTCCGTCGGATTCCGTCCAGGTTCCTGTTTCGGTGTATTGTCCGTCGGCATCTGTATAAGTCGCCTGGTAAGTGCCGTCTTCATTTAGAACTACAGTCATAGAATATCCGATAGCTTCCGGCAGGAGATTCAAATCTCCGGAGTCGGTATGAATTGTAATCGCGGTTAATTTCCACGTGCCCGTTAAAGTCGGTTCCGAGGAAGTCGGATTCGAATCCTCGCTGCATGCAATAAACGTTAATAACGACAATACCAATAACGACTTTAATAAGTTCTTCATTTTTTTTTCTCCTGAAAAATTTATTTGAAAAATGGGGTTCCTCTAAATGCACATGCGCAAAGTAATGAGATTATTGTTCCGTTTCAACAAAATAATAAAGGGCATATGATTTCTTTTTTTTATTTTACCAACAATAAAATTTACGGCTTATGAAGTATTTTTTGGGAGCGGACGGGGGCGGTACAAAAACCAGAGCCGTTTGCATAGACGAAAAAAAAAGAATCCGCGCGCGTTTCGAAACGGGCGCTTCGAATCCCTATTCGGTCGGCTTCTCCAAATCGGCTGAGCTGCTTTCCGAATTTATCGATGAGATTAACGAAAAATATAAATTATCGGGAGCTGTTCTGGGAATTGCCGGCTGCTCTAATTTAAACGCGGCATTAAAATTAAAAAAAAGAATTAAAACCGGATTCGATTTTCAGATAGAAATAAAAGGCGATATAGAAACCGCGCATTACGGAGCTTTCGCAGGCAAAGAAGGAGCTCTGGTAATTATTGGAACGGGTTCGGTTGTCTTTTTGAATACGGGCGGAGAATTTATTAAAACTGGCGGCTTCGGGAAAGTAATCGGAGACGAGGGAGGAGCGTTTTCGATTGCCAGAAAAGGATTCAACGCCGTGTCAAAAATTATCGACGGCAGATTGAAAGACGACGCTCTTTATGAATTGGCGGAAGAATTGGACGTTTTGCAAAGAGATAAATTAATTGAATTTGTAAACGGCGAGAATATTGCGCGTTACGCCGGGCGCTTTATCGAACGCGCTCGAAAGGGAAGTAAATTATGCATGCGAATCTTAAATGAAGAAGCAAGCGAAGTTGCAACGTTAATTAATGTCGCGTTGAAAAAATATCCCGGCTGCAAACTTCCGGTCGTCTTTACGGGAGGATTGTCGAATGATTCGTTTTATACGCAGCTGATAAAGAGTAAAATAAAAAAAGCGGATCGTTTGTTGTTCATGAAACCGCGCCATACTCCGGAATACGGCGCGGCTTTACTTGCTCTGAAACTCTTCAAGGAAACTCAATGATTGTAAAAAAATCTTTGCATAAAGAAAAGAAAAACAAAGCTGGCGGATGGGCTTGGGTTCCGACCCTCTATTTTGCCGAAGGATTGCCCTATGTTATCGTAATTACGCTTTCGGTAATAATGTATAAACGCCTGGGAATTTCGAATGCCGATATTGCGCTTTATACAAGCTGGCTCTATTTGCCGTGGGTAATCAAACCGTTCTGGAGTCCTTTAGTCGACTTAATTCGAACCAAGCGATTCTGGATAATTGCCATGCAATTGATAATAGGCGCGGGCATGTCTGGAGTGGCTTTGACAATCCCGGCTCCCGATTTTTTCAGATTTACGCTGCTTTTCTTCTGGCTTATTGCATTCAGCTCCGCAACACACGACATAGCGGCGGACGGGTTTTACATGCACGCGCTCGACGAAGGCGAACAGAGTTTCTTTGTGGGAATTAGAAGCACGTTTTACAGGTTTGCCATTATATTCGGACAGGGCGTTTTGGTTATACTTGCGGGGCATCTCGAAAGTACGCTTACGGTTTCGCCGGCTGAGATCAGAGTAATTTCATCGCCGGAAAAATTTTTCGAGAATACTCTTACAATCGATTCGTCTTCCGTAAAACCGACGGAAGGAAGGCTTAGAATTATTGCCAAACCTGAAACTCTCGAAATAAGCACAAAACCTCAAACTAAACAAACCGTCGATTTTTACGTTAATTTCGTTCGGAAGATGAATATCATAAACGGTTTTTCCGAAACCGATATAATCGTTCCGGATACTTCCGGCAGTATGGAGCCTGCGGGAAACATCGGCATTGTTAAGTTCATGCTTTCGAATAAACCAGGCGACGATGAAGAATTTACGGTTAATCTTAATTATCATGAAGGCGACAAAAATTTCAATGTGATTGCCGGCGGGAGATTGGTCTTTAATTCATCCAACTGGAACAAACCGGCGTTTGCGCTTATCCAGCTCGAGTCTTACGTTGACGAAAAAACCGAAGCCGTATTTAAACTCGAGCCTGAAAGGGTTCCCCTGGCATGGGTTATTACTTTCGGAATTCTTGCCGTATTGTTTTTGGTATTTTTTGTCTATCACAATTATATACTGCCAGAACCGAAGACCGACAAACCGGTTTTGGTTTCGGGATTCCAGAAAATAACAAGCGAGTTTTTCAGAACGTTTTTCAGATTTTTCGAAAAGAGAAAGATAATCTGGATAATCGCTTTCTTGCTTCTCTACCGATTGGGCGAAGCGCAGCTTGTCAAAATGGTCGGTCCTTTTTTCCTCGATCCCAAAAGCGCGGGGGGACTCGGTCTTTCGACTTCGGACGTCGGTTTGATTTACGGAACGGCAGGCGTGGCGGCGCTTGTAATTGGAGGAATTATCGGCGGCATTTTGATTTCAAAGCGCGGTTTGAAAAAGCTGCTGTTTACAATGCTCGTCGCAATGAATATTCCGAACATTGCGTATGTTTATCTGGCTTACGCGCAACCGGATCAAATTTGGATCGTCTATCTATGCGTGATTATCGAACAGTTTGGTTACGGCTTCGGATTCACGGCATATATGATGTATATGATTTATGTATCCGAAGGACAATACAAAGCATCGCATTATGCAATTACTACCGGATTCATGGCGCTCGGCATGATGATTCCGGGTATGTTCAGCGGTATTATACAGGAAGCGGTGGGCTATCAACTTTTCTTTGTATGGGTTTGCATAGCCACAATTCCCGCTTTTGTCGCGGCTAAATTTATTCCGATTAATCCGGCATTCGGTAAAAAAGACAGGAAATAAATTGAACGATACTATAATTGAAATTGACGGACTTACCAAAAAATTCGGGTCGCTGACGGCGGTCGATAATCTCGACCTGAAAGTTTATAAAGGAGACATATTCGGTTTCCTGGGACCAAACGGCGCGGGCAAAAGCACGACGATAAGAATGTTATTGTCGCTCATAAAGCCTACGTCGGGCTCAATCGAAATTTTCGGTCTCTCGATTAAGCGCGACCGAAAAAATATAATGAGAAGAATAGGAGCCATAGTCGAAAAGCCCGACTTCTATCTCTATTTGACGGCGTATAAAAATCTTGAAATCCTGGGACGACTCAGCGGCGCCGACGTTTCCAAAAATAAAATTATGGAAATGCTTGAGCTGGTGGGACTTGCTTCGAGACACAACAGCAAAGTGAAAACATTTTCCCACGGCATGAAGCAAAGATTGGGGCTCGCTCAGGCTCTTCTGCACGACCCCGAATTGATTATTCTTGACGAGCCGACGACGGGTTTGGACCCGCAGGGAATGAAAGAAATCCGCGAGCTGATTCTCTATCTCTGTCGCAGCAAAGGGAAAACTATTTTTCTTTCGTCGCACATTCTGCACGAAGTTGAAATGATTGCAAACAGAATGATAATTATAAACAAAGGCAAAAAAATAGTCGAAGGCAACGTGTCCGAACTTCTCCGCTCCGACAGAATGAATGTTTCTTTCGAAGTCTCCGATCCGTTAAAAGCCTCCGATATAATAAAAGAAGTCGCCGCAAGCGGAGAATTTCAACCCGGCTCCAATAAAATAACGCTCTCGTTGACGCAGAAGGAAATTTCGGAATTAAATAAAAAATTGGTCGAGAACGGTATTGAAGTTTATTCGATTGTTCCCGTCCGTTCCCTCGAAGAGTATTTCCTAAAAATTACGGAGGGGGCAAACAATGATTAATCTGATAAGGATAGAACTTGTAAAAATTTTCGGCAAATGGAGAACATATATCGGATTCATCGCGATAGGACTGCTTGTGCCGATAATTCAGACGGCTCTTTATTTCACCGGCAACGATTATATTAATATGGTTACGAGAGGTTTTCAGGAAACATTCATGATGGTGGGAAATCTTCTTAACGGATATTTCATTGCCAACCTGGTTCTTAATTCGTTGTTCATACACATCCCGTTTCTGATCGTATTGGTAGGCGGCGATATTCTCGCCGGCGAAGCAACCGCCGGCACTTACAGAATGCTGCTGGTTAGACCGGTCTCGCGTATCGAGATTATTACGGCGAAGTTTATAGCGGGAATAATCTACGTCGTCAGTTTAATCGCGTGGCTTGCATTTCTTAGTCTGGGAATAAGCTTACTGATATTCGGTTCGGGCGAGTTGATTACATTCCGCGATAAATTAATAATATTTGCCGCAGACGATGTGTTGTGGCGATTTTTATACGCTTATCTCTATTCGATTCTGAGTATGACAACGGTATTTTCGCTTTCGTTTCTGTTTTCTTCTTTTGTCGAAAATGCAATCGGCCCGATTATCGGTTCGATGGCGCTGATTATTATACTGTTGATTTTGTCGGCTATTCCGATCGATTTCTTCAATACGATTCAGCCGTATTTCTTTACGACGCATATGCCGCAGTGGAGCCGCTTCTTTTCGGACGAAATCGATTATGCCGAAATCACTAAATCAGCTCTCTTTCTGTCAGGCTATACGCTTTTGTTTTTTATGACGGCTGCGGGAATTTTTATTAAAAAAGATATTCTAACCTGAGGAGGTACAATGAGAATCGCAGTTCTTGTTCTTTGCCTTGTAGTTAATCTTTTTGCTCAAAATAAAAACGCCGAAGAAATATTAAATAAAGTGATCAATAAATTCGAACAAGTCGAGGATTACGAAGTCGATCTCACAATTTCCACCGACCTGCAAATGGTAAAAATGCCCGACATGAAGCTGAAGGTATTCTTCAAACAGCCCGACAAACTTAAGATTACTTCGGAAGGATTTGCGATGGTTCCCAAAGACGGAGTGAATCTTAATCCTCTCAAATTTCTCAAAAGCGAATACAGCGCCGTTTATGTGAAAAACGAAAAAGACGAGGAAGACGAAAAGATTAATCTGGACGTTATTAAAATCATTCCTCTTAGCGATACGGCGGATTATATTCTATCTACCGTATGGGTCGATACCGAGAATAATCTTGTAAGAAAACTCGAGACTGTGACAAAACGGGGCGTTAACGTTACAAGCAGGTTTTATTATAAAGACACTGCTTATTCGCTGCCCTCTAAAGTGGTCGTTAGTTTTAATCAGAGCGGCGAAGCCAAATCGAAACAGGAGGAAGAAAAACGTTTTCGTCAATCTCTCAAAGGCGTCGTAACGCTTACTTATTCCGACTATAAAATCAATCGCGGGTTAAAAGACGAATTTTTCAAATGATCATTTGGAGCTGCCAGCAAGATTGAATTTAATATCGATATTTTCGGCGACTTTATTGCCGATCAGCTGATTCTCGACTCCGAATTCCGAAAGCTTAATGCCGAAAGCGCCGCTGACGCCTAACAAATCGCCTTCCGCAATTTTTCGGGTTTCTTCGCTTTCCTGCAAATACGTTATATCGACAGTTACGGGAATTTCTTTGGTTATACCGTGCATGGTCAGCGAGCCTTTTAACAAGCATTTTGTTTTATTGCCTTCGCTCGAAAGAATTTTTTCCACGCCGGTTACTTCGTATGTGATAAAAGGATATTTTTCCGAATCGAGCCAGTTGGCGCTTTGCAAATGTTTGTCCCGCAGATTAATTCCCGTTTTTATTGAATTTACACGCAGAACAATTCTGGCTTTAATGCCTTCTTTCAAATTGTGCGGATTTAATTCCGCGCTGCCGGAAATTCCGCCGCCTGTGCCTGTGATATCTTCTAACGGAGCGGCGCTGTGGAAAATAATTTGATTTTTGCCTGTTTCTTCCCTGAAGTTAAACGTAGTTTTTTCCTGAGCTGAAATTAATCCCGGAAGAAAAAATAATACCGCAAACAAGATTTTCATTTGAATGCCTCGTATTGTGTCTAAATAAAACAAGGTTAACGTTGACTCAGTTCACATCCGGCGTTTAAAGAAAAGCTCTTTTTTTTCGATAATAACAACGGATAACTCTGTCGGAATTTTAAACGATTATGGATTATGCAATAGCGCTAAATATTATTGCAAGACTGTTGTTTTTCGAAAGCGATATCAACGTTTTTTTGTTGATATTGCTAATCGTGGCTGGCGTGCTGGGCGTAGCTTACGCATTGAGAGTAAAAACGATTAATGAATTAAACAGGAAATTAGAAGATACCGTCCGGGAAAAAACCGCTGAACTTATGAATCTTAACAGCCGGTTGGAAATTATGAATGCCGCCATCGACGCTGAAAAAGAGTACTTCCGGGTAACGCTCGAATCGATTGAAGACGGGGTAATAGCTCTCGATCTGGAAGGGAACGTAATACTTGTAAACAAAGCGGCGGAAAGCATTCTCGGAATTGAAGAAGAAGACATAAAAAATTACCAGCTGGTCAAGCTATTCGAGTCGATGCTGGAAGACAGCGACAGCCGAAAAGCTAAGTATTTTGACGTGTCCGATCTTGACGATTTTACCCCTGTAAAAAACGAACAGATGATTATTAACGCAAAAGACAATAAACGGAAAATACTCCAGGTTACTTCCTCGGAAATTAAAGAACACGAAGCGATTCAAGGAATTGTGTTTATCTTTAAAGACAAAACCGAGCTCGTGGCAATCGAAAATCAGCTGGCGGTTTCTCAAAAAATGGAATCGATAGGTCAGCTTGCCGCGGGTATCGCTCACGAAATAAATACTCCCCTTCAATACGTAAGCGACAACGTAAATTTTCTCGATCACGCGTTTTATTATATCATGGAATTTATTGAGACACTTAAAAACGCGTTAGACAAACTCAATCCGCCGGACGAAGTTAAAAAATCGATAGAAGAAAAAGAAAAAGAATACGACCTCGAATATCTTAAAGATGAAGTGCCAAACGCTTTGGAACAAACTCACATCGGCATCCAGAGAGTCAGCAGAATAGTGCTGTCGATGAAAGACTTTGCGCATCCGGGCACAAAAGAGAAATCGTATTACGATTTGAATCACGGCATCGAAGTTACTGCGAACATTACCAGAAATAAATGGAAATACGTCGCCGATCTCGAACTGGAACTCGACCCGAAATTGCCGAACGTATACTGCAGTCTCGATCAGATTAATCAGGTAATTTTGAATATGATTCTCAACAGCGTCGACGCAATCGACGAAAAAATAAAAGCCGGTCTTTACGAAAAAGGAACAATCAGAATCAAAACGGAAAACAGAGATAAAGACGTAGAAATTGTAATCTGGGATAACGGCATCGGTATAAAAGAAGAAAATTTGCACAGGGTTTTCGACCCGTTTTATACTACCAAAGAAGTGGGCAAGGGAACAGGACAGGGGCTGGCAATTTGTCACGATATAATAGTAAACAAACACAAAGGCAGAATTTTGATTAACTCCAAATATAAAGAAGGAACCAAGTTCATAATCAGATTACCAAATTCGGAGGGAGCATTTTAAATGGAACCGAGAATAATTTTCGTCGACGACGAAATAAACGTGCTGAACGGTCTTAAACGCTCGCTTTACGCGACTCAGTTCAAGTGGAAAGCTTCGTTTGCTCAGAGCGGAAAAGAAGCGCTGGAAATGCTAAAATCCGAGCGTTGCGACATTATTATAAGCGATATAAAAATGCCGGGTATGGACGGCGGCGAATTGCTAAAAATCGTAAAGAAAAATTATCCGCATATCGTACGTTTTGCGTTGTCCGGCTTTAACGAAGAAGAGCTTGCAATTCAATCGAGCAATACCGTTCATCAATATTTTGCCAAACCGTGCAACTGGAATTTGCTGCGCGAAAAGATAGAGCCTGTAATGATACTGAGAGAATTGGTCGTTAAAAAAGATACGATTGAGCTTATCAATAGCGGCGATGTAGTTCCCGCCCTGCCGGAAATTTATTACAAGCTCGAAAAAGAGTTGAATTCCGAAGATATTTCGATTCACAGGATTGTGAATATCATATCAAAAGACATGGCTCTGACGGCAAAAATACTTCAGCTTTCAAACTCGGCGTATTTCGGCGCCGCCGCTCAAATTACAAATCTGCACCAGGCGGTTACCATGCTGGGAATCAATATCATTAAATCGCTCGTGTTATATATAAACGTGTTCAATTTTGTAAATAAAAACGAGAGAATTAAAAATTATATCGAAGAGCTCTGGAATCACAGCATTATGGTGGCATCGCTGTCTAAACAGATAATGGAATTTTTTACTAAAGACAGGCTTAAAAGCGAACGGGCATATATTGCGGGCATTTTGCACGACATCGGTAAAATTATTCAACTCTCGCTTTTGCTCCGGATGGGAAAAGAAAAAAACTACCCGATGGAAGAAACGGAATCGAAAGAATTGCTTGGAGCGACTCATTGCGAATTGGGGGCTTATCTTCTGAGTCTCTGGGGATTGCCAAAGGAAATCGTAGACGGCGTTCTGCTTCATCATACGGCGCCCGTAATCGAGAGCGCCAACATGAGCGTTCACGGAGCCGTGCAGCTTGCCAATTCGCTTGCGGATCTTAAATACGAAGATCCTTATGTCCTCGACGCAATGAACTCAAACGAGCTCGTATGGGAATTGATCGAAAGTCTAAAAAACGGCAGAGGAATCGATGAGAACGCGGGTCTTACTGGTTGACGACGACGCAATCGCGCTGGCGGGCTATAAAAGAAATCTGAGACAGGATTTCGATATTTATACAGCCGAAAATGCCGGCGCCGCTCTCAGGCTTATTGAAAATTCGGAGCCGTTTGCCGTCGTAGTCTCCGACTTTAAAATGCCCGGAATGGACGGCATTACGTTTTTGAAAAAACTTGCGGAAATACATCCCGACACCGCGCGAATTATTCTGACGGGCTATGCGGAACTTAAGGTTGCCGTTGATGCGGTAAATGAAGGAAGCGTATTTCGCTTTCTGACCAAACCCTGCAATTCGGAACAGTTGCTGAACGCTATCAAAGCGGGAGCTCGTCAATATGAATTAATTAATTCCGAAAAAGAACTGCTTGAAAAAACACTTAAAGGCAGTATAAATATCTTAATCGACATACTTTCCCATCTGAACCCGCAGGTTTTTAAAAGAGCAAACAAACTCCGGGATATAGCCCATAATGTAGCCTCCGTTCTTAAAAGCGAGGAAATGTGGGAAATCGAAATGGCTGCCATCCTGATGCAAATCGGACTTGTTGCGATACCCGACGAAATAGTGGCAAAAAAATATAACGGCGAATCTCTTTCTCAACAGGAAGAAGAGCTTTACAAATCATATATTGAAGTCAGCGGCAATTTACTCAAAAATATTCCCCGCCTTGAGAAAGTCGCGGAAATTATATCGGGCGGCGGCAATACTACAGCATCTCAAATTCTTTCCGCCGTTAGTGATTACGACGCTCTGGTCAACGAAGGGCGCGAACCTGCCGACGCGCTCGAATTAATGAAAAAAAACGGCGGCTACAACGAAGATATTCTTGCGGCTCTGTACGCCGAAGTTGTGGGAATATACGACGGACTTGTAATTAAGGACATAAAATTAAACGATCTTGAGATCGGAATGGTACTGGCAGACGATATACGCGATTCCTACAATAAGGTGTTGATTGGAAAAGGGTGTGAAATATCGCAGGTGTCGTTAATTAAACTTAAGAATTACGCCAGGTTTAACAAAATAATCGAACCGATAAAAATATTCGACGCGGAATGATTTTTAAGACGAGCCCCGGTTGTTTTTCTTCCCGAAAAAGAAGTAGAGAAATGCCGACGATATAATTATCAGCCCGCTCATTGCCAGGCTCAAATCCAGTCCCCACACGAATTTATCGACCCATTTGCTCTCCGTCCAGCCGAATAAATCGTCTTTGGTTTCTACGAGTATCTGAGTTTTGGTAAAAATTTCGCCTCCGTAGTAAAGCCATATCGCGAAAGTAATTAATATTAACGAAAAGGAAATGACTATCAGATACTTCTGCTTATTGTTCATTTTTTTCCTCTTTTTACCATTAAACAAATTTCGCATAATGGAAATTCATTGAATCTCTTATTTAAATGACTTAATTTTTCGGTGAAAGAATAATAATTGCCGATTAAAACGGAGAAGATTTATGAAAATACACGAATTCCAGGCGAAAGAAACACTGAAAAAATACGGCGTGCCGGTTCAGGACGGCTATGCAATAAAAGATTTGTCGGAACTCGACAACGCTTTGTCAAGTTTGAAAGCCGCCGGAATTAATCAGTTTGTGGTAAAATCTCAAATTCATGCCGGAGGAAGAGGAAAAGGCAAAATTTACAATGCCGACAATAGGGCGGAACTTGTACTCGAAGGCGGAGTTAAGTTTACAAAAGACGAAAACAAGGTAAGAGAATATGCAGAAAAAATGCTCGGGAATATTCTCGTAACGCATCAAACAGGTCCGGAAGGCAAAAAGGTTAAAACGCTTTATATAACCGAGGGACTCGATTACAAAAAAGAATTGTACGTGGGTATTTTGCTCGACCGCGCTGTTTCAAAAAACGTTATTATGGCTTCAACCGAAGGCGGAGTGGAAATTGAAAAAGTAGCCGAAGAAACACCGGAAAAAATATTGAAAGTTTGGATCGATCCCGCAATCGGATTCCAGCCTTTTCAGGCGCGGCAGTTGGCGTTCGGTCTCGGCTTGAAAGGAACGGCGTTCAAGAATTTTATTCCGTTCATTATGAAACTTTACAACGCATACGAAGAAACCGACGCTTCGCTGCTCGAAATAAATCCATTGGTAATTACAAACGACGATAGAATTATCGCCCTGGATGCCAAGATGAATTTCGACGACAATGCATTGTATCGCCATCCTGAAATAGCGGCATACAGAGACCTCGACGAGGAAGACCCGCTCGAAATCGAAGCTTCCAAATATAATCTCAATTATATAAAACTCGACGGCAACGTAGGCTGCATGGTAAACGGCGCCGGTCTTGCAATGGCAACTATGGATATTATAAAACTTGCAGGCGGCGAACCGGCTAATTTCCTCGACGTCGGCGGCGGCGCAAATAAAGAAACCGTTGCCAACGGCTTTAAGATTATTCTTTCCGATCCCAATGTAAAAGCTGTTTTAATAAACATTTTCGGCGGTATCGTGCGATGCGACCGCGTGGCTCAAGGCGTTATCGACGCCGTTAAAGAAGTGAACGTTACTATTCCGGTGGTTGTTCGCCTCGAAGGCACTAATGCCGACATCGCGCAGGATATGCTGAAAAAATCCGGACTTAATTTCGAAGTCGCTTCTTCGTTGAAAGAAGCTGCAGAAAAAGTTACGGCAGTAATTGGTTGATTTAAAATGATCGAATTAAAAATTACAATCGAAGCGGCGCTGGCTCTGTTGCTCGACAGAATCAAAGTTGAAATGAAAATGCGGCATAAGTCGAACGACATAAGCAAGTTTGCCCGCTTCGAGGACTTAAGTTACAAACACCAGATTAAAATTGTGGAAGCGGCGATATTCGATACGATATTTCTGCTTCCCGTCGATATAATTACGCAAAAATCGAATCTGTCTCTGATTATTACCGAAACGGTTAAATCGCTCTATAAAGTCTTCAGAAAAGAAGAATTCCTGCTCTACAACAAAAAACAGGCGGATAAAATCATCAATTATATTTATAATTATTTTACGGCAAATCTTAAAGACGACGGATTCAAAAACAACTGACGTTTATTTTATCCGAATAATTTATGACGTTCGAGGGAAAATAGAAGGAGTTTATTAATGGACGCTGTATTGCTGGCAAGAATACAATTCGCATTAACGATCGGATTCCATTTCATTTTTCCGCCGTTGAGTATCGGACTGGCATGGCTGCTTGTAATATTCGAAGCTCTCGGCTGGAAAAGGAAAGACGAGGTCTACGTTAAAATCGGTAAGTTCTTCGGGAAAATACTTGGGCTCATTTTTGCAATGGGCGTCGCTACGGGAATCGTGATGGAATTCCAGTTCGGAACTAACTGGGCGGAATATTCGAAATTCGTGGGCGACGTGTTCGGAGCGCCGTTAGCCGCCGAAGGAATTTTTGCCTTTTTTATCGAATCGACATTTCTTGGACTTTATTTGTTCGGACGCAATAAAGTGTCGAAGGGCATACATTGGTTCTCGATTTTTATGGTGGCGCTCGGAGCGACAATATCGGCTTTCTGGATACTCGTTGCCAATTCATGGCAGCAGACGCCCGCCGGTTATGTGATTCGAAACGGCAGAGCCGAATTGACCGATTTCTGGGCTGCGGTATTCAATCCTTCAACATTGCCTCGTTTTTTCCATACTATTGACGCATCTTTGATTAGCGGCGCGTTTCTCGTTCTCGGAATTTCGGCATACCTTATTCTGAAAGGCAAAGAAGTCGAAACCTCAAAAAGAGCGTTCAAAGTCGCTTTGATATTCGGATTGATTGTCTCTGCGCTCGAAGTATTCCCGTTCGGTCACGAACACAGCAAACAAGTGGCGTTGACTCAACCGGAAAAGTTTGCCGCCACTCAGGGACTTTATACAACTCAAAGCGGAGCTCCGATAGCCGTTTTTGCCATACCGGTTGATAATCCCCCCGAACTCAAAGCTCCGATTGAAATTCCGGGACTATTAAGCTGGCTTGTCTTCGGAGACATTAACGCGGAATTGAAGGGGATAGATCAGTTCCCGCGAGACGAAATTCCCCCGCTCTTTCTCACTTTTGTTTCTTATCATAATATGGTTTTGCTCGGAGTCTATTTTATTTTTATTACTTCGCTGGCAACGTATTTATATTGGAAGAAAAAGCTGTGGGATAAAAAGAAGGTATTGAAAATTTTCGTCTGGTCGGTTCCGCTTCCCGTAATTGCCTGCCAGCTCGGATGGATTACGGCGGAAGTGGGAAGACAACCGTGGATTGTTTATAAGCTGTTGAGAACATCGGAAGCCGCTTCGATTACCGTAAGCGCGGGCGAAATTCTCTTTTCGATCATTTTGTTCGGCGTTATTTATCTCTTGCTCGGTTCGCTATTCCTTTATGTGTTATTTAAAGAAGTAAAACACGGACCCGAGCCGCTTGAAAACAAGGAGGTGACAGTATGATCGATCTGAATTTGATTTGGTTTATACTTATTGCCGTTTTGATTATTGGATATGCGGCGCTCGACGGTTTTGACTTAGGAGTGGGTATAATACATCTCTTTACAAAAGACGAAAAAGAAAAAAGAATTAACATAAATGCAATCGGTCCCGTTTGGGACGGCAACGAAGTCTGGTTAATAACGGCCGGGGGCGCTCTCTTTGCCGCTTTCCCGATGGTTTACGCTACGGTTTTCAGCTCTTTCTATATTGCATTAATGCTCCTTTTGACGGCTTTGATTATGAGGGCGGTTTCGTTTGAATTCCGCGGAAAAGTCGAAAGCAAATCGTATAAAAACATTTGGGATTCCGCTTTCGGATACGGAAGTTTGTTTATTTCGCTGTTGCTGTGCGTGGCGTACGGAAATATACTCAAAGGCATTCCGATCGATAGCAACGGAACTTTTCACGGTTCGTTTATCGGGCTTTTGAATCCTTACGCTCTCCTTGTCGGCTTAACGGGCGTTGCGTTGTTCGTTATGCACGGCGCGGTTTATATGACGACAAAAACCGACGGTACGCAACTGGAAAGAATGATTAAATGGGCTAACGGCGCGTGGATTGTTTTTATTTCGCTTTATGTGATTACAACAATCGCAACTTTCTTTTATGCAAAATATTTGTTCGACGGCATTACGTCGAACCCGTTATTCTGGATTTTGTTTTTGATCCTCCTCGGTTCGATTGCGCTGCTGCCGGTTCAGTTGAAAAGCGGGAAATATTTCCGGTCGTTTTTAATCTCGTCTTTAATTGTTGTTTCGGTAATCGGATTGAGCGCAGTAAGTCTTTTCCCTTATCTGACTCCCTCTTCAATTGATTTGAATTACAGTCTTACTGCTTATAACGCGTCTTCTTCCCAATATACGTTAAAAACAATGTTGATTATTGCGTTAATCGGAATGCCCCTTGTTATTGCATACACCGTTTATGTCTATCGAATTTTCAAGGGGAAAGTTGAACTTACGGAAGATAGTTATTAATAAAAAACAGGAGCGGAATTGAAAGGAATAATACTGGCGGGAGGCTCCGGAACCCGAATGTATCCCGTTTCGAAAATCTACAGCAAACAATTAACGCTTATTTACGATAAGCCTCTTATTTATTATCCTTTATCCGTATTAATGCTCGGCGGTATAAGGGAAATATTAATTATTTCGAACAACGAAACAATTCCGCTCTATCAAAAACTTTTCGGCGACGGCTCCCATCTGGGACTGTCGATTGAATACGCCGTTCAGGACGCGCCCAACGGCATTGCCGAAGCTTTTATTATCGGCGAAAAATTTATCGGCGAAGATTCGGTATCGCTCATACTCGGAGATAATATTTTTTACGGCAAGCTCGACTTCTTTTATAAAGCCGTTAAAGAAAACAACGACGGCGCCACGATTTTTGCCTATCAGGTTAAAGACCCGCAGCGTTACGGTATCGTTGAGTTTGATGAAAACGGGATGGCTATAAGCATCGAAGAAAAACCGAAACTACCTAAATCCGACTTTGCAGTGCCGGGATTATATGTTTATGATAATAAAGTAATCGAGATATCCAAGAACCTTAAACCTTCGGCGCGGGGTGAACTGGAAATTACGGATGTGAACAAAACATATTTGGAGCGGGGCGAATTGCGGGTCGAAAGAATCGGAAGAGGCGTCGCATGGCTCGATACCGGAACGCCGGAAGCGCTTCTTAAAGCCTCTCAATTCTTCGGAGTCATTGAAGACAGACAGGGATTAAAAGTTGCGTGCATCGAAGAAATAGCATACCAGAAAAAATTTATCGACAAAAAGCAGTTTCAAAATTTAATCGAAAGCATTCCGAAATGTTTGTACCGGGAATATCTGGAACGTGCTCTGGAAGAATAAATTAAACATAGTGTCGTATTTCAAAAAGATTTAAAATGCTTTTCAGCATGCCGCGCAGACTACCGGCAATAAAACTATTAACCCCAAAACCTCCGAACTCCCAAACCCCAAAACTCCCCAACTCCCTAACCTCCAAACTCCAAAACCCCAAAACTTCCAAACCCCTAACCCCTAACCCCTAACAACTAATCCCTAACCCCTAACCCCTATTTTATTATATTTACCCAATAAATTTTATTCATATTCAACATACATTAACATGAAAAGCCTTTACAAAAAAATTTTAATAGTATTCGGATGGATATTTGTAGGACTCGGAATAATCGGGATTTTTTTGCCGCTGATGCCGACTACGGTTTTTTTTATACTTGCCGCTGCGTCTTTTGCGCGCAGCTCCGATAAATTTTATAATTGGCTGATCAATCATCCGAGATTCGGAAAGATAGTAAAGAGTTATATGGAGCACAGAGGCATTCCGCGCAAATCGAAAATTATTGCAATTACAATGGTAATACTGACAATCGGAAGCTCGGCTGTCTTTTTTACTTCCGGCGTACTGTTGCGGGTTCTGCTGGCGATTATTGCCGTCGGAGTAGTAGCTTATCTGATCTCGCTGAAGACCGTCGATATTGCCGAAAGCGATTAATTTTGAGCGCATCGTCATTTAAATAAGGTAAATTTTCTCAAAGTTTATTATTTTTATCGCAAGATTTATACATCATACCAATCAAGGAGACAAATCCTATGGGGCTATTTTCCCGGGGGATGAAGGATGAACTGCACCGGCTGCGCGAGGAAAACGACGAACTGAAAAATACTCTTCATGCATTTGTTCAAAGGCATTCCAGCTTAAACGACATCGAAAGAAAAATTGCGGAAGCCGAAAAAGAGTACGATGAGCTTTCCAAACGCAACGAAGAACTCTCCGCCCTGGTTGAAACCCTGAATAACGAACTCGAATCGAAGAATAAATCGCTCGAAAAATTAAAGTCCGAGATTGCCGAACTCGAAGAAAAAAGAATAGTTTACGAACAGGAAGTCTCCGAATCGGTTCAGCCGCTTACGGACGAGTCCGCCCAACTCTTGAAGAAAAAAGAAGAAGAACTCGAAGAGCTCAACGGAAAATACCGCGAGTTGAACGAAGCGTACTTGAAACTCGAATCCGAATTCGTGGAACTGCAAAACAGAATTTCCGAAAATATGAACGGCGAAGACGTTCCGGCGGAACTCAAAGAATCTTATGCAGCCGTTGAAAAAAGAATTGAAGAATTGAAGGAAGAAGAAATACGGAAGAAAAAACAACTTGCCAAACTTGAAGAACAAATTTCTTTGAGCGAAGAAATTAAGACGAATCTCGAGAAATCGCTGAATGTAATTCTAAATCAACTGCAGGAAAAGGAACAGGTCTACTCCGAATTTTTATTCAACAGGGACGAAATAGTAGAGGAAATAAGAAAGAATAAAAATATACTCGGCGAATTGAACCTGAATATCGAGTCGGAAAATAAGAAGCTTGTCGAAATCAAAGAAGAAATATCTTCGCGTGAAAGCGATAAACAAAATCTTATAAACGAAATCAATAAACTCGAGAATGTAAAAAGACAACTCCAGGAAGGAATTCTTCAACTCAAAAAGGAAAACGAAGCCCTCTTTGAAGTGATAGGCAAACAAAAGAAATCGCTGGAAGAGTACGAAAAGAAAAAATTCGAGCTCGAAGAACACGCTCTCAACGTTGAAAATAAAGTAACGCAAACGCTGTCGAAATTCAACGAAGAACTTAATTCCCTGAAGCAGGAAATACTCGACAAGGAAAAGGAAATTTCTGCAAAGGAAAAATTGCTGCTCGAAAAAAAATCGACTATTGCGGAATTTGACGGGACGGTTAAAGTCCTCGAAAAAGAAAAACAAATTCTGGAAGAATCGAACCGCGCCCTGAGAAATGAAGAATACGAATTGAATAACAGACTCAATGCAATCAAGACGGAATATTCGGAAATTAAAAGCAGAATCGAATCTCTTAAATCGGAAACTCTGGTTCTCGAAGAACAAAAGAAATCGGTGGAAAAAGAAATAAAGAATCTGCTCAAACAGTCGAGCCAGGAATATTCTTCGCTCGACGAAACAAAGTACAGATTATCTCAGGAATTAAACGACGCCAGGACTAAATTAAGCGAAATCGAAAACAGATACGAACAATTGAAGAATGATTACAATAAACTGAAGCAGGAGGCTTCGGAAATAGAATTGAAAAAGGAGGAATACACGGCGAGAATTTCGGAATTAATCGCGCTGGAAAAAAGTTTGAAAGCCAGGATTTCCGAATTCGAAAAACAATTGGACAACACTTCGGATTAAAGGGTGAATTTGAAAAAAATATTCTTTCCTGTAATATTAACGCTCGCGCTCTCTTCGACAGCCCCCGTATTCGGGCAATCGGATTCGACGCCTCAATTCAAAAAAAATCCGAACTACGAAAGAATGAATTCTCTTTTCGATATCTACAAAACCAAACAGGCGGACATCGTATTTCTTGGAAATTCTCTTACCGCGGGAGTCGATTGGAGCGAACTTCTCGGCAGATGCAACGCTGTCGGAAGAGGCATTCCCTCGGACCTCCTTCCCGGCTTCCTGGAAAGGCTCGACGATATTATCCGTCTTAAACCTAAAATCGTATTCATTATGGGCGGAATTAACGACGTCTACAACTGGACGCCAGTCGACGAAATCTATTTTAATTATCTGAAAATTATTTCCAGACTACAATCGAAAAATATTATTCCCGTTATTACGTCGGTAACATATGCGGCAAGGAATTACGCAAAAGATTGGGGCGGCACGCCGGAAGTTAACGCGGGCAGAAATCGCGAAATAGACAAACTCAATAAAATGCTTAAGAACTACGCCCTGCGAAACAATATCGACTATATCGACTTGAATGAACTTATGGCAAACGCCGACGGTTTCATCAATGAAAAATACACGTGGGACGGATTGCATTATAACGCCGAAGGATATAAAATCTGGGCTGCGGAAATCGAAAAAATTTTATCAAAGCATAAATTATGAAGGGTGCATTATGGAAAAGAATTACATAAGACAACCGGTTGTTATTCTTATCGGCTCGTTGTTTCTTCTTTATCTGCTTTCATTTTTACATTATGAATATACAATAGCGGGTTTTACTTTTCGCAATGTGGATTTCTTTATGGACGTTAAACCCGACGCTGCGGACGAAGAATTTTCGCGCAATAACCGCGTAGCAATCGAGCCGCAAGCGTTATTTGCGGGATTCGATTTTTTAAAGCCTCTCGAATTTTTTACCGCCGAAAAAGACAACGCAAACTATGCTTACCAGGGTCAAAAGACGGGCTTTTACGGAAACACGGAACAACTTAAATATTTTTTTGAAGCTCTTTCGAACGCCAGGACGAAACCTTTCCGGATTGCCCATTACGGCGATTCGGTGATTGAAGGCGACCTGATAACCGCCGATATAAGAGAACTGCTTCAAAAGAAATTCGGCGGCGACGCTGTCGGATGGCTCGGAATTGTTTCGCAGGATGTGGCTTTCCGTACCACTACAAAACATACATTCTCCGATAACTGGGAAACCGCGTCGGTCTATACCAACAATCCCAAATCGTTAAAACTCGGAATCAGCGGCGAAGTCTTTATTCCTCAGGGAAACGCCTGGGTTGAGTACGAAGTAAGCCGGTTGAGAAGATCGCTTAAAGGCTTTTCGAAAGTAAGAATCTTTTATTCGGACGCTAAAAGTTCCGATATCTATTACTCGTTCGATAATTCTTCAAAAAAGTCAGCGCGTCTTAATCCCGGGAACGGAATTCAGGAATTGGTCCTCGATGCAGGGAAAACAGTCAAGTCGGTGCGAATTGAATTCCCTCAAAAAGAGCAGGCTCATTTTTACGGAGTAAGTCTGGAAGGCGCTCCTGGAATCTACGTCGACAATTTTCCGCTCAGAGGTAATTCCGGCGTCGATATCGCTCAGATCGATCCTTCGACGCTCAAAGAATTTTCGAAGTACCTTAATTATAAACTCATTATTCTCGAGTTCGGATTGAACATTTTGGGATCGCGAATGACAGACTACGGCTGGTACGTGAGGGAAATGGGAAAAGTAATTAAGAATCTGAAAGATGCATTTCCGGAAACAAGTATTGTAATGATAAGCGTGCACGACAAAGCGCGCAAACGCGGTTCGAAATTCGAAACCGATCCGGCTGTGTTTAAATTGCTCGACGCTCAGAAAAAGATCGCGCAAGACAACGGCGTGGCATTGTGGAGCTTGTTCGACGCAATGGGCGGCGAAAATTCGATGCACAATTGGGTAACGGCAAATCCTCCGCTGGCTTCCCGCGATTATATTCACTTCAATAATCAAGGCGCGGAAAGAATCGCCGAACTCTTCGTGGAATCTCTCCTCGACGAATACAATAAGAGGAAATAGCAATGGAAAAATTCAATATAGAAGAAGCCGATACTCTCTGGAAAAGGTGGAAGCTTAATGCGGAACGGTATCCCGATAAAGAAGCGGTGGTTCATTGGATCGCCGGAGAAGAACCATACAGGTGGACTTATAAAAATTTAATCGAAACGGCGGAAAAATTTTCCGTAGTTCTGAAAAAACGAGGAATCAAAAAAGGGGAAGTTTGCGCAATCATTATCCGCCACAATAAATTTCTTTATCCTCTTTATTTTTCGATTATACGATTGGGTGCGCTGCCCGCTATTCTTGCCTATCCTAATCCGAGACTCCATCCGGACAAATTCCGGCAGGGATTGGAGGGAATGTCGCAGCGGTCCGGGCTCGATTACGTTTTGACGGAAAAGGAACTCGATCCGTTGATCAGACCTTTGATAGACAGGGAGGGAAGCACAATTAAAAACATCTTCTTTCCGCTGGACTGGAATCCGGAAGAAGAGTTCGAATCCGGATTGAACGAAGAAATCGAAAAATCCGCTTCCGAAATCAAATTCGAAGAAGAAGCTTTTCTGCAGCATTCGTCAGGCACCACGGGATTGCAAAAACCCGTCGTTCTGTCGCACAAAGCTCTCCTTTATCACGTTAAATATCTGGGCGAGCGGCTCGGTATGAACCGGAATGATAAAGTGGTAAGCTGGCTGCCTCTTTATCATGATCTCGGTCTCATCGCCGCATTTCATATTCCGCTGGCATACGGTATTACAACAATTCAAATCGATCCGTTCGAATGGGTGCTTGCCCCCGTGTTGCAGCTCGAAGCGGCTACTAAAGAAAAAGCGACAATGACGTATATGCCGAATTTCGCTTACAACGTTCTTGCTGAAAAAATCGACGAGGAAGAGCTTGAAGGAATCGACCTTTCGAGCTTACGGGCAGTGGTTAACTGCGCCGAACCGATACGCCACGAAAGTCACGTTAAGTTTATCGAGCGATACAAAAAATATAATCTCGACCCGCTGGCATTAGCAGGAATGTACGCCATGGCGGAGACAACTCTTGCTGTAACTGTAACCGATTTGGGAAAGCCGATAAAAGAAGTTAGAGCCGACAGAGACGAACTTGCAAAGGGCAGGGTTAAATTGGCGGACGAAAATTCATCAGTCAGAATATGCGTCTCGTCGGGCAGGTTGATCGAAGGCTGCGACGCTCGAATCGTGGACGACAACCGACAGGACGTTCCCGACGGCATAGTCGGAGAAGTGGCGGTTAAATCCGTATCGATGTTCGACGGTTACCGCAATTATCCAGAAAAAACCGCAGAGGTCGTAGAAAACGGATGGTATTTTACGGGAGATTACGGTTTCAAATACGAAGACGAGTTTTTTATTATCGGCAGGAAAAAAGATATTATAATCGTCGCCGGAAAAAATATCTATCCCGAAGACATCGAAGACGCGGTCAATCAGGTGGAAGGTGTAATACCGGGAAGAGTGATTGCATTCGGAGAAGAAGACCCGCAATTGGGTACCGAATTTATTAGCGTGGTAGCCGAAACAAAAGCCGAAACGGAAGAAGAAAAAAACAATCTCCGCCTTGCAATACTGAAAGCGGGAATGAGCATCGACATAGGCATTCATAAAGTTTATCTGGTTCCGCCGAGATGGCTCATTAAAAGTTCTTCCGGCAAACCGAGCAGAAGAACGAATAAAGAAAGATTAATTGGCAATAAAGACCCACAAGTATGGAGCAGATAAAATGATTTCACCCGAATTAAAACAGGTTATACTGAAACAGCTAAATCTGGACGACTTCGACATTAAGGACGAAACCACGGCGCCCGAAGTCCCGGGCTGGGATTCGCTCAACCATATTAATATCATACTTGCTATTGAAGAACATTTCAAAGTGAAATTCAAAAGCTATGAATTGCTGCGCCTCAAATGCGTGGGCGATCTGCAAAAACTTCTCGATTCCAAATTAAACAAATAATCGTTATGACGTCGTTTATCGATTTCAATAAACTTATTGAACTCTTAAAATATCAACCGGGCGATCCGCTCGTTTTCAGTACCGCGCTTTTCCTGGCGCTCTTTACGTTATTCATGATTTTGTACACCGCGTTCATTAAAAATAATTCGTTCAGAATCGGGCTTATAATCTTCTTCTCGATTTATTTTTATTATAAATCCGCCGGATATTATGCGTCGATATTAATTGTGTCGGCGGCGGTTAATTTTTATTTCGGAAAATGGATTGCTGCAACGGAAAATTTTTCTTACAAGAGATTGATTCTTATTATTTCGTTGATTGTCAATCTGGGTCTTTTGAGCTACTTCAAGTACACTAATTTCGTAATCGATATTATTAACGGTATCGGCGAAGGGAATATAGAGCCGCTCGACATTTTCCTGCCGATCGGCATCTCGTTTTACACTTTCAAAGCTCTTACTTATGTGTTCGATATTTATTACGACACATTAAAACCGACCGACAGTTTCAGAGATTTTGCGCTCTATCTTTTCTTCTTCCCGAATTTGCTTGCGGGTCCTATCGACAGGGCGGCGGATTTTCTGCCTCAGATAAATAAAGAGCCGTTCATTACTAAAAAAGAACTCGGACTGGCTGTTCTGCTGATATCGACTGGTCTAATTAAAAAAGTGGTAATCGCGGACTACATCAGTTTGAATTTCGTAGACCGCATATTTGATTTTCCGCTCCGTTACACAGGCGTGGAAAATTTACTCGCCATCTACGGCTACACTTTACAAATCTACTGCGACTTTTCCGGTTATTCCGATATGGCGATCGGTGTGGCGTTACTGATGGGCTTCCGTTTAACTGAGAACTTCAACTATCCGTTCAAAGCTACAAGCATAGCGGATTTCTGGCGACGCTGGCATATTTCTTTATCGCGATGGCTGCTCGACTATCTATTCCGTCCG
This sequence comes from Melioribacter sp. Ez-97, assembly GCF_051488665.1. Classification (NCBI taxonomy): domain Bacteria; kingdom Pseudomonadati; phylum Ignavibacteriota; class Ignavibacteria; order Ignavibacteriales; family Melioribacteraceae; genus Melioribacter; species Melioribacter sp. Ez-97. The sequence continues at coordinate 310,776 of NZ_JBPSEG010000003.1, read as the reverse complement.
CTGCAGATGAAATACCGTAACCTAAGAGTTTTCGGCAATATGATCGGAATCTTTGTCACCTTTTTGTTGTGCGGGCTGTGGCACGGCGCAGGATGGAATTTTATCTACTGGGGCGCTCTTCACGGATTCATGATGTCGTTCTCGCTTCTTATACAAAAGCCGAGAGCGAGTTTGTTCAAAGCGCTGCGCATCGAGAATACAAAGTTTTTGCGCTTCTTCCAGACGTTAATAACATTTCACCTGATCGCGCTGACGTTCGCGGTATTCAGGAGTTACGATATGCAGACGGTTTTCGATATGCTTTCGCAGATAAACGAATTTTTCCACGCGGAAGTTTTTATCCAGTTTGTTGAAAAGATGCCTCTGATTACGGGATTAATGGCGTTGGGATTTTTATTTCACTTTCTGCCTTCGAAACTTTACGATTACAGTGTAAATCTTGTATCGAAGCTTCCTTTGGCGGGAAAAATATTACTGTTGACCGCTGCAATCTGGCTGGCGGCTCAATTTAAATCCGCCGATATTCAGCCGTTCATCTATTTCCAATTTTAGAATAAATCAGAATTCGATTTTTTTCTTTATCAGTTTGGGCGGATTTGTTTTTTCACGGCTGATTCCTACTGAATTCTTAATCGAATCGGACGCAGTGTCGATAACGTCTTTATTGTCCGTAAAGATTTCGGCAATCAGATCTCCTTTTTTAATTTTCATCCCTATTTTAGGATAAAAAATTATACCTGCTTTCGGATCGATTTTGTCTTCTTTTTTCAACCTGCCCGCTCCAAGCATAACGGATGTCATTCCGATTTTGTAAGCGTCGATTGTTTTTATGTATCCCGATTTCCCGGAGCGTATTTCTTTCCTGTATTTCGACGCGGGATATTTTTCAGGTTTCAATAGGAACGAAACGTCGCCGCCCTGGAGTTTCGTAATCTCAATAAATTTTTCAAAAGCTTTTCCGTTCGAAATCAATTCTTCGGCAATTTTTTTGCCTTCCCGGATGTTTTTCGATTTGCCGCCCAAATAAATCATTGCGCCCGCGAGCGTTACGCTCAGTTCGTATAAATCGTTTTTTACTTTGTTATTAAGAACAAGAATCGATTCGTATACTTCGAGCCAATTGCCGATATAATTTCCGAGCGGCTGGTTCATATCCGTAATAAAAGCAATAACTTTTTTGTCGAATGCTTTGGCTGTGTTTCCGAGCGAGAGTGCAAGTTCAACAGCGTCGGATTGCTTTTTCATAAATGCGCCGCTTCCGGTCTTAACGTCGAGCACGAGTCCTTCAATGCCTTCTGCGAGTTTTTTACTCATTATGCTGGCGGTTATAAACGGGATCGATTCGACCGTGGCGGTTACGTCACGCAACGCGTAAATTAATTTGTCTGCAGGGGCAATCTCTTTTGTTTGACCGATCATTACCGCCCCGCACTTTTTCAGAATGGATTTGTATTTCGATAAATTCAGTCCGGTGTGAAACCCCGGTATCGATTCGAGTTTGTCGAGAGTGCCGCCTGTATGTCCGAGTCCTCTGCCGCTAATCATCGGAACTTTTACGCCGGCTGCAGCAACGACAGGAGTAAGTATCAACGAAGTTTTATCGCCTACGCCGCCAGTCGAATGTTTGTCTATCTTTGCTCCTTCAATCGCAGAAAGGTCGATAATTATTCCGCTGTTGAGCATCGATTCTGTCAGATAAGAAGTTTCGGATTTATCGAGTCCCCGGATAAAAGCAGCCATTAAAAAAGCCGAAAATTGATAATCAGGAATTAAGCCCGAAGTAAAATTCGAAACCATGAATTCGATTTCGCGACGCGTAAGGTTTCCGCCGTCTCTCTTTTTTTTGATTATTTCTATTGTATTCATTTTCCGTTCTTTTATTATTTGAGCCCGAGTTCTTTGCACATTCTGTAGTAATTAGGAGGAGCAAGACCGAGAATCTTTGCGGCTTCGGCGTCCGAATTGGTTTTACTCCGGATATACTGAAAATATTTTAATCTCAGTTGTTTCTCCATCTCTTTTAGGGTGAGATATCCGTTTTCCGATTTAAATGATATGCCGTCGTTTCTGGGAAAGCCGCCCGGCGCGGATGTCGATTTGCCGATTGCGTTTGCTATCTGTTCCGGCGTAATTACGCTTTCTCCGTAAAAGAGAAGCCGCTGAACGAGATTCTTCAATTCTCTGACGTTGCCCGGCCAGTCGTAATCGACGAGCATCGACATTGCTTCTTCGGTTAAAGCGGGCATCGTCTTTCCGATTTCCAACGCATAATGATTCAGAAAGTAGTCGGTCAAATAAATTATATCTTCCTTCCGTTCCCTGAGAGGGGGAATATAAACCGGAAGCACGTTCAAACGATAAAACAGATCTTCCCTGAAGCGTCCCGCTTTTACTTCTTCGTCTAAATTCTTATTTGTGGCAGAAAGAATTCTTACGTCCACTTTTATTTTGTCGAGTCTGCCGAGTTTTTCTACTTCGCCGTCCTGCAAAACGCGCAGCAGTTTAACCTGCGACGTAATCGGCAGTTCGGGAATTTCGTCCAGAAAAATCGTGCCCTTGTCGCCTACTTCGAACAATCCCGGCTTTGCTTTGTCCGCTCCTGTAAATGCGCCTTTTTCGTACCCGAACAATTCGCTTTCGATTAATTGTTCAGGAATTCCGCCGCAATTGATCGGTACGAAATTTTCATATTTCCGGAGGCTGTTGTAATGAATGTTATATGCAACGAGTTCCTTGCCGGTGCCGGATTCGCCGGTAATCAGAACCGGAGCGTTGCTGTCTGCAATTTTTTTAATCTGTTCCCGCAGTTTTACTATCTGCTCGGAAACGCCGATGATTTGTTTGCTGGTAAGAATTCCTTCGACGTTTCTTTTAATCTTTGCTTTTGAATTGATTCGCTCTCTGAGCAGTTCTTTCTTTTCGTAGGCGTTAAAAATCGAAAGCACAAAATCGGTCGGTTGATAAATATATTCTTCGATGTCGACAGGATATTTTGTGCAATACCAGAAAGCTCCGGCTGTAATCAAGCTTTGAGCGAATTCGTAATCCGTCAGATTAATCGTCATTTTTGTAATGACGATTATTTGAATCGACGGGTCGGAGTCTTTTATTTTTTTTATCAGATACTCGCCTCGTATGCCGCCGGCAATCTGATAATCCATAATGACAATGTCGAACTCGTTCTTTTTTTTCTCGAGAAGTTCGATCGCCGATTTCCCGTCGGACACAACTTCGGATATAATAATTCTCTGACTGAAAGGAGCGATTGTGTTTTCGACGCGACGCACGTCGAATTCCTCGTCTTCGATAAGCAATATTTTGATGACGCTGTTTTTATTCATATCAAAAAAATTAATGAGGAACTAATATAGTAAATTTGCATCCTTTTGAGGGCAAATTTTCGGCGTCGATTTTCCAGCCGCAGCGCTGAACGGACAATTCGTAGGCTATATAACAGCCGTATCCGGAATTGGTGTGCGATATTTTTTTAGTGCTTACTTTTTCGAGAAAAAGTTTTTTAACCCCGTTTTCATCGGTTTCGAGCAATTCGGGTTTAATTCCGGCGCCGTCGTCTTCAATTGTTATGGTCGTGGATTTTGCGCCGGCGTCAAATTGGGTGCTTACTTTAATATTCAGAAAATCATCGCCGCCGTGATCGACGCTGTTCTGGATTAAAGGTTCTATAATTTCCCAGACGACGAATTCGTTGATATGCACGGGCGGAACGTTTTGATCCAGATCGAGTTCAATTTTGAAAGAGCCTGTTTTTCTGGCTGTGCGGTTGAAAATATTTTCCACTATAAAACGGATAACTTCGTTAATGTTAGTTCTGAAGGTGGGATTGCGTACGGTCTGAAGCGGAGGTTCGTACCATTTCATATCGTAAATTACGCGCGAAACGAAATTCGAGTATTTCAGTACGCGGTTTTTAATTTCGTCGATGTTCGCAACCGAAAGATTCCGTAAATCTTCTTTTATGAAGCCCATTATTTTTTCGGCTTTGTGGTGAGTGTGATAAATTCGTTTGGTAAACATCGATTCTTTCTGATGTTCAATTTGCTGTTTGATATTCTGCTCGTGTTCTTCGAGCAAAAGTTTTTGAGCTTCGTCGCGTTCTTTGACGGTATATGTGGAAATATAATACATAGCCAGAAGTCCAAGCAGAAACAACGCCGAATATATGAGGGAAGTCTCCTCGTAACTTGTAATCATTTCGCGTTGTACGAATGTAAAGTCGGGAGTGTTTTTTATGTAAAGCGCGCCGGCAAATTCGCCGTTCGGCACAAAAGGCACAAAGATGTGATATGTTTTGTTGTTTGTCGTCAGGTTTATAATTTGCTCGCTGCTTGAAATTGTGTCGTAGATTTGTCTGTACAATTCAATCGCGTTTTTGTGAGAAAGCGAATTATAAGTCGGGTTAGTATTGTCGATAAGATTGGCAAAGAGGGCGTTGCCGTTGTCGATGGCTACAATCTCGCTGCCACGGTTGACCAGCAGACAAATTTCCTCAATGTTTTGATGGAGTATCTGTTGATTAAGAATCATATCGAAGAATTGAATGATATGTCTTCTTTCTTCGGCTCCCATGTCTTCGCGCAGTTTAACTATTTCATAAAGCAGTTCGATGGTTGTCGTGTTCATGTTTGCGAGTCGTTCGGCGGAATTGCGTTGATACCATTCCTGTGTGTTGTCGAAGAAATTATGCATCGACGCTTTGTGTATGAAAGAAAGAATGAATTGGAACAATATCAGTCCGACGAACAGAACGGTGAGATGTTTGAACTCGAAATGATATTTTTTTATTCTGTCGAAGAGGATATTCTTTTCCATTTAAAATCCGGTCTCGATTTCCGAGTTGATGATACGTTCGATTTCCGTAAGCGCTTCGTTAACGCTGATCTTGTTTTTGAGCGCTCTGTTGATGTGGTACGAAATAACGTCCGAATAGCGCGTATATTTTTCGACAAAGGGTCGTCGCACGGCGTTTTTAAGCAGCGAATAATAAAATTCTATGTCCGGATTTTTTTTGATAAACGACGAATCCGAATAGACGGATTCGGTAACGGGCAGATAACCGGAATAATAAAACTCTTTTTGAATGTCGTTGTTCAAAAGAAATTTAATAAACTTAGCCGCTTCCTTTTTCTTTTCCGAATATTTGGAAAGCATCAGGTACCAGCCACCGATTGTGCTTCTCGATTTGCCGCCGTCGAATCTCGGAATTGGTGCCCTGCCGAAAAGAAGCGTGTCTCCACGGGAGTCGACGTTGTTACGGTACCATGTAATGAAGCCCGGCCAGCTTCTCAGAAAAAAGCCGTCGTTGCGCACATAATATGCGTATGATTCGTTTTCGGTAAAGTTTGTCACTTCTGGAGGAGTTAGTTTGTACTTGTAGATCAGATCTCTGAGCAGCGCGATTGCCCTTCGGCTTTCCGTTGTGTTGATTTTGATTTTGCCGTTTTCCAGCAGCGATCCGTTTTGGGATGCAATCAATTCCATAAAACTGCACATTAGCCCTTCGTATGCGTCGCCTGCAAAAAGGTAGTAAGGCGAGCCGCTTTGGGAGATTCTTTCTCCGAGCGTAATGAATTCATTCCATGTAATCGAACTGTCGAGCTTTTTTTTGATGTCCGGATAGCCGGGAAGTTTTTTCAGTTTATCTTTTCGGTAGTACATAACACCGATGTCAAAAAAGAGGGGGACGGAAATGAACTGTCCGTTGTAATAGCACGACTGAAGAGCTTCGGGTACGATTTCTTCGCGCTCGATTGAAGTAAAATATTCTCCTAACGGAGTTGCAAACTTGGCGAACCGGGGTACCCAGATTTGGTCTACGGAAAAAATATCGAGGCGTTCGCTTTTGCCTCGCAAGTAACGAATGAGGAGTTCTTTCCTTTCGTTAGTCGTAAATTTCTCGAAGGGAAGATCTACCGGAATCACTTCGATTTCGCCTTTGTAAAGGCGATTGAATTTTTCGATAGCGGATTTATGACTCGGAGATATATTGTCGGCAAAATAAATTTTGACCGGTTCCTTGTTGTCCGTTACCAGCAAATCGCCGAAAAGCGTTGTAAAGATAAAAACCGACACGGCGAAAAATGTGATTGCGGTAATTGAGAAATAAAATGTTGTAAGATATCTGTTCTTTTCTTTCATTTAATCCGTTGTTTGATCGGTTTAAAATAGGTTTTTTGGACTTAAGAGTAAACAAGCGTACGGCTTGCCTTTCTCTGAGAGGCTTTTGTTTGATATAATGTATAATGTCACCCCTCCGGGGTTAATGTGCGTCCGGCTTTGGGTTTGTTACAATAATGTCACGCCTCCGGCGTTTATCATGTCACCCCTCTGGGGTTTCGTTATATGGCTTGTTTGTTGTGATACAAAAATTTCACCCCTTCGGGGTTTCGATTCTCTGATGTATACGAAATTTACAATTATTAAAACCTTCGGGGTTTGTGTTTGATAAAATTACGTTGCTCGAAAATATCTTTCTCATTTCGTTACTATATTGTATGAATCCTTGTTTAACAGAAAACCCGGAGGGTTGAAATTATTCTAGGCTGGGATTGTCAACGGGCATCGAATCCGGGACGGGTGACATATTTTTCCTGGGACATTTTTATGCCACCCCGTTGGGGTTCTTAATTATTGTCCGGATTTGACGTATTACAAAAATGTCACCCCTTCGGGGTTGGGAATGATGATTTTGGGGTTTGTTATAATAATGCCACGCCTCCTGCGTTTATCATGTCACCCCTCTGGGGTTTCGTTTTGTGATTGGATTGTAGTTTTACAATAATATCACCCCTTCGGGGTTAATGTGCGTCCGGCTTTCGGTTTGTTAAAATAATGTCACGCCTCCGGCGTTTATCTTGTTCAACCTATCTTGCCGATTAGCCTTAATTCTGAGCGAAACAGAAAACCCGGAGGGTTGGAATATTTATAACTCGGATTCGCGGTCGAAGAAAAACCCGGAACGGGTGACATATTTCCATGGGACATTTTTATTCCACCCCGTTGGGGTTCTTAATTATTATCCGGATTTGACGTATTACAAAAATATCACCCCTTCGGGGTTAATGTGCGTCCAGCTTTCGGTTTGTTACAATAATGTCACGCCTCCGGCGTTTATCATGTCACCCCTCTGGGGTTTCGTTATATGGCTTGTTTGTTGTAATACAAAAATTTCACCCCTTCGGGGTTGGGAATGATGATTTTGTGGGGTGTTATAATAATTTCACGCCTCCGGCGTTTATCCTGTTCAATCTATCTTACCGATTAGCATTAATTCTGAGCGAATGATTAAACCCGGAGGGTTGACATTATTCTAGGCTGGGATTGTCAACGGGCATCGAACCCGGGACGGGTGACATTATGAGAAAACCGTAAAAAAATTAGAAGCTCGTGTATTCTTTAAATACTTTACTGCAAAATCCGATTATAAGAATAGGATTATCGGCATTTTTTGCTCAACCTGTAATTATTTAATTTTACCGTAAAGTGTCGATTTTCCCGAATCATTGATATATTCAACAATTAAAAAAATCAGGATATGTTGGAAAAGAATAAGAATCGGTTAATTATACTCTCAGTGGTTTTATATGAATTGTCGGTAGTACTTTTTGCGTATAAAATCAAAACCTCCGCGGGTCTTTTTTCGCTGCTGCCAATCCTGACAATTTCCTGGTTCTATGGAGTTCTCCCCTCTGTTATTGTCTCCGTTTTCTTTTTTCTCCTGAATTATATCAACTTCTTTGTTCTGATAAATGTTAGTCAAGTTCAGATGCCCGATGTGCTTGCCGGCTTTTTGCAGTTGGTTATTGCCGTATTGGTCGGTTTGGCAGGTACGTTTCAGAGAAAATTTTTAAAGGTCAACCGTGAATTACAAGAAAAAAACGAATATTTGAGCAACGCCATAGATATCAAAAACAAAGCGGAAAACCGCCTGGTTGAAAAACTCGAACATATTCGAATTATAACTAAAATTTCTTCCGACTTCATCAACATTCATCCGCTGCAGATTGAATTGCGAATTAAGAGCACGCTCGAAATGATTGCCTCGCTAATCGGAGCCGAGAGAGGATATATTTTTCTAGAATCGGAAAATAAAACATACGAATTGATGACCGAATATTTTTGCCCGAACTGCATTCCGCTCAGTAAAAAAATTATGCGTTTCGAAACCGATCAATTCGAAGATATTCTCGTAACGTTGAGAAACGGCGCATACATCGAAGTTAATACGGCTTTCTGGAAATCGCCGTTGAAGAATGTTTTCAACGCCGCCAAGATTATTTTTCTGCCGCTCCTGTCGAGCGAAAAGTTGATCGGCTTTGTGGGATACGATTCTAAAAACGAAAATAAAAACTGGGACAAAGAATATATCGAATTGCTTACGCTCAGCGCGCACGCTATATCGAATGCCATTCAAAGAAAAAAATCCGACGATAAAATTACAGCGCAGTACAACGAGCTTTCTCTCAAAAGCATTGAGTTGGTTCAAAGCAATCGCGAAATGAAAAAACTGAATCAGAAACTGACGGACATATCGAAAGAACTCTACGAAAGCGAGAAAAAATTCAGAGAACTGGCGGAAAATATCGAAGACGTAATCTGGCTGCAGGAAGGAAGAAAATTCCTCTATATTAATCCCGCTTATGAGAGAGTTTGGGGCTCGAAGAGGGAAATTCTCTACGAGCGCGCAAACGACTTCGTAGATAAAATTCATCCCGAAGAAAAACGTGAAATGGTTAAAGAATTTGTTTATCACGATTACGACAGAGAGGGGGTGTTTCAAAAGGAATTCAGACTTGTCGATTCCAAAGGGAATGTAAAATGGATTTACGCTAAGGCTTTTCCTATTGCCAAAATCAACGGCAGCTACCGGGTTGCCGGAATTGCCCAGGATATTACTTTACGCAAGAAAGTGGAAGAAGAAATCAAAAAAGCCCTCGACAAGGCAATCGAATTGAATCAATTGAAATCGAGATTTATTTCGATGGTTTCCCACGAAATAAGAACTCCTTTGACCGCAATTCAAACTTCCGCGGAGATACTTCAACTCTACCGGAATAAACTGACAAAATCGGAAGCCGAAACTCATTTTAACAATATTTTTACTTCGATTGAGTCGATGATTTCGATGTTGAACGACATAACGTCTTTGAGCAAATCCGACATGCAGGAAGTTCAACCCAGGTACGAAGAAATCGACGTGTATGACATGATTAACGAACTGGCGGAGAATTTCAAACTTCTTAAAAACACGGATGTTATTGTAGATTTGAAAGGCGAAAGATTTACCGCCGAACTCGACCCGAAACTCTTTTCGCAAGTCGCATACAATATTATAAGCAACGCCGTCAAATTCTCGCCGGCAGTAAATAAGGTGTGGTTGACATTAAGTTCCGGCGACAAAGAATTCAGCCTAACCGTAAAAGACGAGGGCATCGGTATACCCGAATACGAACTGAAAGATATTTTCAATCCTTTTTTCAGAGCCGCCAATGCGGTAAATTATAACGGAACCGGATTGGGGCTTACGATTGTTAAGCGATGGACTGAAGCCCTGAAAGGCAGAATTGAAATTAAAAGCAAACTGAACAAAGGCACGACCGTGACCGTAACTTTTCCCTTACGAAGGAGCGACTAATGAAAACCATCTTGATAATCGAAGACGACTCGTTAATCCGTACCAATCTCCAGTATTTACTGAATAAAGGAGATTACAGATTGCTGATTGCCTCAAACGGCGAGGAGGGAATTAAAATCGCAAGAAAAGACCGACCCGACTTGATAATTTGCGACATTTTAATGCCGGGAATCGACGGCTTCGAAGTTAAAAGACGGCTCGAAGAAGACGAGAGTACGGCTTTTATACCTTTTATTTTCCTTACGGCAAAAGCCGACTACGATGATTTACGGAAAGGCATGAACTTGGGCGCCGACGATTATATCTATAAGCCGTTTAAGGCTGCAGACCTGCTCAATACAATCGAACTGAGATTAGCTAAATACGAAACGCTGAAAAAATTCAATAACGGAGGAAAAAACGGCAATAGATTTTCGTACGAGGATTCCCTATTTATCGAAACTGGAGATACTCCTGTCTTGATAAAAATTAAAGAAATTGCGCTGATCGAATCCGAAAAGAGCGGCACAAATTTATTCCTTACTCAGGGCAGAAAATATTATACGAATAAATTGGTCAAAGTTTGGGAAGAACTCCTGCCTTCCAATCATTTCCTTCGCATAAGAAAATCGATTATTATCAATATGAATTTTATTGAGCAGGTAGAAAAAGTAAATTATCGCAAATATTTTGTGATTATGAAGGAATTGAATAAAAAAATCGAAATCAGTCAGCGATTCATTATAAAAATAAAAGATAAAATCGGCGTATAATTTAAATGCCGTTAATTAAATAGGACATCAACTCGCTTATTTTTCCAAAAACCCGCTTATTTGCTTGGCTCATCGCTTGTCGAAAATCGTTCAAAAACAGATTAAAACCGGCGATAATTTCCCATGAACTCAAAAAAAAGGGGAAATTATGGCTGCAGAAACGCAAACTTCAAACGACATACTTCAACTCGTAAGCTTTAAGATAGGAAAAGAAGAATTCGGCATCGATATCCTCAAAGTGCAGGAGATCAACCGAATGCTGAACCTTACCAAAGTGCCCAACGCTCCGTATTATATCGACGGAGTGGTAAATCTGAGAGGGAGAATTATTCCGATTGTTAATCTTCGCGCCAAACTCGGTATGGAGCGAAGGGAAGCCGACAGAAATTCCAGAATAGTAGTGGTAGAATTGAGCGGCAAGACAATCGGATTTCTCGTCGACGAGGTTAGCGAAGTGCTCCGCATTCCCGAGAGTATAACCGAGCAGCCTCCGGCTATGGTAGCGGGAGTCGATTCGTCGTTTATAAGGGCTATCGGTAAACTCGAAGACAGACTTTTGATACTGCTCGACCTGGAAAAAGTTTTATCTGCCGAAGAAACTAATTACTTAAACTCTTTATCAAATTAGAAAGGGAAGTTATGAAAAATAAATTAATTCTTTTCTTGTTAATCGCCGCTGCGGTTGCGGCTCAGGATAAATCCGAGAGTTCGATGAAATTCTTCGGTTACGTGCGCAGCTGGTACTCAGCCGACTTTTCGGAAAATCAAGGCGAATTCAATGTTAAAATGGCGCGTTTCGGAGTTAAGGGAAACGTCAATGAATTCGCCGGATACCGTCTGTTTGTCGATTTTGCCCGCCTGGGCAAATTGAAAACCTCGTATACCGATATCGACGGTCAAAGCGTCGTCTCTTCGGTAAACGCATCGTTCTCCGATGTGCTCCTCGACGCGCAGGCAATTCTTAAACCCGCCAAAAATTTTACGCTGTCTCTCGGACAATATAAAGTTCCGTTCGGCACAGACAATCTGAAAAGCGCCGCCGAAATCGAATTTGTAAACAGACCCCTGTTAACAAGCGTTACGCCCGGCTTGAGAGACGTCGGCGTAATGGGCGAATATAAATTCAACGGCGGAATCCCGATGAAATTAAGCGCCGGACTTTTTAACGGCAGCGGACAAAACAAGAGCGAGAACGACAATACGGCTAATTATTCGGTCCGCGCCGTAGCGGAATTAACCGAAGGCTTCGAATTATCGGCTAATTATTACGGAGGCAGACTGAACGACGCCGATGTAAATATTTTCGATCTAGGAGCCGCATTCGAATACAATAACTTTACTCTTAACGGCGAATACGGTCAGCGAAATACGGATTTGAATTCGTCTTCAATGACTTCGAACGCCTTCTTTGTTTACGGCGTTTATTCGATAAAACTCGATAATTCGATTTTCTCTTACATTATGCCCGCAGTAAGGTACGAGTATTTCGAACCGAGCTCCTCAATCGAATCAAATGAAGTCGAAAGAATTACGGGCGGCTTATCGTTCCAGTTTGCCAAAGTTAATTTTGCGCAGCTCAGAATTAATTATGAACTATATAATTATAAAGACGGCAGAGAGAACGCTAACAAGTTATTCATTGAATTGCAAACAAGGTTTTAACAGGAGGAATCATGAAACTGTGGTTTATGAATCTTGCGATAAAAAAGAAATTACTGGTAACATTTTCTTCCATTATTATAATATTTCTTATAGTTAACGGTATTGCGCTGTTGAACATGAAAACAATTAATTCCCACGTTGAACTGTTCGCGGAGGAGTTGCTGCAGGGAACCGACTTACTGCTTCAAATCGACAGGGATATGCAGCAGGCTCTGGTAGCCCAAAGAACTATGATTTTTTCGAATGTAGGAAGCGAGCAGTTTGAAGCTTTGAAAAAAGACAATCAAGAAAACATTCAACAGGCTATCGACCGCTGGAATAAATTCAAGGCGATCGACGTCGACGGCATCGACAAATCTTTATACGAAAAATACGAATCGTCGCGGGAAGAATGGATTAAATATTCCGACAGAATAGTATCGGCGCGCGAAAGCGACACTCCCGAAGGTCGTCTAGAAGCGATTGAATTGTCTTTCAGTGAAGGAAGCCGTTCCTTTGAAGAGGCGCGGGACGTTATCGATAAACTTACCGAACAGATCGAATCTTTAGCAGTATCCGAAAAGGAAGACGCTCTGGCGTCTTATAATAACGCCTCCGCCATTTCGATTATCGGTTTGATTCTGTCGTTCTTGATTGCTCTGGCTGGAGGATATCTCCTCTTTAATTCAATCGGAAAACCGATTACGGAGGCTACCGGAGTAATGACCGAATTGAAAAAAGGTCATTTGAACGTGAATCTCGACGTTAAATCGAAAGACGAAGTAGGAGTGCTTTCCGAGTCGATTAACGATTTTTCGAAAACACTGCGCGGCTTTAACGAAATTATGAATAAAGTGTCGACGGGCGACTTGAGCAAAGAAGCCGAAATCCTCGACGCCAAAGACGAACTTACTCCCGGATTAAACAAAATAGTTACGACTTTAAGGCGCCTTAGAGAAGAAACGCTTAAACTTATCAGCTCGTCTCTGGAAGGCAATTTGAACGTGCGCGGCAACGTAAACGGGCTCGACGGAGTCTATAAAGAAATAATCGACGGTTTTAATAAAACGCTCGACGCAATCATTCTGCCGATTCAGGAAGGAGCCGAAGCTCTCGAGAAAATTGCCGAAGGCGATTTGACGGTCAGAATCGACAGCGATTATAAAGGCGACTTCAGGATTATCAAGAACAGCATCAATCAACTCGGCGAATCGTTTAATAATATACTGAATGAACTGGTGGCTTCCGTTCAAGCTGCAGCCAGCGCGGCAAACCAGATTTCCGCAAGCACGGAAGAAATGGCGGCGGGAGCTCAGGAGCAATCGGCTCAATCGTCTGAAGTAGCCGCCGCAGTGGAAGAAATGACTCATACTATTCTGGAGACCACAAAGAATGCCGAATTCGCTGCAAAAGCCGCCAAAGAATCGGGCGAAACTGCGCGCAACGGCGGCAAGGTTGTAGAAGAAACTATTGCCGGCATTAATCGGATTGCCGAGGTTGTTCAGAAATCAGCGGCAACGGTTCAAAAACTCGGATTGAACAGCGATAAAATCGGCGAAATTATTCAGGTTATCGACGAGATTGCAGACCAGACGAACCTACTGGCTCTCAACGCGGCAATCGAAGCGGCTCGCGCCGGCGAACAAGGACGCGGCTTTGCGGTTGTAGCAGACGAAGTGCGAAAACTTGCCGAAAGAACTACCAAAGCCACTAAAGAAATAGCTTCGATGATTAAGGAAATACAGAAAGACACTTCGGGAGCTGTCGAATCGATGCGGCAGGGAACCGAAGAAGTTGAAAAAGGCAAATCCTCGGCAGACAAAGCCCGCGAATCGCTTAAGGCAATTATTAACGGCGCCGAAGAGGTTGTGGATATCGCTTCTCAAGTTGCAGCCGCAAGTCAACAGCAGGCTACAGCCGTCGAACAAATCGGCAAAAATATCGAATTCATTAATAACGTAACAGGTCAATCGGCAATGGGAATTCAGCAAATTGCCAAAGCAAGCGAAAATCTCAGGTATCTCACGGAAAATCTGCAATCATTGGTAACGCATTTCAAAATAGAAGCTGTATCCGGTGTCTCTCAAACCAAGCTCCTCAATGTCGGTTAATCCCTTAAATCCCGCACACTCCCCTTACAATGCCCGCGCCCTGCGGGCATTTTTTATTTCAAACCGAATAACTTTTTAAATTCTTCGGCGTCGTTTTCCATCTCTTTGATTCTTTGAATTTCTTCGTCGCCTCCGCGTCCGCTGTTAATTCGCTTTGCAAACTCTTCCGAAGAGACGACTTTGCAGCTGTTTACTTTTGCGTATTCCGCTAGCTGCCTGTCCGACGTAACCAATATAATCTTGCGTTTCGATTTCGAATTGTCGATCTCAAGTCGAATCTTTTCGTCGGATGTTCTGTTCCCCGAATAAATTATTTTTCCTTTTGTAAATAAAACGGGAATGTTTTCATGTCCGTCGAAGTGGAGCGTAACTTTGCATTTCTTCCCCGCGAAATGAACGTTTAGAATCCTCGCCAGTTCTTCCCTGTCCGTCCCTTTGTTTACGGTCTTCTTTTTTTTCAGTATTTTTCCGATTAAGTTATTTCCGTCTATTATATAATGATTCATAAAAAACGCGGGACTTTTTTATGTTGAAAAAATTATCGATTACCGGATTGATTTTAATTATGCTTGCCTGTACAAAGGAAGTACCTGAAACCGAAAAAAATATACTTCAAACTACGGAAAAAAAGAAAATTGTAAAACTGATCGATTCGTTTTACGGGAATTTCAACCGAGGAAATATCGACAGCGCGTTGACGGCGGTCTCGAAGAATTACAAAGGAATTGTTTCGGAAGCCGAAGAAATATCTGGAGTGGAAAATTACAGAAAAGAACTATTTCAATACAAAACCGCATATCCCGACGGCAGATGGAAATATTCTTTGGAAGAGCTCTTTGTAAGGGACGGCATCGGATACGTAATAATATTGAGCAGTTTTGTTGTGCCCGATCCGGTAGAGCCTGAAGGCAACCCGATTTATTCGGAAAGAAGCATGAAAGTGCTGTTGAAGAACAACGAGGGCGAATGGAAAATCTACCGTTCGGTAAGCGTGCCGGTTTTTACTTATTGAGCGGTTAATGATTCTTCGATTACGCTTTCCCAGCTTGCCAGCATCTCTTTGTCGAGGCGCATAACTCCGTCGTATGTAACGTTTGGAGGCGGAGGATAGAAGTTTGCGACCGCCTGGAATAATTCTCCCCTGTAATTCAAAGGCGACCTTTCGAGTATCGAAAGTAAAGAAACGGCGTCTTCCCCTTTTGCATTCTTTATTATGCCCGATATAGTCTGCGGAGTTATATAGCCGGCGTCGAATTGTTCTGCGAAGTTTTCGAAAGCCCGGTCGACTCCGATCCTCAAAGGCGTCCCGGGAGAAAAATTACGGAATTTTACAAAGTAACCGTCTTTGATTTTAATCCGGTCGTTGATATAAACCGCGCCGTTTGTTACCGTCAATTCTCCGTTGCCCTTATTTAAATAAAATTCGTACGAAGCTATATCGCCTTTCAATTCGTTGTTTTCGAACTCGACCGTCAATCCGAGGTGTCCGAGTTTGTCGTCGGTTTTAACGGTTCCGTAATCGAGATAGATAATATTATTTTTCTTTTGCGCTCGTTTAAGCAATATCGAAGATTTTCCGGCGAGTTCGAATCTCCCTTCGCCGGGAATAATTATTCTGACGATAGAGGAGTCGGCGCATGACAGCCGTTCGCCTTCGTACCAGAATGCGTCCGTATAATTGAGTCCCTTCAATTCGAAAACGCCTTTGACGCTTTCGACTGTCCAGGGCGAATTTGCAAGACTGTTCAGATAGAAATAATAAGCGAGCGCCGAGAAAAGCAAAATGCCCGCCGCAATTATTAGAATTATTTTTCCGGATGAGAGCCGCGAATGCGAGGTTTTCAGCGACCGGCTCATCCGGCTCTTTTTTGTCAAGCCCCGGGTTTCTTTCAATAATTTTTCCTGGCGGGATTGCTCGCGCAGCTTTTTAATGTCGTCGATAATTTTAGTTTTGCGTTCGTTGTTGAGTTGGTTGAGAGATTTTCTCAGCAGTTCTTTCGAAAGCAATTCGATCAGGTCGGCGGGCGGTTCTACGGAATAAGGCAGCGATTTAAGGAGTTCGAAAAATCGATTGAACTTGTCGTGTTTTTCGCGGCATTCCGCGCATGTTTCAATATGAATCTTAAGTTCGCGCAGCGATTTCTCGTCGAGCGTTTCGTCGATATACTTATGCAGATAAATATAAATGTCGTTGCAGTTCATCTTTTGCACACCGCGTCGATTAAATATTCGCGCGTTTCCATCAAAGCCGTGACTATTTCGTCAGCGTTGTCGTACCAGAGGAATTCCGCAATCTTGCCGTAATCGTAGCCTTCCAAGTCGTGCAATACGAAAATTGTGCGGCGGAAGTAATCGAGATTCATTATAAGCGTTTCGAGTTTCTTTTTATTGTCGTCCGGGAGTTCGTCCGGCAGTTTTATCATGCTCGATTTATTGATTTTGGGAATGGCTGTGGTAATTGCGATTTGTTTTATCCAGAGCGCAAACGGAATTTTATAGTCGTACTCTTTAATTTCTTCCCATGCGTTCAAAAACGCCTGAACCGTAACGGAACGCGCTGAGTTATAATCCGCGGTTAAACGATAGACAGTAGTAAAAACGCTTTTCAGATTGATTTCGCACAGGTCGAAAAAGGCGTTCTTTCTGCCCGCCTGCGAAAGCTCGACGAGGTAATTGACGTAGTTTGTATTTTCCGACTTGCCAGGCATTAAATTGTCCCGGTCATATTTACACCGCTAATTTATTAATACTTAAGCTGAGATTCAGAAAAAATATTATTAATTAATTGAAAGTAATAGATAAAAAAGAAAAAATTATTTAATTTGAAGCACAATTTGAATGTCCTATGATAGAGGGTATTGTGGGGTATTTATTAGAAAGATTGCCAAGATTACCAAGATTGCATGATTACCAAATTACCAAGATTGCAAGATTGCCAAGATTGCGGGAAGGCAGGGTTGCAATTGTTAGATATTCAAAAAAACGGGAATATTTAACGGAGGCGAAACGTGAGAATTCAATTTAGTTTAACGCCGAATACTGAACTGGTGCCGTTCGATTATCAATATTATCTCGTTGGAAGATTTCATAAATGGCTGGGGAGAAACGAGATTCACGACGAAGTAAGTTTGTATTCGATAAGCTGGTTAAAGGGCGGCAAGATGGCGCGGAACGGATTTAATTTTCCGGAAGGAGGACGGTGGTTTATCGGTTTCTGGAGCGAAGAAATAGGGAAGAGATTAATTGCCGGAGCTATGGACGATCCCGATGTATGCTGCGGAATGAAAGTCTCGGTGATTCAAATTCAGGAAGAGCCGAAATTTGCAGAAAGGGAAAGATTTATTGCGGCAAGTCCTGTATTTATTCGAAAGTACGACGAGAATAGGAAAGCGATACATCTTACTTTTAAAGACGAAGAGGCGGATTTTTATCTGACCGAAGCTCTTAAAACAAAATTAAAACATGCGAATCTCGATTACGAAGTAAAGGTAAGTTTCGACAGAAGTTACAAACGTGCGAAGACGAAACTGGTAAGAATAAACGGCATAGAAAACCGCGCTAATTTTTGTCCCGTAATAATTGAAGGCGACCCCGCAGCCGTAAATTTTGCATGGAATGTTGGAGTCGGGCATTCGACCGGATGCGGCTTCGGCGCGCTGGAGTGAGAAAAATATAATAAATACATAAAGGATTTATATTAAACTGGAAATAAAAAAAGGAATATTTGAATGATAAAGGAGATATCAAATTTTGTAGAGAAAATTGATGAAAATTATTTTACAGACGGTCTAAATCCTTCAGCGGGACTTCATATTTGGATTAGACTTAATGATGAAGGCAAAATTCAAGAATTTAAATATTGGCTAATTAAAAAAAATACTAAGAAAGAAGAAGTAGAAAAATATTCAGAATTTGGAATTAGAGATTATTATTCTAATTGGCTATCAAATAATAAGACTATGGATATTGGTGGAGATGGGAAAAAAATGCAGATACTTTCTGCAAATCCGTTTTCAATATTTTTTACCAAATCAAGTTTAGATAATGGACAAATATTTTTAAAAATTCCAGTTTATTACGATAATTTACTAAACCTAAAAACTTACAACGAAAAATTAAAATTTTCTGACGACGAACTTAATAGAGTAATTCTAATAAAAAATTTTTTGATAAATAATTTAAAGGAAAAATTAAATGACATTCCTTTGCTAAAGGAGTTGCAAAATAAAGAAAAAATAAAAATATACTTTGATGAAAATATAGAATCAGTTAAAAAAGCTTATGAGAGATATTTAGCTAATAAATTGTTCTTAGTTGACAACGATGAGTTAAATATAACTATCACAGAAAACGAAAAAGAAATTAAGTATGGAATTATAGCTTTTTTATCAACTTTAGGTGAAGCAAAAAAACCATTTTTGACACACCAAACAACTAACTTTAAAATAATCAATAGGTTTGAAACCACTTATCATAGAAATGCTTTCAAATTTAGAAAGTTACTAGAAAATAAAAAACTTCCTAACCCACTCCCCATTTTTATTGATGAAGATGAGATGTTTAATAAAAGAGTTGTTGAATTATATAATAAAGATGGGGTTTTGAGTTTTCATCAGATAATTCATAGGCTAATTGAAGATTATAAAAGGGATCTTTCAAATTACTATTTAATATTTTGGAATAGAAAGGGTGGTTTGACAATACACGACGTTGATTTTGTCCCGCTCTTTAAATTTAAGCTTGATAATTTCTTTATAACGAACCACTTCTTAAAGGAGGGTTTCAAAGGAAAGATTGAAAATGTATTTCAATTCGAGTCTGAAATAGTTCATAGGATTTTTAGCAATGTCCTAATACAAAAATCCAAAGAGGATAAAACAAGCAAAGAAAGAAAAATATCATACAGATATTTCGATGAAATTGATTACAACTCGAAATTTATGACGAAAACTACCCATATAAATGTTTTGAAATATAGAAAGAGTTTCTATGATTTTATTTATAAGTCGAAGACTAACGCTATTACATCTTTAATGTTTAATCAACTGATGTTGTCAACAATTATTGATGATATAAAACATCATAACAATAAAAGTGGTTACAGTACAACAGACTACAATATTAGAGAAAAGCTAAACATTTATTTTTCATTAAATAAAAATTTTGGAGGTGAGAATATGGGATCAAAAATCCAACCGCTACAAGAAAAATTAAAACGATTGTTGACGGAACCAGATGTTCACATAGAATCAGATGAAGAATTTGCTTTTTATGCTGGACAGCTTGTTTATTACATTATTTATCAAAGTGAAGCTTCAAATAAAACACATGCACTTATGGAACCATATATTACTAAGAATGATCCAGAACTATTTAAATTTACAATAGCAAGGGGGATTGATCAATACAAACACAAATTACCTTTCGGGACTAAGAAATTTCAAAAGCTTGCAAGTGAAGTACTCGGCTGGCAAACGGAAACAAAGATCAAAGATGTGCTCCCACTTTTTTTAGCCGGTTATTTTTCAAATTCACTTTTATTTGAATCATCAAAATAAATTAAAAGGAGAATAAAAATGTCACAAGAATTTAGAAACAGAGTATTTGGTGCAGTAATTATTAAGTCAATCAATTCAAATTTTAATGCAGATTTTACACATCATCCAAGGACATTACCGGATGGAGTAGTGTATTCAACGGATAAAGCGCTAAAGTATGCAATAAAGGATTATTTCAAAAAAATGAATAATCAGGAAAATATATTTTATACAAAAAGATTAAATGAAAATTTAAATCCGTTGACATTAGACGAAACATACGAAAGGCTTTTTGGCGAATATCCCAAGAAAGAAAAAGGTGAAATTGTAAGAATGAGGGTACTTGAAAACCTGCTTAAATGTTTAGACGTAAGATTATTCGGTGCTACCTTTGCCGGAAAGGCAAATATATCAATTCATGGACCTTTGCAAATTAATCATGGGGTTAATAAATATCCAGAAAATGATATATATACAGAAGATATCCTATCGCCATTTAGAAATCCAGGTAAAGAAGGAAGCGAAGAAAAAGAAATGTCTACTCTGGGCAACCAAACTAACCTAAAGGAAGGACATTACGTTTTCCATTTTTCAATAAATCCCCAAAATACTGATGAATTTTATGAAATGGTAAACAAAGATAAATCAGATGATCACAAGCTTTGTTTATCTACAGATGATATTATTAAATTAAAAGAAGCGCTTAATAATTCTGTAACAGCTTTAGACTCTTCAAGAAAAATAGGAACTGAAAACGAAGCAACTATTTGGGTGCAGCTTAAAGCGGGTTCAAAAAAAGTATTACCAAGTTTTACAGAATTAATTACCGTTAAAAGAGAGAATGATTTGTCTGTGATTAATTGTGAAAAAATCCAGGAAAATTTAATTGAAGTTGATGACGATGTTGAGAAAGTTGAAATCTACTATAATCCGGTTACTACAAAAATTATTGGATGTAATAAAAATAATAAAACAAAACATTACAACATATTAAATAACAAAGAGTTGTAAAATGAGTAACAACGAAGCAAAAATAGTATCGATTGATTTTAAAGCTTCTTTTGGGGTACTCAAGAAATATGATATTAATGAAGATATTTATCTAACATACAATTGTTTGCATAAACCTGCTTTGTTAGGAATGTTTGGTGCTATTATAGGGCTTAAGGGATATTACCAAGCATTTATTGAGGGTAGAAGGGAACCGGAATATTATGAAAAATTCAAAAATATGAAAATTGGGATTCAGCCGATTAATTCATCAAACGGTAATTTTCTAAAAACAGTAATAGTTTATAACAACAGTGTGGGTTATGCAAGTAAAGAAACGGGCGGTAATTTGGTCGTAAAAGAACAAACATTAATTTCACCAAGTTATAGAGTTTACATATTGTTAGATAAAGATGAATACTCAATAAAACTTTATAAATACCTAAAAAATGTTGAAGCCGAATTTATTCCGTACTTGGGGAAAAATGATTTTCAAATTTTTTGGGATAAACCAAAAGAGCATAAAGCAATAAAGTTCAATCCAAGTTCTTCATTTTCTATTTCATCAATTTTTATAAAAGAAGATATTGTAAAGGCACATTTACAAGAGAGTTTTTCTATTGACTTTGGCAATGAAAATAAAGAGCCGTTTTTTATGTATTTTGAACGGTTGCCTATTGGGTTTAGTCAAATCACAAAAAACTATGAATTAGCTGAATTTGTTTATACAAATGCTGTGTTTAAACCCTCTTTTGAATTAAGTAATCTTTATGAAATTGAATGTGAAGACTGTAACAAGCAAATTATTCAGGTGTTTTGATGATAACTTTTGCTGAAATCATGTCTAATGACAACTTTACTATTTTAAGACAACTGAAAGATGGAGAAAAATATTATGCTCACATTAAAGGTGATAGCAAAGAAACTCTTTCAGAACATACAAATTTAGTAATGAAATACTTTGATAGGCTTGTAACTGAAAATAATCTTGAAAGTCTAATCGATAGATTAATTGAAAAGGATGTTGTGAAAGTATTTTCAAGTCTCAATCATGAACTACAAAACCTTGTTAAAACAATGTTTGTTGGAACAATTTATTTTCATGATTTCGGTAAAATCAATGAAAACTTTCAAAGGGAAAAGATGTTAAATTTATCTTTTCCCCAAATTAATAATGGGATCTCGTCCGATCATTCTATTTTAAGTGCATATTTATTTTTAGCTTATTTTTCGAAGATAATTTTTAAAAGTACCTTCCCTGATAAGGAAAAATTTTACTTATATACTTTTTCAATTATACTCTCACATTCTATTTTTAAACATCATAGGATAATAAATGATGCTTTTAAGTACAGCATTAATGAAACTTTACTCGAAGCATTAGATCATTATTATGATCGATTCATTGGAAATTTCTTCATAGAAAGAAACTATCTTGCCCAACTACTTAAAAAAAATGATGAATTTGCAAACTTTAAATCAGATTACACAGATGATTCTGCAATCTACATACTTTTAAAATTAAATTCTTCGTTATTAACCGCATCTGATTATCTAGCTACAAATGAGTTTATGCTTGGATGCAAAGTTGAAGATTATGGAACACTTACTCCAAAGGTAAGATCAAAAATAATAAAAGGGATAGAGAATATTCCTTATAATAAGTCATTATATGAAAATTTCGATTATTACACGTCTCTCGAATCTGAAAATCTGCAAGAATTTTCAAAGGAGTCTTTAAATCATATCAGACAAAAATTATCATCTGAGGTAATAACGAATTTTAGAAATAATAAGAATAAAAAACTTTTCTATATTGAGGCGCCTACGGGTAGCGGAAAAACTAATTTATCTTTGTTGGTTATATCCGAATTACTAAAAACAAGAAGTGATATAACAAAAATATTTTACGTATTTCCGTTTACTTCCCTTATTACTCAAAATATTAATGACTTCCGAACATATATGGAGCTAGGCGAAAATGAGATTATACAAATACACTCAAAAGCTCCTTTTAATCATAACGCTAGTGATGACTTATATGGTTCTTTGCATCAAAATTATATAGACGCTTTATTTGTGAACTTCCCTTTTGTTTTATTGAGTCATATTAAGTTTTTTAATTCACTTATTTCTAATGATAAGGAAGATAATTATTTATTACATAGAATTGCTAATTCGGTTGTGATAATTGATGAATTGCAGTCTTATACACCTTCCGAATGGGATAAGCTAAATTATTTGATTAATGAGTTTTCCGAATCACTCAATATTACCTTTGTTCTAATGTCTGCAACATTACCTAAAATAAGTCGACTGCTTGTTAATAAAACAAAAGATTATTTTGTTTATTTAGTAAAGGACAAGAAATCTTATTTCAATAACCCTAACTTTGCGAATCGGGTAAGATTTAATTTTGATTATTTGAACCATTCGCAATTATCATTTTCAAATGAAAGTTTTGCTGATATTGTCTTAAAACATTCAGAAGATTATTATGCAAATGAAAAGCATGTGCATACTTTAATTGAGTTTATAACAAAAAAATCAGCAAAATCTTTTTTTGAATTTATTACTCCATTTAAAGAAAAAGGGTATGATTTAATTTTTATTGATGGAACAGTTTTAGAACCGAGACGAATTGAAGTAATTGAGTATCTTAAGTCAGATGAGCGAAGAGATAAAATTATAATAGTTGCAACACAGGTTATAGAAGCTGGTTTAAATTTGGATATGGATATAGGTTTTAAGGATACTTCAATATTAGATGCAGAAGAACAATTTGCAGGTAGAATTAATAGAAACGCTTCTAAATTAAATTCTATTGTTTATTTATTCAATTCTGGTAATGCTAAATCTGTTTATGAAGAAGACTTGAGATTTAAGGTACAAAATAAAGTCAAAAAAGAAATCCTTAACGAAATTTTAAAAGAAAAAGATTTTGATAAATATTATTCTCATGTATTTGAGAATATAATCAACTATAATAACGATGTATTTGCAGAAAATATTTCCTCATTTCTAAATTCATTAAGATTATTAAAATATTGGGATGTGAGGAATAGTTTTAAACTAATAGATAACAAAACAATTTCAATTTTTGTCCCGCTATGTGTTGGGAAAAAATATTTTTCTTTCAATGAACTAATATTTCTCAAACATAATAAAATATTTAAAGAAGGAGATACTCAAGTTAATGGTGAAGGCGTTTTTGAATTGTATTTACATTTGATTTCACAAAAAGGTGATGATGTCGGATTTTTACAAAACAAAGCAGAGCTTAAAATATTGTCGGCAATTATGTCAAAATTTGTTTTTAATTCTTACTTAAATAACAATTTCTTTAATATATTAAGACATTATGGAGAGGAATGTCACGGTTACTTTTATTTGTATAATTGGCAGAAAGTATATTCTTATGAAAATGGTTTGAAAGCAGACTTAGAAACGGATTGCAATTTTTTATAGACAATAATAAATAAAACTAATTGTGAAATAATATTTGTATTAACCAAATTGAAGATTACTGGCACTCATATCTGTTATTACTTTCATTGTCATCGACACCTTTGGCTTTTTGCTCATTCGATTAATATGGAACATACCAATGATATTGTGGCAATGGGCAAGTTTATATCCGAATCTACATACGAAAGAGAAAAACACGAAATTCATATTACAGACGATGAAGACGATATTGTGCTCGATTTTTACGACTCGAAAACCAAAACTATACACGAAGTAAAAAAATCAGACAAAATGGAAGAAACTCACGTCTGGCAGGTAAAATTTTATATTTACGTGCTTGAAAAAATGGGCATTGATAATGTAAGAGGAGAGATTAATTATCCGAAATTAAAACAAAAGGCGGAAGTAACGCTGACGGAAAGCGACAGAAAAAAACTAAAAGAAATACGAGAAGAAGTCAAAAAAATAGCAGAACTAAACGTTCCGCCGGTAGTAATCAACAAACCTTTTTGCAAACAATGCGCTTATTATGAATTATGCTATGTATGAGGGGAGATTGGCTGGCAAATTATCAAATTGCAAATTACCAAATTACCAAATTGCAAATTAACAAATTGGCTCGCTGAAAAAAGTTAATAAATTCAAAGGGACGTTAATTATGATACGAAAATTTGAAGATTTAAAAGTATGGCAAGACGCGAGAATGTTCGTAAATGTAGTATACAATTTGACAAATAGCGACGTCTTCAGAAGAGACTACGGATTAAAAGACCAGATTCAAAGAGCGTCGGTTTCGATAATGAATAATATAGCGGAAGGTTTCGAAAGAGACAGTAATAAAGAGTTTGTTAAATTTCTTTTATATGCAAAAGGTTCTGCCGGCGAAGTAAGATCTCTATTATATATAGCCTACGACCTTCATTATATTGCCAAAGAAGAATTCGAAACGGCATTGGAACAATCATTGAATATCATAAAACAGATTTCAAAATTCATAAGTTACTTAAAAACAAAAACAAATTAATCTTGCAATCTTGGTAATCTTGGTAATCTTGCAATTTGATAATCTTGGTAATAAAAAAATGAAACGAAATTACTACATATTCAGTTCGGGAAAATTGATTCGCAAAGACAATACGCTTTACTTCGAACCCGGGGAGTCTTCGGAGCCGGAAGAAGTAAGCGATACTGAAGAAATCGAAGTCGAAGACGAGTCGGTAACCGAAAACGACGCGGAAGAAAGGGAGCCTACTCGGTTACCTCGCAAGCCGATTCCCGTTGAAGATATCGATTCGATCTATTGTTACGGCGAATTAAAATTCAACACAAAATTCTTGAACTTCCTCGCCCGGAAGGAAATTATACTTCATCTGTTCAATTACTACGGCTATTACACTTCTTCGTTTTATCCTCGCGAACCTTATTTGTCTGGCAAGCTTTTGGTTGAGCAGGTTAAAAGGAATCTGGATAAAGAGGCTCGTCTGGAGATTGCTAAAAGATTCATAATAGGAGCCGCGGAAAACATCAAAAAAAATTTACAGTATTATAACGGTCGCGATAAAGACCTTTCGTATTTTATCGATAAAGCCGAGGAAGCAATTCGAAAAATACCCGGCTGCGGCGACGTGCAGGAGCTGATGGGTATCGAAGGCAATTTAAGGTCGGACTATTATATGGCATGGAATTTAATAGTAAATCCCGAAATTAATTTTACAAAGCGGGAAAAACGTCCGCCTTCCAATCCCGTTAACGCGCTTATATCATTCGGTAATTCGCTGGTTTATACCGTTGTGTTGAGCGAAATTTACAGAACACAGTTAAATCCCCTGATCAGTTATCTTCACGAGCCGGGAGAAAGAAGATTTTCCCTGGCTTTGGACATAGCGGAGGTATTTAAGCCGTTGCTCGCCGACAGGATTATTTTTTCTTTGCTCAATAAAAATCAAATACAGGAAAAACATTTCAGCAAAGAACTCAACAAGTGTTATTTGACTGAAGACGGAAGGAAAATATTTCTAAAGGAATTCGACGAAAAGCTTAAAACTACTATAAAACACAGGCAGCTTAAAAGAAACGTAAGTTACAGGCATTTGATAAGACTGGAATGTTATAAGTTAATTAAACATATTTTAGGCGAAAAAGAATATAAACCGTTTACAATCTGGTGGTAAAATGTATGTAATTGTGGTTTACGACGCGGCTCCGAAAAGAGGCGTAAAGTTAATGAAATTTTTAAGACAACATTTGAACTGGGTTCAAAATTCTGTTTTCGAGGGAGAACTTACCGAGAGCGGATTTGAAAACCTGAAACACGGTATAAAAGATATAATAAACGACAAGAAAGACAGCGTAATTTATTACCGGTTCGATTCGCAAAACTATCACTACAGAGGAATAATAGGCGTGGAAAAAAATGAAATCGATTCGTTTATATAAATCGGTCGGACGCCTCCCCAATGACTGGTCAATTAAGCTCGAACACACAAAAGTCGTCGACCTCCCGGCGTTTTTGCATTATCGGAGGTCGACGACGCAAAGTGAAAAAAATCCTTGCAAAACAGGCTGAAAATAAGGATATTTAACGGTTTTAATCGTACTATTGTAGAATTGAAATATGTAATAGAATCTGATGGAGACAAAGTGGTAGGGGATGGTTTTAATCGTACTATTGTAGAATTGAAATAACAAAGAAGCCTGCGATAAGTTGAAAGACCAGATTAGTTTTAATCGTACTATTGTAGAATTGAAATAAATGTTACTAATCGTTTTGCTCTCTATCACTTTTGGTTTTAATCGTACTATTGTAGAATTGAAATAGCAATGCCCTCACCTTCGCATTCGTTTCTGCCAGTTTTAATCGTACTATTGTAGAATTGAAATGTACTTTGAGTTCTTCGTCCTTTACGACGAGCCTCTGTTTTAATCGTACTATTGTAGAATTGAAATATGTAATAAGTTATTTTTTCCTTATCATACCATTCGTTTTAATCGTACTATTGTAGAATTGAAATTAGAAAAAGACAAGACAGGCGAGTGGTGTTCTTACTGTTTTAATCGTACTATTGTAGAATTGAAATAACGATGAATTTAGTTACGAATTCGGGCTGGAACCGTTTTAATCGTACTATTGTAGAATTGAAATTAGAAAAAGACAAGACAGGCGAGTGGTGCTATTACGTTTTAATCGTACTATTGTAGAATTGAAATAAAAAATATAAAACGGCGGGAATGATGAACGGGAGAGTTTTAATCGTACTATTGTAGAATTGAAATAATTGATCTGCGACGTCCGCTTCTATTTCCATGCTCGAGTTTTAATCGTACTATTGTAGAATTGAAATTAGATACGCGCAGAGCTTTGTTTAGTTCCATCTTTAGTTTTAATCGTACTATTGTAGAATTGAAATGGGAAATATTCCAATGGAGTCTTATTAGTTACATTGTTTTAATCGTACTATTGTAGAATTGAAATAAAAAGAAGCGAACGACGAAGCTATAGCCGTCCTGGTTTTAATCGTACTATTGTAGAATTGAAATAATTCTCGGCAAAAATTATAAAGAATGCGGGTTCGGGTTTTAATCGTACTATTGTAGAATTGAAATAAATTATAATTTGAATGCCGTAAACCTCATCGGAAGTTTTAATCGTACTATTGTAGAATTGAAATTTAACTAATTTTGTTCCCGGAGTAAGCGGCATAGCTTCGTTTTAATCGTACTATTGTAGAATTGAAATGATGGATGTTGACATCGATATTGTTTGCCCGGATGCGTTTTAATCGTACTATTGTAGAATTGAAATATTGAAATACGAACGCGAAATGTTCGAAGAAGCCGGAAGTTTTAATCGTACTATTGTAGAATTGAAATGACGAATCGTTGTTTGGTCTGACTTTTTTGTCAGAGTTTTAATCGTACTATTGTAGAATTGAAATGCGGGAGTCTCGAAAGTGCCGGTTATAAGCCTTTCGGGTTTTAATCGTACTATTGTAGAATTGAAATGCTTTATGCATCATCATCATCATCATCAAAAGTTCAGTTTTAATCGTACTATTGTAGAATTGAAATAAGAACAAATAGCAGAATTAATACTATCCGAACTTGGTTTTAATCGTACTATTGTAGAATTGAAATTAAAAGGGAACATAAAGGAAAAGGAAGAATTAATTAAGTTTTAATCGTACTATTGTAGAATTGAAATGCTGAAATATTCCGATTCGGTCTTTCCTTTGCGCTGTTTTAATCGTACTATTGTAGAATTGAAATTTTATTAATGTCTATATTAATCCCTATGCGCGAATAATGTTTTAATCGTACTATTGTAGAATTGAAATAACTTATTATTTAATGTTTCAATGATATAAGCTATAGTTTTAATCGTACTATTGTAGAATTGAAATATGGTCAGCCGCTGTGATTGCGGCTATGTCAACGGGTTTTAATCGTACTATTGTAGAATTGAAATCCTTGCCAGAATAATGATATTTTCTGACGAAGGCATTCGCGTTTTAATCGTACTATTGTAGAATTGAAATGCCTTCTACACTTGCAAAATTGAAAAAAGAAGACATGTTTTAATCGTACTATTGTAGAATTGAAATAACCTTGAAATCAACGGGGATAATGTTAGAATGAAGTTTTAATCGTACTATTGTAGAATTGAAATTCCGATTCCGCCGGAGTATCTTACCTCGTGCCCGTGGTTTTAATCGTACTATTGTAGAATTGAAATAAATATTCAATCAAAAACGGTAAGATTGTTATCGAGTTTTAATCGTACTATTGTAGAATTGAAATTTGATTTTCAAATTCGGGGGTGTTCGTAAAGGCATAGTTTTAATCGTACTATTGTAGAATTGAAATTAGAAGTCAAGAAATATCTAAGGGCGTATATTGATAGTTTTAATCGTACTATTGTAGAATTGCCCCGCTTACAGCGGGGTCACCGTTCGTCCGTCAGTCGACGGACTCACTCCGAAAATCCGATGTTACAAATTGGCTTGTGGTATGTTGTATTAATCGTACCCGACTCCGACGGGTTACCGGACGCTGAGCCTGTCGAAGCGTTGTTGTGGCTATGTTCAGGCGGATACTGAGCTTGTCGAAGCGTTATTGCCGCTAGGTTCAAGCGGACGCTGAGCTTGTCGAAGCGTTATTGTGGCTAGGTTCAAGCGGACGCTGAGCTTGCCGAAGCGTCTCCGTTCGTCCGTCAGTCGACGGACTCACTCCGAAAATCCGATGTTACAAATTGGCTTGTGGTATGCTGTATTAATCGTACCCGACTCCGACGGGTTACCGGACGCTGAGCCTGTCGAAGCGACGATATCCCGTTACGATAAGTACATTCTGCAGTTATAAGAAATAGATCAACCTAAATCGCCGCCCCATGTAAAATCGTTGAACGAGGGTGTCGGATACCGGGCGGCTATTATTATCTTCGAGATACCGATTCTTTTTGCAAGAGTTTTAATCTGATTTTTATCCTGAACAGTAGCTCTTTCTTTGACTTCAATTGCAGTTTTACCGTTAAGTATAAAATCGATTTCTTTGCCGGTCTTTAATGAATAATATTGAAGTTTGCCGTGAAATTTTAATTGATTAAAGACAGCATTCTCGAATTGTACGCCGCTGCCGACTTCGGTAAGTCGGTTTAATAATCCGTTGTCGTTAATAAAAATCTTAGGAGCTTTTACGATTTCTCTGTCAGGATTTTTGGTAAATACGGGAACCCTCGTAATCACAAAAGTCTTTTCGAGCAGGTCAATATAATTATAAACTGAAGGCCTGGATATTCCAGTTAATGAAGATAGTTTTGTATAATCCAGGCGCGTAGCCGCCCTCACTGCAAGCATTTTAAGAAGATTAAATAAATTTTTTTGATCTCTGATATCAGCGATATTTTTAATGTCAATATTTAAATACGAACTCAGAATATCGTCGATAATGTCAATTTTATCTTTAATAGTTCTTGCTAAAACGACTTCGGGAAAACCTCCGTATCGAATGAATTCTTCATAATGCTTTTTAAGACGTTCATACTCAGCGGGTAGGAATTGTCGGCCGATTGTTTTGGGCGATGTGTAAGGGATGCCTTTGAAATGAAGAAATTCCCTGAAACACAGCGTATTCAGCTCGAAAACTTTTTTTCTTCCGGCTAATGACTCGCCGAATAAATTCTTTATGTAATAGCTGCTTGAGCCGGTTATAATAAATTTTATTCGATAATTATCGTATAAATATTTGATTGCGCTAACTATACCCGGTAGAAGTTGTATCTCGTCTATGCCAATAAGCGCTTCCTCTTTGAAATCTAGTCCCCGTGAAGCGAGAGACAATATAATGTTATCGTAATTTTTTTCGGAAAAAAGTTCCCGGTTGTCGATACGTTCCAGGTCTATGTAAATTTTATTGTCGGTTTTAAATTCTTCAAAAAGTTTTTTTAACAGCGTTGTTTTTCCGGTTCTCCTTAATCCCGTAATTACTGTAATCTGCTTTCTGGAAAGATGCTCCCTTAAATCCGTGTATATTAGGCGTTCCTTGTAATTATACATTTTCATCATTGATACTATTTGTCAAGCATAATTTACGAATAGTACTACTAAATGTAAAATAGTGTTGACCGTCAATAAATAATCCTGTTTAACGACGGTTAATCTATAGTTAAAAGCTTTAAGTGTTGTGTTCTTCTCTTGTGGGAGGGTTAAATTATCTTTTTGTTGAGGCGACAACTGCAGGTAATGTGATGTTGATGATTCCGCACGCTTCGATAAACTCAGCGTGCGCCAGAATCTTCTCTCAGTTCACGCTTCGATAAACTCAGCGTGCGCCTCTAAGTCTCTTCTATTCGATTATTGACAGATTTTATTATAAAAAGGATGCAAAAATATTCCATAACAATTTGTTAATCTTGCAATTTGGTAATCTTGTAATCTTGCAATTTGGCAATCTTGGTAATTTGGTAATATTTAAAGTAGACAAAAACCGAAAAAATATTTATTTTGACTTTCGCATGAAGGGCAAAAAGAGGGGTAACCGGTAAATCGCATCGCGCAATTTCCTTTCCTGTTAATTATTTGTTTTAATAAACAGGAGTCAAAAATGAAAATCGTACGAATGAACAAAATTCAAGGCGGGGGAAAAACCGTCGCGTTTTTCGATATTCAAACCGACGACGATATTGTAATTAAAGGGTTCCGGCTGGTAAACGGCGCCAACGGTTTGTTCCTTTCAGCTCCAAATGAAAAGGGCAAAGACGGAAAATTTTACGAAACGGTAATTCTACCGAAAGAAATGAAAAAAGACCTGGAGAAAAAAGCGGTCGACGAGTACAACAAATAACTTTAATTCAATAAAATCGTATTTTTGACCGTATAAAATCACAACGGTATATTATGGCAATTTTCGATTCCGAAGCGGATAAATACGACCAATGGTACGAAACGCCTCCGGGTAATTTTATTCACATGTTAGAAATGAAGGCGGTTCTTTCGCTGCTCGATCCGAAGGAAGGGGAAAGTGTTTTAGACGCCTGCTGCGGTACGGGCAATTATTCGATTGAATTGGCAGGACGGGGATGCAGCGTTACGGGAGTCGACAATTCAAACAATATGCTTGATGTTGCAAAAAAGAAAGCTCTTTCCCGGAACTTAAATTTAAATTTTGTATTAGCCGACATTCATAAACTGCCGTTTGAAAACGAACGTTTTGATTCCGCCGTCTGCGTGGCGGCGGTCGAATTCTTCGGCAATCCTTCCAAAGGCGTCGATGAAATTTTCAGAACGGTCAAAAAGGGCGGTAAAGTCGTTATCGGTTTTATTAATAAAAAAAGCGGGTGGGGCGAGTTATACGAATCGGAATATTTCAAAGAAAATACCGTATTCAAATACGCCAGACTGTTCGATATCTCCGAAATCCGCTCGTTTCATCCGGATGAATTGATCGCCGTACGGGAAACTTTGTATACACCTCCCGGCGAAACAGAGCCTTCGCTCGATAAAGAAATGAATTATTCGAAAATAAATAAACCGGGATTTATAGCGGCGTTATGGCAAAAAAAATAATGACATGCGAAATCGCGTTCGTTCCGGTTCAATCTCACGATTATATCGCCGAAGTGAACGCCGTCCTCGATATTATAAAAAAAAGCGGACTCGAATTTAATATCGGCGAAATGTCGACTTTAATAAAAGGAGAACCGGAAAAGATTTTTTCTTTGTTAGAGAGAATTTATAACGAAAGATGCGATGAATCGAAATTTATAATGTCGGTAAGAATGTCCAACGTTTGCGGATGTTAAAAAAAGCCCGCCGGACTTACGAACGGCGGGCGTTCTATAACTTATTTCATTTCTTTCTTTTTCATTTCCATCTTTTCTTTTGCTTTCGTTAAATTTTTGCATGCGTCGTCTACGGAAACCTCTTTTAATTTCATGCCGCATGCAGGACATTCTCCTGCCTCGTCTGAAATTTCATTCGGGCACATTGAGCATTGAAATACTTTTCCGTCTTTGTTCTTGTCATAATCCTTTGCGGATTTCATTTCCATTTTATGATTGTGATCCTTCTCTTTTCCGCAGATTGCTTTATGAACTTCGTCGACGGTCATTTCGTGCAGCTCGGCTCCGCATTTGGAACATTTTCCCGCTTCATCCTGGTAAACTTCGCACTTGGGACAAGCGAATACTTTGCCGTCTTTATTGGCGTCGGTCTTTTGAATTTTTTCGACCATCATTTTGCATTTGGCTTCGTGGTCGTCTTTCTTGTCCTGTGCCTGAATGCCCGTAATAAAAACGGTCAATAAAACGATAAGGGCTAATTTGAAGATTTTCATAGCGTACTCCTTTTTATGTTGTTGGTTGGATTGTATAACGCGCTTTTACAATCGATCTTAAAACAAATCTGCGCTTGCATAAAGATAATATTTACCTTTGTAAATTCACTGTCAATTAGTTGACATAATAAAAACATTCCGCTATCGGAATAAGTTTACAAACTTACGTTTTTTTTAGTCTTAAAAAGCCGCGCAATTTAAAGCGACGCTCTGAATATTATTTCGCGCGTCAATGTTTGTAGTTCGGAATTAAGAAACTGAGTCCCGACGGAAATCCGGCAAAACGGAAAAGTCAGCGGAAATAATCATTAAAAATATTTAAAGAAATATTTAAGATTATTTAAATGACCGGCGACAAATGGCTGTAAATGGATAAAAAATGAATAATTGACAATGGCACGACAGTTGCATATTAGCGTATGGACACAATTAACGGAGGAGCACATGAAACTCAGGTTCTTTAAAGCCGCAGCCTTTTTAGCAGTAGCTCTTATACTTACCGGCATTAATGCCGATATCTACGGAAAAAACTTTAACGCAATGAAATATCGCTCGACGAAGGCGGAGATTTATTCCGCTAAAAAACCGAGCCGGTTTCTTAAATCCAAACGGCACGGTTTCGACGTTTACAATGCGAAAGTTATCGCCGTAAAGCGGACGCTCCAAAAGAGGACAAGCGTTTTCAGAAGCAGTAAAGCCCATATGTAATTTAATTAGGGCGGACAATTTAAGGTCCGCCCGGATAATTGAAATCTTAAAGAAGGGGGAAGTTATGAAAAGGTTAGAACCGTATCCGGTAGCGGTGTCTCTCTTTTTTATTTTCACTATATTCTACGGTATTTGTATAAGCATCGGTCTGATTTTAACCGACTCGGGAAGCAACTCTATCTGGCAGATGCACAAAATATGGCTTTTGTTTTTACCGGGATTTAACGGTCTCGATTCTCTCAGTATTTTAATTGGTCTTCTGGAAGTGTCGGTCGGATCTTATGCATTCGGCTATATTACGTTTCCAATCTACAATTATCTGCTGCGCGATAAATTCAAAAAGAATTCTTACCAGCCTAAGTTGATATATCTCAGGTTCAAAAGTCTTTTCTTATCGTTTGCAGTCTTTCTGATTCTTGTGTTTACGCTGTGCGTCGTCTACGATATTTTAATGCCGCCGCAATACAGCATGATAAAAATATGGGAGATACTGTTGCCCGGATTCAAAAGTTTGAATTTCTATAGTTACTTACTCGGTATCGTCGAAATTATTATATACAGCGCTTATACGGCTTTAATAATTTCGGGTACGTTGAATTATTTTGAAAAGTCCAAGAACGCTGAAATATCGTAGGAGGAGAAGATGAAAAAATATAGTTCCGTTTATTTCGGTATCATTACAGGCGTAGCGGGAGCGGCGTTGTTTCTTTTGTCGATTATTAAAACGCTCGTTTCCGATATCGACGCCTTGCCTTATATTAGAGCTATAGTGCCTTTTGTCGATTCAATTACTATTTATACGGTATTGGGAGGACTGGCGGCGGCGTTTATTTGGGGCTGGGTTCTGGGATTCTTTTTTATGCTTATTTATAACTGGATAGACAATTATTTCTTCGAAAAAGGAGAATAAGCAAATGGAAATCGATCCGGTATGCGGAATGGAGTTGAATAACATCGAATCGGCGCCGCGGATTGCATATAATGGCAGGATGTACTATTTCTGCTGCCCCAAATGCAAATCGTTGTTCGTCAAAGCTCCCGAAAGTTACGTCGATTTCTTTGATTCGTCAATCGAATTGAATGGCATAAAGCCGGATAAATGCGATTGCGACAAGTCGATGCTTTATATAAAAGGTTATCGATTCTGATTGGCCTGTATTATATTCCGCTCATGTACTGATAAGCAATTTGATGAATCTAACGATGGAATGGGTATGGATGGCAAAGCGAATAAAAATAACAGCGGTAAATTTATAGCCGACCCCGTTTGCGGCATTGTTATTCATAATATACTTCTGGCTCAGGAGTCGGTATATAAAGGCAAAACATATTTTTTCTGTTCGGAAACATGCAAAGCAAAATTCGATTTGAATCCGGAAAAATATATTAAGATTAAAAATAAAGAGACGCGTCAACAATGATAAGCGTCGACCGTAATTCGGGAACATAATAAATATCAGATTGTTTGGAGCTTTGATTCATTGTATAGAATTCTTTAGCTTTACTTTGACACAGCGGGCAACAATCTCAAAATAACGAATAATGTAAACTGTTCCCAAATTAATCCCGGTTCATGCAGATAATAAAAAATAGAATGAAGCGTATTTAAAATAAATTAACGGAGGCGCCCTTGAAAAGGAGGGAATTTATAAACAACGCCGCTATTATTTCCGCCGCCGCATTTATGCCGGCCGACCTGTTAGGGAAAGAAGCCGTTGAGCGTAATAAGAAAAATTTCCCCAATGTACTGGAGCCCGTCAAAAACAACGGGATTCTAAAAGAGTATGAACTTTTTATTGATATTGCACGGCACGAAATTGCGCCGGGGTTTGATATTCACACGCTCGCTTTTAATAATTCGGTTCCCGGACCTGAAATACGTGTAAACAGAGGCGACAATGTCAGAGTTATCTTCAGGAATAAGACCGAGTTAAACCATACAATCCATTGGCATGGTATGCATGTGCCCTGGCGTATGGACGGCGTGCCTTATGTGAATCAGATGCCTGTTATGCCGGGACAAACCTTCGTTTATGAATTTACCGCCGAACCGTACGGCACGCATTTTTATCATTGCCATTGGGGAACCCTTCTTCATATGCAGTCGGGAATGTTCGGAAGTTTGATTGTAGAAGAGCCGGACGATCCCATAAAAAAAAGATTTCCATATGAACGCGAGTATACTCTCATTTATTCGGCGCACGACACTAATTTCATTAGAGAAGAACTTAACAATATGATTGTGCGAATGAAAGAACGATCTTATTTAATGATGAACGGAAGATTCGACAAGGAGAGATTCAACCTGTTCGATTCGAAAGACGAACTGACTGAGCATATGCAAAAGGGCTATAAGCCTCCATACGTTTTAAACAGACGATCCTCGGCGAACCTGCCCCAACCGAATTTCTTTACGGTCAACGGAAAGTCATATCCTTCTACGCCTAATCTTTATATAAAGGAAGGAGAAAATATCAGAGTGCGGTTAATTAATGCCGGAGGCGAAGAACATTATTTGCATTTGCACGGACACGATTTCTGGCTGGTTGCGGACGACGGTCTGCCTGTGCCTCAGCCCTGGCAAATGAATACAATCAGATTAAGCCCCGGCAAAACTTTCGATATTATAATTGAAGGGAAAAACCGGGGGATCTGGACGTTTCACGACCATGATACCAGGCGCGTAACCAACAACGGCTTGTACCCCGGAGGCAATCTCCTGGCGCTCGTTTATGAAGACCTTCCGGTGGAAGAGAGAATGGTCGATTCGATGAAAGGCATGCAGATGAAAACCGAAAAAATGAATCTGCTCCCCAAAGTAGCTCTGGACGAATAATAAAATAACAGGTGGAATATGAAACGTAACAAAATTTCAATCTTAATTTTCATACTGTTTTTTTCAAGTATTTCGATTGCGCAGGTTGACCCCGAAATTCGGCTCGGAGCCAGAGGAGTTATGTCCGTCAATAACGACATTATTAACAATTCGCTGTCCTCGGCTATTAATGATTTTTCGGACAGCGGATTCCTGCTCGGCTTTAAACAAAAATTATATAATGATTTCAGAGGACTATTCGTTTTGGGTTTCCAGTTCCCGGACGCCGAATCAGACCTGGGCCAAATTTTCTTTCACCAGATATTCCTCCAAATTGAAGACAAAAATAATATCTTTAAATTAGGAAGAAGCAGAGTCAAAAGCTCATTGATTGAATTTACTACTCTTAGAGACGACGACGCTCTGCAATTGACGGACGTTATTAGTCCGTATTCTAATGGCATTAATACGGAGGATAATCAGTTCGGGAACGTATTTGAATATTCGCATATCTTCAAACAAAGATACTGGCTTACAATTCACGGAGAGCATTTTACAAAGTCAAAAATATCGCCGGAAACCGATTTCAGCATGAACGCCCTTGGCTTTTCGCTTGAATATCGCGTCCCTCTCAGTCAGAGGTGGAACAGAGAAATTATTCAACAAATCGGATTTTCTTTCAATAATTTTCTTACCGAAAGCGAGGGTTACAGCAATAAGTTCAATAAGACTTTGAAGAATTATATTTTTTCTGCGGTTTTCAATTTACTGCCCGACCCGGTCTATTTTCTCGACTTCAGGATGCAGTCGATTCTGAACACGGGAACGGAAGGAATTGCGTCCGTGTCCGGTTTTTCTGATCTCGCGCGTGCAAAGTCGGTTTCCGTTTTTGGCGGTCCCAGATTTTTGTATCGAAGGCTCGAAAGACCATATCTTCAAGCTTCTATTTATGGAGGATATAAAAGTTACCCTGACCTTGTTGAGAAAACATCTCAACTTCAACTGGTAACAAACTTTTTCTACAGGCTCGGAGAAAATTTCGACGTGGGGATTCAATATCAATATAAAAAAAACATTGGCGAGGTTGCAAAAATATATCCTAATAACGAGCACAGAATTCAATTTTCGATCGTCTATTCAATCGAACAAGTTTGGAATAAACATTTCGACGACAGAGAGTCGATATTAAATCTGGAACACGGTTACATCAAATAAATAGGAGTAAAAAATGAGTTACTATTTCACAAAAACAATCGAAGCCAACTTCGAAGACGCAATAGAAAAGGTTACGCAAGCGCTAAAGTCTGAAGGATTCGGCGTTCTTACGGAAATTGACGTTAAGGAAACATTAAAAAAGAAATTAGACGTCGATTTCAAAAAGTATAAAATATTAGGCGCATGCAATCCGCCTTATGCATACAAGGCTCTTCAGGCGGAAGATAAAATCGGGACAATGCTGCCGTGCAATGTAATTGTAATAGAACAGGAAGAAAAC
Source organism: Melioribacter sp. Ez-97 (assembly GCF_051488665.1). Taxonomy (NCBI): domain Bacteria; kingdom Pseudomonadati; phylum Ignavibacteriota; class Ignavibacteria; order Ignavibacteriales; family Melioribacteraceae; genus Melioribacter; species Melioribacter sp. Ez-97. The sequence goes on along the minus strand of NZ_JBPSEG010000003.1, from coordinate 272,778 downwards.
AAAATAGAAGTGGCGGCTGTAGACCCCGTAGCTTCGATGCAGGCAATTAAAAATGAATCGCTAAGTCCGATAGCGGGAGAAATTCAAGCAAAATTAAGGAAGGTAATCGACAGCCTCTAAATTAATTTTCTTAATTCACTTTTAAGAAAATTAAATTTTGTTTCGACGAATAAACCGAGAACCGGAAAATTTGACGTTTTTACGATAATAATATTCGGGTATGCTTTTTGCAATATTGAACGTATCATAACGGAACGGAGGATAAAATGGATTTTTTGCTGTTTGTATTCGGTTTAATAGCGGTTTTCGGTTTAATCGGCTATTTCAGAAACAGAAAAGTCGAAGCAGACCCTCATAGCGATATGAGAGAACATCGACATGAGCAATCTCATGGACATAATCATTCGGGCAGACGCCACGGATGCTGCAGCTAAAATAGAAAGCCGCAGAAATTTTAAAATAGTCGTATAAAACAGGAGGATAAAATGGAACACGGAAAAACAAAAGATACGCGTCAAATTCAGGACCCGGTATGCGGTATGGTAATTAAAGACATCGACAAAGCGCCGGCGTCTCATTACGAAGGGAAAAAATATTATTTCTGTTCGGATTTATGCAGAATACAATTTGACCAGCAGCCGGAGAATTATATAAAAAAAGATCAAGAACCGGGGCATTCGCATCATCATTGAATGATAAGATGGCGCTATGCGCGATAACAATACTATAACAATCGTCGGCGCGGGTCCGGGAGGCTTAACTGCCGCGATTGCGTTGAAAAAAGCTGGTTATAATGTAGATGTGTATGAACAAAATTCCGATGTAGGCTTAAGATTCAACGGCGACTACCAGGGATTAGAAAATTGGTCGGATGAACAGGATACTCTGGAAATACTGAAAAATATCGGCATCGAAATTAATTTCTTATGTCGCCCTTACAGCGGTAACGACGGGTGTTTTGTCGGTCCGAAAAGAGAAAGGATTCAGGTTAAAACATCACGCCCATTGTTTTATTTAATTGAAAGAGGAAGCGGTAAAAATTCCCTCGACCAGGGGCTTAAACATCAGGCTTTGGAGGCGGGCGTTAATATTGTCTGGAATAAAAAAATTGAATCTGCTGCCGATAATATTACAATAGCCGGCACTGGTCCCAAAGCGGCTGACGCAATTGCAAAGGGAATAGTATTTAACACTTCGGTTAAGGACCAATTTATTGGTTTTGTAGACAACAGGATAGCTCCCAAAGCTTACGCTTACTTGCTCGTTAATAACGGCAGAGCCACTTTTGCTACTTGTATGTTCGAAGATTTTAAAAATGAGAGACGTTATTTCGAACGGGCTCTAAATGTTCTGAAATCTCACATCGATATCGATATTAATTCCCCGAAAGAATTTGGCGGATTTGTAAATTATTTTACTCCCGTAACAAAAAAGAATAAAATACTCTACGTAGGCGAGAACGCCGGTTTCCAGGATGGGCTTTGGGGGTTCGGAATCAAATATGCGATGCTTTCAGGCTACTATGCCGCTCAAAGTATAATAAAGAATGAAGATTATGCCGAACTATGTAAAAATTATTTATTCCCGAAACTTCGAACGTCCTTAGCAAACAGGTGGCTCTTTGCTCATCTTACGAATTCCGGATATTCTTACATTCTAAAAAAACTTCAAAATTTAGACGACGTTATTCCGCCGTTAAGAAAGCATTACAATCCCTCGTTTTCAAAAAAAATATTCTATCATATTGCAAAAATGTGGTATAAATCGAGGTTGATTGATAAACAATGTATGCACGTTAATTGCAATTGTGTTTGGTGCAGGCACGCCTGCGTGCCGAAACAAAACGATGATCGAATTTCAGCGCGACCTTCATAAAGATGTGAATTTGGCGCGTACAAAATACTTCTACAAAAAGGCGCGGAAAGTATGCGCATGGAAATCTATAGCGTTGAATTTAAGAAAGCTAAATATTTTTTAAAATTGTTAATTAATTGTTTGTTAAATCGTTGATTTCCGATGAAAATCAAACAAAAAATTATGGCAGGGTTTTTGCGACTTGTGCATAAACTAAATTAAAACAAAAGGAGTAAAAAATGTTAACAAAAAGAATTTCTTTCGCGGTGGTAACCGTAACGGTTATGATCTTTTCAATCGCGCTATATGCGCAGGAAAAACCTGCAGAGAAAAAAACAGATCACATGATGATGCAGGACAAAAACATGCAGGAATGTATGGATAAAATTGCATCGGACGAACATATGAGAGGCATGATGATGCAGAAAATGATGGAACATGTAAAAAGCGATTCCACTGGCATGATGCAAATGTGTAAAATGATGATGGATAACCCCGAAATGCATAAGATGATGATGAAAATGATGCACGGGGATAAAGGTATGATGGGCGATAAAATGATGAAACACGATATGATGAAATCGGATTCGACAAAAGCTATGAAAGAATCCGAACACGAAAAACACCACAAAAAATAATTAAGGAGACTGTTATGTTTCACGATATGGGATTTGGTTGGATGGGATTTGGATGGATTTTCTGGCTGATAGTTATTGCGGTAATTGTTTATCTAATTATTAAGATTACCAACCAAAAACAGACGGATAATATTTATCCCAAAGAAACGCCCCTTGAAATACTGAAAAAACGTTATGCTAAGGGAGAAATTTCGAAAGAAGAATTCGAAAGAATTAAAAAAGATATTTCCTAAAACTATTTTAGTAGAGGCAACGAAATGGAAAGCACTCGAAACACGAAAAAAAATATTGCTTACGACCCCGTTTGCGGAATGCAGGTTAAAAGCCCTTCGCAGTTTTACCTGGAATTAAATGGAAAAATATTTGAGTTTTGTTCGGAAGATTGCCGGCAAAAGTTTGCTCTTAACCCGGAGTCTTATATAAATAAATCCGAAGACGACGGGCCTTCGTACAGATCTACGTTATACGGACTTCAAAAAGCGCAACTTCCAATCGTTGATATGCATTGCTCGACCTGCGCCCTTACAATCGAAAAAGAGGTTAAAAAACTCCCCGGCGTTAAATCGGCGGTAGTAAATTACGCTACCGCTACTGCATACGTCGACTACGATTCTGAAAGCGTAAAAACGGACGATATAATCGAAGCGATTAAAAAAGCGGGATATAAAACAGGTCGCTCCGTACTTAAGTTGGGAATCGGCGGAATGCATTGCGCTTCGTGCGTCACTAAAATTGAAAAAGAGTTGAAAGAAACGAAAGGCGTAATCTCGGCAAGCGTCGACCTTGCGACCGAATCGGCGGTTATAAATTATATACCCGGAATGATTAAAGTCGCGGACATTAAGAAGGTAATAGAAAAATTAGGATATGAAACGTTCGATACCGCAGGGGTAAAACCGGATAAGGCTAAAGAAGGAGAACCGGTTGACGAAAATCAGATTGCCCGCGAAAAAGAATATAAAACGTTAATGAAAAAATTCATATTCGCAGGCATACTGGCAATCCCGGTTGTGTTTTTTAGTTATCCTACTCTGTGGGGATTGCCGGCCGAATTTCAGCGCGGAAGCGAAACTCTGCGTTACATATGGATGGCGATGGGCTTGCTTGCTTTGCCGGTTATGTTCTGGTCGGGTTCTCAATTTTTTACCGGAGCCTGGTCGGCTTTTAAAAATCGATCTGCGAATATGCATACATTGATTGCAATCGGAATTTCCGCCGCGTGGATTTATTCTACAATAGCTACTTATTTCCCTTCTCTCTTTCCCAAAGCGGAATTGGCAGATCAATTCTATGACGTCGTCTTTGTGGTTGTGGCTCTGGTTGTGCTTGGAATGGCGCTTGAAATTAAAGCTAAAGGGAAAAGCTCCGAAGCCATAAAAAAATTAATCGGTCTTCAGGCAAAAACAGCTCGGGTTATTAGAGACGGCAAAGAAGTCGATATTCCCGTTGAAGAAGTAGTTCTGGACGACATAATAATCGTAAGACCGGGAGAGAAAATTCCTGTCGACGGTATTGTTATTGAAGGCTCTTCTTCAATTGACGAATCGATGATTACGGGCGAACCGATTCCCGTGGAAAAACATGCGGGCGACGAAGTTATAGGCGCTACAATCAACAAAACAGGCTCGTTCAAATTCAAAGCTACAAAAGTTGGAAAGGATACGGCGCTTGCTCAAATAATTCAGATGGTTGAGCAAGCTCAGAGTTCTAAAGCTCCTATACAAAGAATTGTCGATCAGGTATCGGGCTATTTTGTGCCGGCGGTAATTATACTGGCAATTTTATCTTTTGTCGTCTGGTATATCTTCGGTCCCGAGCCTCAATTAGTCTACGCTTTGATTGTATTTGTTACTGTTCTTGTAATTGCATGCCCTTGCGCTCTGGGATTGGCAACGCCTATATCGCTCATGGTTGGAGTAGGTAAAGGCGCGGAAAACGGAATATTGATCAGAAGCGGCGAAGCGTTGGAAACGGCTCAAAAACTCGATACGATTGTTCTCGATAAAACCGGAACAATAACCGAAGGAAAGCCTTCGTTAACTGATGTAATCGCCGTTAACGGCTTTGACAAAAATACCGTTCTTGCGTTGAGCGCCAGCGCCGAAAAAGCTTCGGAGCACCCGCTTGCGGAAGCGATTGTCAAAGGCGCAGCGGATAAAAATCTTGAATTGTACGATCCGAAAAACTTTAATGCTATTCCCGGGCATGGCATCGAAGCGGAGATTAACGGAAGAAAAGTTCTTTTGGGCAATCTGAAATTAATGAAGAAATTCAATATCGATCTGGGCGAACTGCAATCCGTAAGCGAAAGCCTGGCTGACGAAGGCAAAACTCCGATGTATGTCGCAATTGACAATAAAGCAGCCGGAATCGTAGCCGTAGCCGACGTAATTAAAAAAGATTCTAAAGATGCTATTGCTCAATTGAAAAAGATGGGACTTGAAGTTGTGATGATAACCGGCGACAATAGTCGAACGGCTAACGCTATTGCGCGACAGGTCGGTATCGACAGAGTGCTTGCGGAAGTTCTGCCGGAAGACAAAGCTTTTAATGTTCAGAAACTTCAGAACGAAGGGAAAAAAGTCGCAATGGTCGGCGACGGTATAAACGACGCGCCCGCTCTCGCGCAGGCAGATATCGGTCTTGCAATTGGAACCGGAACTGATGTTGCAATCGAAGCTTCGGATATTACACTTATTAAAGGAAGTCTTAAAGGCGTGGTTACGGCTATTCAACTTTCGAAAGCGACGATGAAAAATATTAAAGAAAATTTATTCGGTTCATTTTTCTATAATGGGATCGGAATACCGATAGCTGCCGGAATGCTTTATCCTTTCTTCGGTATATTGTTATCGCCTATTATAGCGGGCGCTGCAATGGCTTTCAGTTCAGTAACGGTAGTTACAAATGCCAACCGTCTGAGAAGATTTAGACCAAAATTATAAGGAGAAAATAAAATGACTATCGACCAGATAATTGTACTTTTCGGAGGATTGGGACTTTCCGCGCTTGTAGCCTGGTATTTCTGGTTCTCCGAGAAAAAGGCGGTTAAAGTTGAAGCAAGCGAATCCGGAATTCAGGAAGCGGTAATAAATGTAAAAGGCGGATACACGCCCGATGTTTTAATTTTCGAAGCCGGTAAACCAATCAGACTCAATTTCATAAGAGAAGAAACCGCCAGCTGTACCGAAGAAGTTGTGTTTTCCGATTTCAATAAACGCGCGACTTTAACTCCATTTAAAACCATCCCGGTTGAATTAAAAATAGACAAACCGGGCGAGTACGTTTTTCAGTGCGGTATGGGAATGGTTAAAGGGAAGTTGATTGTGAAATAGTTACTTTTGTTGCTTAAATATAAGAGAGTTTGAAGACTTTGATGAAAATCAGAGAAAGCGGAATGCCGGAAGAATCCTATTGGGAATCTTTTTTTGATATTCAATTTATTTTTTCTAAGCTTCATCTAGATGAAACAATTTTTGACGTGGTTGAATTTGGTTCGGGCTACGGAACTTTTTCAATTCCCGCGGCAAAAATTATTAAGGGTACTTTGTATGCTATTGATATCGATGATGAAATGATTAATCGGTTGAAAGAAAGAATTACAGCAGAAAATATTTCAAATATAAAAGTAATAAAACGTGATTTTGTAAATGAAGGAACTGGAATGGAAGATAACTCGGTTGATTATGTTATGCTTTTTAATATTCTACATGCGGAAAATCCATTAATTCTTTTAAATGAAGCTTATCGAATTTTAGAACCAAAAGGTAAAGTTGGAATTATTCACTGGATACATTCATCAATTACTCCACGAGGTCCATCACTGGAGATACGTCCAACACCGCTTCAATGTGTTGAATGGCTGTTGAAAGCAAATTTTAAAATCATTAATAAAGAAATATCGCTACCTCCATATCATTATGGAATTATTGCATACAAGTAAATCAAAGGAGAGACAATGAAGTATTTAATCATCATCAACGACGCGCCGTATGGAACAGAAAAAGCATACAATGCACTTCGACTGGCAATGCAAGTTCAAAAAGATTTTCCCGATACGGAAGCTAGAATATTTTTGATGGCAGACGCTGCAACTTGCGCATTGCCAAATCAAACTACGCCAAATGGTTATTACAATATTGAAAGAATGTTAAAGTCTGTTATTTCAAAAGGAGGAAAAGTAAAAATTTGCGGCACCTGTGCTGATGCACGAGGCATAAAAAATCTTCCTTTAATTGAAGGATGTCAAATAAGCACAATGGCAGAATTAGCTGCATGGACAATGGATTCGGATAAAGTGCTGGTATTCTAATGTATAGTCGAATAAATTAAATGTACATTTGAAAATATTGCTTTTCGGAAAGAAATTGCCTCTGTAATGCGTGGGATCTTACTATAATAAGAGCTTATGCATTTTGCGCTTATCCGATAAGTCAGGCGTCTTTTATCAAATTATCTCGGAAGAATACCGGACGTAAACAAGAAAAAAGGCATTTAAGTGCCGTTTCAGTGGGTTAACGAATTATATGCTTTAATATGTAAGTCGATAGCAATTGCGGAAGTAGGACATTCCTCAACGCAAACCATACAGCCGTTGCACAATTCTGAGTTTTTCATGAAAGGGAATGTCATCATTTTCTCCGGTAATAATTCTTTATTGGTTTTATCGTTGAATTCAAGATATGACAAATAATTACCTTCAATAGTTTTTCCTCTGTGAATTCTCATGTCGATTGCATTTGTTAAACAGACATCCATACATATACCGCAGGAGACGCAGTCTTTTGCGTTTAACTTAAGCCTGTACATTTTCTTTTCCCTTTATTTTGTCAGTAGTATTATTTCTAAATTGTCGGGAGAAATAATATAACGCCGCAGTAAATGTTAGAAATAGCAATACAAAGGTTATGTAAAAAACTACGGTAGAAAGTTCGGGATTAAGATTTGAACGAAGAGATTTCATTATTTGCCAGAAAGGCTGTTTGGCTGCCGGATATTCGTCTCCGGGAGCTTCCATCACCAGCACATAACCAATAAAATTCAGAAAGGCTCCGAATGCTATAATGTAGTTATTTATTTTCGACAGCTTATTATAATCTTCAGTGTTTCTGAATACTTTTATAATGAGAGAAATTACTAAAACCACCATACCAAACGGCACGAATGGCAAACCGATTTTAATATCTGCCATCAAATCGAGATTCACATTTAAGAAAATAAAGAGTACGGAAAAAAACAGCAGTCCGTCTCTGAGAATAATGTAGATTAACCACCAGAGATCGGCGGCTACTCTCAAAGTCATTCTTGATAAGATTCGTTCAAAATATGGTCTGCCTATATGAAGTAAAGCCGAGATAATTGAAAAAAGAATTCCTAAATCGAGCAGCGTTTGAGCCGTCCATATTTCGAGCGCTTTGTAAGCGTTCATTTATCCCCCTTTTTATTTTTCGTATAATTCGTCAACAAGTTCTTTTGCCTGTTGTTTGGCTTTTTCTAAAATTTTTTTGCCGTTTTTTGTAATGGAATAATAACGGCGTATTTTTCCGTTAACATTTTCGGTTTCGGATATTAAATATCCCTGCTCTTCAAGCTTGTGAAATATTGGGTATAGAGTTCCGTATGAAATGTGATAGCCGTGCCGTTTCAATTCCTCGTTAAATTCCTGTCCGTAAATTCGCTCTTTATATGCGTGATGAAGAATATGCACTTTGATAAAACCCAAAAACAAATCTTTTAATAATTTGTCTTCCATAATAAATTCCTTTATGATATCGAAACATAATATCGTAGAACGATATAGGCAAGCGATATTTACATAAAAATATATTTCCCGGCGTTTGCAGACTTTTAGTAATTTTCCGACAGTTGAAGCAAAAATGGGAAGTTGCGCCTGTCGATGTGATTTGCTTGCAATACCGAATCGAGCCATTTTAGTTCCGCTAAGCTCAGCTCGTGTATTTGCTCAAGGATATTGTATGTTTCGCTTATAAAATAACGCGCGACTTCCCTATTGGAAAAAACGGGAGGGGCTTCGGAAATGTATTCGTTTTCGAGCAGAGTGTCCAACGCTTCAATACAAAAATCCTCGGCGAAACCGAAATGTCTGCCGATTATTAAAGCCATCTTTCGCTCGTAATTGCAAATGGCGCCGTCTTTTCTGATTAGCGTCAAAAAGCCCCTGAGAAATTCGCTTTTGTCTTTATATGTTAGTTCCATCGAGTTATGTCGTATATTAGAATGTTTGTTTAATGCGCTAACGTTCCGCCTAAAAGGCCCGTTACAAATACAAGAGCGGCGACGACTAAAGATAAAATTATAGTTATCTTTTTGTATCTGACGGATAAAAGAGAAATTAACCAAAATAATATTGTTACGGACGTAATGATTCCGAACAGCTCGTGTAAATCGGCTACCCACCACCGGCTTGTATTTTCAAACGCCGCTTTCTGTTGTTCGCCTGTAAAATAGGCTCCCACCGCCGTTAAGAACGCCAATGATACGAGCGCAAGCAAAGCGGGTCTATAACGCTCGTCTTTTAGATAAAAAAACATAAGTAAAAGTGCGGCAAGAGAAAAGGCTATTGGAAAATGAACTAATTTGTTGTGCAGGTGCGAAAATAATGATTTTCTAATATCCAACTCGAAAGTTTTCTCTTCCGCTTCGGAGCCGTTCGCGTTAGGTTTTTCGGCGAGGGCGGAAACGGGCTTCCCGTTAATTGCGATGGTGTCCCCGTTAACAGTTGTGACGGTGTCGGGTTTGCTGTTTTGGTGTCCTTCATGCGCCGTTATTAATATTGGCGCAAGTAAAATAATTAATAATTTATTCATAAACGCTCCTTTTTTGTTAATTATTATAAACTCCATTTAAGACCGTATGAAAACGAGTACTCGGAGAAGATTTCGCTTACTTCAAGCGTGCTTAAGAGGAAAAAAGTCGTGCGTGACGAAAAATTATAATTTACTCCCCAAGATATGAATTCCGCGTTATCGAAAAAATTGTCGTATGCTTTATAACCGTGCAGATAAACATAGACGTTAATTGTTTTATCGTAGAAGCGTTTGCCGATACCGATTCCGTATGCAGCCGCCCTGTTGAATTCGAGATGTGATGCGCTGTTGATTATTATGTAGCCGGCGCCTCCGAATCCGCACATATTAGCGAAATATTTTCGGATTGTAAATGAAAAGCCATATTCATAATCGCCTCGATATTCGTTGCAAAACACAAAAGGAAGCCTGGCATAGGAATTAATCGCAGTCGTAACGGAATTCATTTCGTCGTCGCCGTTTGATTCCGCGTCTCCATATAATGAGCTTGCGGGGAAATTGTAAAGGATATTCCGAGCCGTCAAAACATCGTTTGCTGAAGAGTTGATTTTATCCCTGGCGTATATTAGTTCTGTAGAATGCGCAATATTCCAATTGCCTGCGCCGCTTATTCGAATAGTATTGTTAATGACGCCGTTTCTAATACCTGTGTATTCCACTTGCGTTGTAAACGACCACCCGTTCTGGGCGACTGCCGCTATTTGATAAAAAAACATGAAAAAGAATAGAAACGGTAATAAATATGTGATTTTTAAGCTTTGCATCGATAAAAGAGCTCTAAAATATATGCCATAGAAACATCATTACAGCCATGCCGGCGGCGCCTATATACCACCATTCGCTTATTCCGTTCTCCCTGACGTGATTGTGTTTATAATGAATTTTATCAAAATCGAAAGAAATTTCCAGCGGAGTTTCTAATTGTTTTCCTTCGACGGCGTATACTAAAAACCGCCCTACGATTTGACGATCCGATTCAATTGGGCGGCTGACGGAAAACCTTTTTAAGCCGTCGGAGTATAACGGTTTTGCAAAGAGCCTTTCCTGAGGCTCGCTAATCTTTAATACTTCAAACCGCACTTCGGCATCAGTTACCATATCTTCGGAGGAAAGATTGAAAATTTCCAGGCTGTAATGTGACTGATTAGTTTGGAAGTCGGTTGAAAATTCCGCGCTGAACTTATATTCGTTATAAATAACTTCTTTGAAAATAGGAGCGACGGCTGTCGTTTCGTTATCGGACGAGTGCATCCCTATCATATGAAATCCCGGAGTCATACAGCCAGCCAGAAATAAAAGCGAAACGGTTAATATTAGCGGTAGTTTTTTCATAAAATTACCTCAAGTTAATTTGTTATTATCAGCGCTATGTCTAAATAATTTATTATAGGAACGGCTATCGAATCCAATAATCGCGGCTTATTGTTTATAATGTTTTTATAATATCCGGCTTTTTCCGGTTTGCCCGCCAGTCTATATAGAGTTGAAAGTATTTGATAGCCTATTATCTGTTCGGGATTATTTTTAATTTCTTTTTCGGCGTAATAGATTGCTTCGTTTAAGTCGTTTGTTGAATAATAATAGTCGGCTTTCAATAGATTTATGTGCGCATTGTCGGGAAAAAGTTCTTCTATCTTTTCTATAGCGTTTCGGGCGTCCTTGAGTTTGTTAAGTTTTTTTTGCGTAATATACAGAGCTATCCAGGCGTCCGGGTTATTTTGCAGGAGAGAAAGAGAAATATTAAGAAATCGCTCGGCTTTTATGTATCTTTCTAAGCCAATGTAAAGCAATCCAAGCGTGTACGTTATTTTCGAATCCAGACTGTCAATAAAATACGCCTTTAAAAGATATTCCTCCGCTTGATTAAAGCGGTTATTTAATAAATAAAGCGTTCCGAGATTATACAGTCCGTTGATATTTCTCGGATGGAATTCAACCGATTTCCTCAATAAAACTTCCGCCGTATAGTTATCGTCGTTGAACATTGCCAGCGTTCCCAGAGTATTCAGGGCGTCCATATTTGTCGAGTCAATTTCGAGGATACGATTAAAATATTTTTTTATAGAAGGATAATCTCTTTCGGCTATTGCAATCTGTCCCAGATATTCCGGTATTATTGCGTTGTCTTCCGTTTCATACTGAAGTTCTTCGAATAATTCTTTCGCCTCTTTAAAATCGTTTAATAGATAATAGGTTTCTGCCAGTCTGAATTTTAAGGGCTTATTTTCGGGATTGAGTCTGTATGCGGCGTAATATTGTTCAGCTGCTTCGCGATACATATTCTTTTCAAAAAAGAAATTTCCTGATTGAACGTATATTGAATCGTTTTCTTTTGGGCGAGCCGCCGAGTTATTCGTATTAAAGAGGAGCGAATCGTTTACTGAGGTTGAACTATTTGCGCTGTCGGGTCGAATTTGGGCGTAAGTAAAGACGGGATGCGCCAGAAGCGCAAAAATGAACGCTATGTTAAGACATGCTTTCATATTTCCGCCGGCGCCGTAGCGTTTTTGAAGATTTCAATATTTTTGACGGAGCCGTCGTGCAGCTCTACGCACTTCGTTGAGTAATGGACGTATTCTTTATTGTGAGTGACAATTATAATCGTTTTCCCTTCGTCGTTTAGTTCCGAAAACAAATCCATAATTGCCGCTCCGGTGCGTGAATCCAAATTGCCCGTCGGCTCGTCCGCCAATATTATCAGAGGATCGTTTACGAGCGCTCTTGCAATAGCGACTCTTTGTTGTTCTCCGCCGCTTAATTCGTGGATTAATCTCTTGGATTTGCCCGTTAAACTTACTTTTTTTATTAAGGCGTCTACTCTTGCTCTTTGTTCTTCGGAACTTAATTCCGTAATTGACAAGGGCATCATAATGTTTTCTTCTACGGTCAGGTAAGGCATCAATTGGAAATTTTGGAATATGAATCCGATATATTCTTTACGGAAGTCGGCGCGACGCGAATTGTTAAGACGGTATATATCTATTTGATCAACAATGACGCTGCCGGATGTCGGTTTGTTTAGTCCTCCGATAGCCGTTAAAAGCGTGCTTTTTCCTGACCCGGATTGTCCAAGCAATATAATGAATTCATTTTTCTGAATATTCATAGAGATGTCGTTTACGGCTCGCACTTCTTCAGCGCCCGTATAATACTGTTTTACAAGATTTTTAATTTCAATAAAATTCATAACCATATTCCTTTATAATGCTCTGAATGCGGCGGTTGGGTCCAATCTCGTCGCTCTGTAGGCGGGATAAAATCCTCCGAGCATGCCGAGTAAGACCGAGAAAATAAGTGATAGAAATAAGATATTAATATCGTAACCGACGCTGACGTTTGAATTCATTGAGAGAATTGGAACGATGAATTTAGCCGCTAAAATTCCGGTTATGTAGCCAAGCGCGCCCGCCGTCAGACTTATCATTATCACTTCAAGCAGAATAATCTGCATAATATGAATTCTTCTGAAACCGACAGCTTGAAAAATTCCGATTTCCCGCGTTCTTTCGTTTACCGAAGCGTTAATATTTGTGAAAACAATCAATATGCTTATTATAAGTATAATTGCCGATACGCCGAGGGAAAAGTGCTCGAAGCGATGAATGGCTGTCATTTTGGATTCGATAGCTTGCTTGATGGGCATAACGGACGCGCCCGGCAGCTTCGCAGAAATTTGGCTGACAATTTCGTCAATTGGGCAATCGTAGCATAGCGCAGCTATCTCAATAAGACTGATTTTATTGCCTTTCGAAAAAAGCGATTGAGCTTTATCGACCGACATAAAGAGCATACCGTCGTCTTGCGCCCCGGTTTTTTCTAATACGCCCGTTATTATAAATTTTTCGCCGGATATGGTAAGCGTGTCATTGTGTCTAACAGACAATAATCCCGCCAGATTAGCCCCGATAAAGATTTCGTCTGACGCGTCTGGTTTTTTCCCGCGCAGCTTCCACCATTTTTTTAGTCTGAATTCCTCATTTGTTTTAATTCCCGCTACAATTACATTTTTGCCTGATATCTCTGTGAGTACAAAAAGTTTGGGCGCTACAATGCTTATGTTCTTTTTGTTTTTTATGTTTCTTATTTTAATTATGTCTTCGTTGTTGAGCTCGTGGGACTCGTACGATGTGCTGCTTATCGAAATGCCCGCGTAATTTAATGAAAGATTGTCCGATTTTGGCGTCACTAGTATATTTGCCCCGTATTCGTCAAGCGCCGCGGCTACATTTTCGTTGATGTTTTTACTTACCGTCATAATTGTTATTACTGAGGCGACTGAAAGCAAAAGTCCCGCAATTAATAATATAGTTTTTGACTTTTTCCTTTTTATACTCTGTAATGCAATGGAATATATTTTCATAATCAGACCCGTCTTCTCCAGTTTGTTACAAATTGTTTCTCAATCTGAATTTCATTCCCGACAATCTTGCTTGGAATAGGGTCGGGAGGATATTTCCCGCATGAACCGCTTATTGCGTCCAGATTATTAAGGTCCCACGTGGTGCCGCAAGAGTTGCATACGAGGTCGCCGCCTTGTATGTGAAATTCCGTAGAGTTGCAAGGCTCGCACATGCTGATTGCGGTTACTACTTTTCCGTCTTCGGTTAAGTAAGCCAGTATCGGCGGCGTTGATTCAGGCAAACCTGCCACCTGAAAACGCGCAAATTTATTCTCTTTAACGAGTTCAAGCGGTATGATTATTTTTCCGTCTTTTTCAAAAGCGACGGTTATTATATGATCGAAACGGCTCTGAGGATAGTCGACATTGTCGGTCACTCGAGGTTGTTCTTTTATTATTGAATATGCCTTGCTCGGTTCGGAATTGAAGTAATATATTAAGAATATTACGAAAAGAACTATAATTCCCGCTATGTACAGGTTGTTGCCGCGACGGCTCGTTTTGCCGATAATACGATCGCGCTTGCTCTCGGCATTATGAATTTTTTTTCCGCAATTAGGGCAATAAATAACCGACTCGTTAATCTTGTTTCCGCATTCGGGACAGTAATTATTAATCGACATGGTTAACTCCGTTATTATTCTTAATTACAAATGCGTAATTATATTTTTTTTCCGCCGTATCGTTTATCTACAAGCTCAATAATTTGATCGACGCTATATTTGTTCTCGGCAATCTTATCTCTAATGAATCTTTTGACTTCCGTCGCTCCGTTCGGATGATTGCAATTGCAATCTTTAAGTTCGTCTATGCCGCATTGACCGCAAGGACAATTAAAAGCCGAATAAATATTATTTATGTCGGCAAAAGTTGCGCTTTGCGCGCTCGCGTTAATTCCTTTAGCCGGGCTTGAAGGGTATTTTATCTCCGTAGTATTCCAGACTCGCGATTTATCCACATTGTAACTTTTTGCGTATTCAGACTTAAGGTATCCGTATTTATTTGCAAGCGCCATTATTATGTCGGATGAATTCGCATTTTTTTCGACGTATTCTCTGATAAACTGCCTTTCCTCGGCGGCGCGGGGACACGTACAAAGCTCGAGCGATTCTTCACCGCAGGTGCCGCAAGAGCAAACGAATTTAGAAGCGATCTCGTAAACTTTTGCCTCTACGGCGGGATTGCCGCTCTTAATTTCAAAATTAGCAGGCTTGTAAAGATTGTCTTTATTTATATTTTTATCGATGATAGTGTATATTGCCAGAGAGGCGACGAAAACCCCTATCGTTATTATTAATGGTTTGAAATTCAGTCTTTTCTCGATATTATAATTGTTCGAGCGTTGTTTCCCTTTGATAGTCTTTGAGGGATTGCGTTTGTTTTTCTTGCGCCGAAGTTCGCCCTGCTGTACAGCCGCCTTGATTTTGGCTCCGCACGATACGCAATATGTATTTGAAGAATCGTTGTCCGCGCCGCACATGTTGCAAGAGACGGTTGCTTTTTCAAGTTCGACGCCGCAATTAGTGCAAAATTTGTTTTCGTCGTTATTATTGAGTCCGCAGTTGTTACAAATCATAAAAGACCTCTCATAAAAATTATTAAAACGTCAATTGGATGTAATGTTTGCATGTATTGTTATTTTCAGTCTCTTATTAAGAGGGTCGTCCGTTTCAAGATATACGTATTTTAGTTGCTTGCCCGATTTTCCTTTTGGGTTGAAAGAAACTTTAAGACTGCTTGTTTCGCCTGGGGCAAGCTTGCGTTTATCCGGTAAAACAGCCGTACACCCGCATGAAGCTCGCGCGCTCAATATATGAAGCGTGTCTGTTCCGGCGTTTTTGATTAAGAAATATGCGGTAACGGTAGAATCGCCTTCGATATCGCCAAAATCATACGCTTCCGGTTCGACCGTTGCTCTGGGAGACGCGGTTTGAGCGATAGCATGATTATAAGAGAGAAGCAAGAGAATTATTGCCGCCAGCGGTAATGTGAATTTTGTTTTCACGGTATTTGCCTTGAATAAATTTCTATTTAAATAAACGGGCAGCCCGGCAAAACGGGCTGCCTCCTTTTTCTATTGTTTTACCTTATAGCCGTGTTCGAGTAATTTTTTCTTGGCTTGATCGAGGGTTGTCTCTTTTAACTTCATTTCGCAAATCGGGCAATTGCCGGGGTTGTCGGATATTACGTTCCAATCCATTTGGTCCTGAAAGACTTTGCCGTCTTTGTTTTCGTCAATTGCCTCCAGGTCGATTATTCCCTCGCGAATGAGCGGGCTTTTTTTCGTCATATGATGATCGGAACCCCTCATATTATGCATATCCATGGTTTCGGTGTGCATTGCCGAATCCTTCATCATTTCATGCATTTTATGGTTTTTGTCGTGCATCATTTTATGCTGCGATTTTGTCGAATCTGAGTTGCTTTGCGCAAAAGAAATAGATGCAAAGGCAAAAATTAGCGCCAGTATGGCAGCGTCGATCGATTTTAGTCGTTTCATTTTGTAGCTCCTTTTTTTGTTTGAAGATGAATTTTGTTTTAAAAAATCGTACGTGGATTTTGTAATCCTGGCTTGAACGGGCTTTCCGTCGCGGGCTATATAACTGCAGAAATATTCCCGTTCGCCTGTGCGCTTTTTTACTTTCGCGAATAAGGTTAATAATTTATAGTTCATGTTAAATTTTGTTTTTTTCTTTTGTTTTTATTTTTATGGACGTTTCGACGGGGGATATGAAGATCATTCCGTCGCCGGATTTTCCCGTATGTCCATAGCGTAAAATTATTTCCGAAAGTTTCTCTACATCTTCGTCGTCGCAGACGATTTCAAGTTTTATAACTTTCGAGTACTTTTCCACGAATTCAATCGAATAACTGAAAGAATCCTGGTCAGCCCATTCGCACAGAGCGTAGACGTCGATAACTGTCATTCCCTTAACTCCTGCGCTTTCGAGATTCTGAATTATTAAGTCTGCGCGCTCTCTTCTTATATAAGCCTTTATCTCTTTCATAATAACTCCGATTTAGTGACAGCAGTTGTTTTTTTTAATGTTCCTTATTTTGATAATAACGGCGGCTATTATCGCCGCCGTCAGTATAGAAATTAATAGAGTTGACATATCAAGCCTCGGTTTTGTCTGAGGCGTTCAACATTTTTCTTACTTCTCTTCTTTTAATCGTATAGTAAATTGCAGGATAAACCGTAAGTTCCATTATCATACTGGTTATAATACCACCTACCATCGGAGCCGCAATTCTTTTCATTACGTCCGATCCGGTGCCGATTCCTATTATAATAGGGAGCAAACCGAGCAGAGTGGTCATTACGGTCATCATCTTCGGACGAATTCTTTTAACCGCGCCTTCAAAAATCGAATTGCGCAGGTCGGAAAGTGATTTCATCATTCCTTCCTTTTTGTATTTTTCGTATGCCAGATCGAGATAGAGAAGCATAACAACGCCTGTCTCGGCGTCTACTCCCAGCAGCGCTATTATGCCAACCCAAACGGCTACGCTCAGATTGAAACCTGCGAGGTATAAGTACCAGACGGCTCCGACCATTGAAAAAGGAAGCGCCAGCAATACCACGCCCGTTTTCCATGCGGATTTGGTATTCATGTACAGAAGCACTATTACAATTAACAAAGTAAGCGGCACAACCATCATAAGGTGTTTGGAAGATCTTTCCATGTATTCATACTGACCCGACCATTTGATCGAGTATCCCGCGGGCAATTGCAATTTATCTCCGATTATTTCTTTTGCCCTGCTAATATATGTGCCCACATCGGCGTCTTGATTCAAATCGACATAAACCCACGTGTTTGGACGCGCGTTTTCGGATTTTATGCTCGGCGGTCCCTTTTTGATTACAATCTGACCCAACTGTTCCAAAGGTATATTTCCGCCGGAAGGAAGAGGCACGAGCACCCGTTTTAAAGCGTCGATGTTTTCACGGTAATCGCGCATGTAACGGAGATTCACCGGATATCTTTCCAGCCCTTCGACTGTTTTGGTAATGTTCATTCCGCCGACAGCCGACATAAATACATCCTGGACGTCCCCAACCGTAAGACCGTATCTGGCGATAGCGTCGCGGTCAATCCTGAAATCGACGTAGTTGCCTCCGACCGACCTTTCGGCGTATGCAGAACGCGTGCCGGGGACTGTTTTCATGATTTCTTCAACTTCTTTTCCGAGTTTTTGCAGCACATTTAAATCCGGTCCGGCAATTTTAATTCCTACGGGAGTTTTTATCCCTGTCGAAAGCATATCGATCCGGGTTTTAATGGGCATAGTCCATGCGTTGGTAAGACCCGGTATCTTTATAGCGGCGTCGAGTTCTTCGACTAATTTATCGGGAGTCATTCCCTCGCGCCATTGATCGCGGGGCTTCAATCGAATTGTGGTCTCCACCATAGTAAGCGGCGCAGGGTCGGTTGCCGTTTCGGCTCTTCCTATTTTGCCGAATACCGATTCGACTTCGGGAAACGACTTGATTATTTTATCGGTCTGCTGCAATAACTCCCTTGCTTTGGTAACGGATATACCGGGAAGAGTGGTCGGCATATAGAGCAAATCGCCTTCGTATAAAGGAGGCATGAATTCCGAACCTAATTTCGAATAAGGATAAATTGTAAATAAAATTATTACTAAAGCTCCGGACATTACCCACCATCTTCTCCGCATTACAAAATCGACTATGGGATGATACAGTCTGACTAGAACTTTTGTAATAGGATTGTCTTCTTCTTTTCGCATACGTCCGCGCACAAAATAACCGAGCAATATAGGAACGATTGTAACTGCAAGAATTGCCGCGCCCGCCATAGCGTACGTTTTTGTAAACGCCAACGGTTTGAACAATCTTCCTTCCTGCTGTTCCAATGTAAAGACAGGCAGAAAGGAGATGGTAATTACTAGAAGCGAGTAGAATATCGAAGGTCCTACTTCTTTGGCGGACTCGGCAATAATCTTCCAGTGAGGTCTCTGCTTTTCCGGAGGCTTGTCATACTCTTCGGATAAGTGCTTCGCGGCGTTTTCAACAAGAACAATCGACGCGTCCACCATAGCGCCAATTGCAATAGCTATGCCTCCGAGCGACATTATGTTTGCGTTGATACCCTGCAGTTTCATTAGTATGAACGATACGAGAACGGCTGTAGGCAGCGTAAAAATTGCCACGAAAGAACTCCGGATATGGAGCAGAAAGGCAATTATTACCAGCGCAACTATAATCGTTTCTTCAAGTAATTTCCCTTTGAGATTGTCGATGGCGCTATTAATCAACGACGAACGGTCGTAAGCCGTTTCTATTTTAACGTCTTCGGGCAATGATTTTTTGAGTTCTTCAAGCCGCTCTTTTACTTTGTTTATAACGGTAAGAGCGTCCTCGCCGTAGCGCAATACTATAATTCCTCCTACTGTTTCGCCTTCGCCGTTCCAGTCGGCAAGTCCTCTGCGAAGTTCGGGACCTATGTTTATTGTGGCTATGTCTTTAAGATAAATAGGCGTTCCTGTAGTTGGAGAAACTCCGATCGAAACGTTTTTCAGATCGTCTACGCTTTTTATGTATCCGAGACCGCGCACCATAAACTCGGTTTCGCCCATTTCAAGGAGCCGTCCGCCGACGTCGTTGTTACTGCGTTGTATAGCGGTCTTAACTTTCTGAAGCGGTATATTGTAAGAAGCCAGTTTTGTAGGATCTACGTTGACCTGATATTGTTTTACGTATCCGCCGATGCTTGCAACTTCGGATACTCCCGGAATCGAAGAAAGCTCGTACTTGAGAAAATAATCCTGAATCGAACGGAGTTCCTGAAGACTTCTTTTGTCGGAATTCAGTACGTATTGATAAACCCATCCCAAGCCGGTTGCGTCCGGTCCCAATTCGGGCGACACTCCCTGCGGCAGAGAACTGCGGAGACCCGACAGATATTCCAGGACCCGGCTCCTTGCCCAATAAATATCCGTTCCGTCTTCAAATATTATATAAACCATCGAGAACCCGAAAAAAGAATAACCGCGCACGTCTTTTGCGTAAGGCACCGACAGCATTTTAGTCGTAAGGGGATAAGTTACCTGGTCTTCAACGATTCGCGGTCCCTGACCCGGATATTCGGTATAGATAATAACCTGAACGTCGCTCAAATCGGGGATGGCGTCTATTTTAGTGTTTAAAACAGACCAGATTCCTCCCAGGATTAAAGCCACTGTAAAAAGAATTACCAAGAACTTATTATTCAAAGACCATTCTATTAATTTGGCAATTAAACCTTCTTTTTGTTTTTCATCGGTAAACATCTGGAGCTCCTTATTTACTTAACTTGGAAACCGTGTTCGATTAAATTTTGTTTTGCTTCTTCTATAGTTACTTCGGATAAAATCATATTACATAGCGGACACCTTCCGGGTTCGTCCGAGATAACGTTCCAGTCCATCAAATCCTGATATACTTTTCCGTCTTTATTCCTGTCGATCGCTTTCAAATCGATAACGCCTTCCCGCACAATCGATTCCTTCTTTTTCCCGTTTTCCATGCCGGTGGCGTTCATGTTATCATGCGAGTGTGCTTCGTGCGTTCCGCCGCTCTTCATTTCGTGATTCATATTGTGGGAAGCCGTAGAATCCTGCGGGGATTTGGTATCTTCTGGGGAAGCGGAGGTAAACTGGCTGACTGCCGCTCTTAAATTGCTTTCGGAATCGATGAGGAACTGAGCGGATGTAACTATGGTAGTTCCTTCTGTTAAACCGCCGAGAACCTGATAATATCCGTCTGCATATCCGCCGAGTTTTATCTCCTGCGGTTTGAATTTTCCTTCGCCCAACGATATGATAACGATATCTTTTCTGCCGCTGCGAATTACAGCGTTTTCGGGCACTACGGGCTTAACGCCCAGGTCTTTGCCGTAAATCGTAACATTTGCGAGCATGGCGGGTTTTAACAAGTCGCTTTTATTCGGTATGTCGAGCCTGACTTTTGCTGTTCTTGTTTTGGGCTCGATTGTCGGATATATAAAGCTTACTTTACCTGTAAATATTTTATCCGGCAGAAAATTAAAACGGATTTCGGATTTCGATCCTAACTCTATTTTTGAGAGTTCGTATTCGTAAATATCCGCGGTCAGCCACAATAACGATAAATCCGAAATTTGAAGCAGCGGCATGCCCGGCATAACTTTTTGTCCTTCGAGCACATTTTTCGAAATTACGGTTCCGTTTTTCTGAGCGTAGAGAGTAGCGTAGGTTTTAACTTCTTTCGTCTCAATCAGTTTTTTAATGTCCGGGTCGGACATTTCAAGAAGCTCCAGTTTCCTGATAGCGTTCTTGATGAGCATATCGCCGCTTTCGAGAATATCGTTTACGTCCGTTTTGCTGACGGCGTTTTTATAGGCGATAGCGGACAGTAATTCCTGCTGGGCTGCGACAAGTTCTGGCGAGTAGATGTCCATCAGCCGGTCGCCTTTATGCACTTTTTGTCCGGTATAGTTAATATACAATTTCTCAATCCATCCGTTGACCCTGGTCGTCACTATGTAATCGGTTTGTTCGTTTGTTGTAAGAATTCCGTTTGTAACGACAATGTTCGAAAGCCGCATCGATTTTACTTTTTCGGTCTTAACGTTCATGTTTTGAACTACCGCCGGGTCGATTGTAACAATACCGGAGGAGCCGGCTTCGTCTTCGTAGACCGGAACCAGATCCATTCCCATTTTCGATTTGCCGGGATGGTCGTAAATTTCATTCGGATCCATCGGTGCGCGCCAATAGAGAATTTTCCTTTCGCCGCTCGATTTGCCCGTTCCTTTTTTAGGAACTAATTTCATACCGCAAATCGGGCAGTCGCCCGGCTCTTCCAAAATAATTTCCGGGTGCATTCCGCACGTCCAGAGCTGCTTTTCTTCAGTTTTATTTTCGGTTGTTTGAACGCTCTTTTCCTGCGTAAACAAAAAATATCCGGCTGCCGCTATTCCAAGCGCGACCAATGCGATTAATATTATTTTCTTATTCATCAGAATTGCTCCTTATTGATTCTTTTACCGGTTAAGAATTCGAGTTGAGATATTTCTTTAAAAAAATTAGTTCTTATTTTGTAAAGATTGGTTTCGATTTCATAAACTTTGTTTTGAGCGTCGAGAACGTTAATAAAATCGATTTCGCCGACCTGATAGTTTGCCAGCGCGGCGTTCAATGACTGAACGGCTTGCGGCAGCAATCCGTCCTCAATTAATTTTTCTCTTTCTTTGAACTCGTTTAGTCTTGCCAGCAATGCTCCGAAATTTTTATAAAGCGTTTGAAGAGCAAGATTATACTGATCGGCATAAAGTTGCTGCATTAATCTTGCTTCTTCCACTTTAGATGATTTTTTCCCGCCGTAGTCGAGCGGAATGTTCAATCCGACTACAAAAGAAAGAAAATCGTTCAAAGGCGCGTTCGTAGCCGCAATTTTGTCTCGCTGCGAGTATTGAATTGAAAAGTTGAAGTTCGGATAAAACTCGTACTCATACAAAGCTTCCGTCAGTTTCGATTTTTCTTTTGCCAGAAGAATCCCTTTTAAAAATGGTCTGTTCTCTTCGGCGGTTTTAACCAGTCCGTTAAAATCAATTGCGTAATTATGAATTCCGGGAATTGAATCGGTCTCGATTGGAGAAGCCGGCTCTTTCAACAATAGCGAGTTTAACGCCGTTAAAGCCGAATTTTCCATGCTTTTCAACTCTTCGATTTTATCGTTTATTTTTGTTATTTCCACTTCAATTTGTATCAGGTTTTGTTGACTGGCTTTCGAAACTGCGTACTTTGTTCTTACAACCTCTGCGATTTTGTCGAGCAAATTTTTGCTTTTGTCGGCAATGCGTATGGCTTCGCGATAGAATCTTAGGTCGTAATAGTATTTTTTAACTTCGTTAATAATTTCGTTAACAGCGTCGTCAATTTCCTGCTGATTAATTTCGACGTCCTTAGCCTGCGCCTTTTCTGCTGCGCTTAATTTACCGGGGAACGGCACGGCTTGACTCAGACCGATAATTTTGGAAGTCATAGGCTCCTGTGTGAATTTAAATGAATTAACCGGAAGGTTCATTGCGCCGAATGTTAGCGTCGGATCGGGCAGATTTGAAACCTGCGGTATCCTCGATTCCGATACGCTTTGTTTGACGCGAAGCATTTTTAGTTTGGGACTTACCCTGATAGCCTCGCCGATAAGTTTGTCGAGATTTGAATCGTAAGATTGAGCGGCAAGAGGATAGGTAAACAATAGCAAGATTAAAAGCAATTTGGTTTTTGTCATAACAATTTCCCGTTATTATTTTTTACCGATTTTTGTTATCAAAATGCACAATGCCGCTATCAAAGCGAGATAGAGCAGCATTAATGAAAGTTGTATGTATTGATCGTTAATCATAGGCAGGTATAAATGCAAAAGCCGTGCCGTACGGGAAAGCGCACAAACTACTCAAAAATAAAGGCTGATGCGACCCGTGTTTAAAGAAATTTAAATTCTTTTAAATTTTTTTAAGAGGAAACTCGATGGGAGTTAATTTTGGTAAAAGCAAAAAACGCTTTCCCGAAATATTGAAGCGATTCCGGGAAAGCGTCCGGTTTAACCGACTTTGGCTAAAATGAAGTCCGCCAGTATTCTGCCTGTTTCTTTTAATTCGTAGTCTTTGATCCAGGAGTCTTCGGCGGAAGTCTCTTTCTTTTCCTTTATGTCGATGCCGAGCAATTTGGCTTTTTCTTCTTCTCTTCTTTTTTTCTCGGCGTCGGCTTTTTCTTTTTCGGCTTTTCTCTTTTCAAGATTCAGGGTAAACAGTTTTTTCTGCCGGTTCTTTTTGAACTCTTTTATTTCTTCGAGAAGGAAATGATATTCGGGGTCTTTTTGAGCTCGTCTCTCGTGCTTTTGCTCCAGCAGCGGAATTAAACTCGTCAGATTGTCGTACGGTTCGTACTGAACAGGATTGATCGTATCGTAGGGCAGAGCTCTGTCGTAAGCGCTTTCTCCGAATTCTTTCGATTCGTAAGGCGACGGGAACGCCACGTCGGGTTCAACGCCTTTGTTTTGTGTCGAATTGCCTGTAACTCTGTAAAACTTTGCTATTGTCAATTTCAGTTTGCCAAGTTTTTTGTCTTTAATCGGAATTTGACTGTTCAAATCGAGGAGGTTCTGAACCGTGCCTTTTCCGAAAGTATTTTCTCCGATAACAAGTCCCCGTCCGTAATCTTGAATGGCGCCCGAGAGAATTTCGGAGGCAGAAGCGCTGAACCGGTTGACGAGCACGGCAAGCGGACCGTCGTAGTAAATATTCGAATCCCGGTCGCTGTTGACTTCGATTATGTTCATAATGTTTTTTACCTGCACTACGGGACCGGCTTTAATGAACAGTCCGGTGAGATTAATCGCTTCCTGCAGCGAACCGCCGCCGTTATTTCGTAAATCGAGAATTACGCCGTCTACTTTTTCTTTCTTAAATTCGTCGAGTATCTTTTTAACGTCGCGCGTGGTGCTTCTGTAATCTTTTAACCCTTTCTGCTGAGCTTCGAAGTCGCTGTAAAAAGAAGGAAGTTTTATTACGCCCAGTTTGAAATTGAGTCCCTCTTCTTCGATGTTAATAATTTCGCTTTTTGCCGCCTGCTCTTCGAGTTTGACTTCGTCGCGAATGATTTTAATTTCCGTCGGTTGAGCGTTGACTCCGTCTTCGGCTTTTAAAATCAATAAACGCACGAGAGTGCCTTTTTTGCCGCGAATTAATTTAATAACGTCGTCGAGCCGCCATCCTACTACGTCGACCATTTCGCCGTCTTCGCCCTGAGCCACGCCGATAATTTTATCGTCGGCGTGCAAAAGTCCGCTCTTGTCGGCAGGACCTCCCGGAACTATGCTAACGACCACGGTGTAATCGTAATCCTGTCGAAGCGTTGCGCCAATCCCTTCGAGCGAAAGCTTCATGCTGATATCGAAATTATCCGACGCCGACGGTGATAGATAATCGGAATGCGGATCGTATACCTGAGTTACGGAATTCATAAAAACCGAGAAAACGTCTTCGGATTCGTATTGCAAAATTATTTTGTGATAGTTTCTGTAACGTTTCAGCAGCACGTCGACGGCGCCTTTCCAGTCTTTCCCGGAAAGCATCAAATTCAATGCGTCGTTTTTTAAACGCAGTCTCCACAATTCATTTAATTCTTCCTCTGTTTCAGCCCAATCGGCGCTGTCCCTGTCGGGACGAAAATATTCGTCTTTTGTAAAATCGAATTCATGCTCGAGAATCTTTTCGACGTATTTGACGCGTTCGCCCAATCTTTTTTTATAGAGATTGAATATTTCGAACGGAACGTTCAAATCGCCCGTTTCGAGATAATTGTCGAATTCGTAACGATATTTCTCGAACTGATTAATGTCTTTTTTGAGAAAATAAAGTCTGGAATTGTCCAGGTTCTTAATATACTGGTCGAAAATTAACGAAGAGAGAGTGTCGGAAAGAGGTTCTTTCCGAAAGTGGTACCGGCTTAGAATTCTCGTTATAACCTGCGCCACGCGTTCGTTTGTTTCTTCTGGAAGTATTACTTTGTTCGAGTCGATCGAATGGTCTTTGTTGATTACTTCTTCAACGTTTTGAGCGTTGATGAAACCCGTGAAGAATACGAAGCTGAGTAAAAGAATTAATTTTTTCATTGAGTAATCCGAATTATTTAGCGTTGATACATTGACAAATAAAAATAGTTTCTTTTTTGTTTAAGTATAGAGGTATCTTTTAATTTTCTGAGTAGGAGTTTTTTCGAACGGCTCCTGTTGTTCGATAATTTTGCTCAATTGCGAAAACTTGTTCACGCGAGAATTAACGTATGTCAAAATATCGCTCAGTATTTTATTGATAAATTGACGCGACTGCGAGTTGTCCATGTTTTCGGTTTCTTTGTCGATAACGTCGTAATTGAGATAGACGCGCGCAATCAATTTTCCGTTGTTCTCGATTACAAGCGATTCCAGAACGTAAGTCGACTCGTTTATCAACGACTCGATTTCTTCCGGATAGATGTTTTTTCCGTTCGGACCGATTATAACGTTTTTGGAACGTCCTTTAATAAAGAGATAGCCTTCGTCGTCGATAAACCCGAGGTCGCCGCTTCGGAACCATCCGTCTTCAGTGAAAACTTCTTTGGTTTTTTCGGGGTCTTTGTAGTAGCCTTTCATAACGTTTGGTCCTTTGATCAGGACTTCGCCTTCGCCCGTGGCGGGGTCGGGGTTATCTATTTTGACGCTGACGTTCGGCAGAGCTTTGCCGGCGGATCTGAATTTCACTAGTTCCGGTTTTGTTCCGGTCGCAAGCGGCGAAGTTTCGGTCAAGCCGTAACCGACGGCGTACGGGAAATGCGATTCTTTGAGAAACAATTCGACGTCCGCCGCAAGAGCCGCGCCGCCTATGCACATCATTTTCAATTCCCCTCCGAATGTTTGCATCAGCTTTTTGCCCGCCACTGCATTTATCTTTTTTCTGAAATACGGAATGCCGTATAATTTACGGGTGATTAACTTTTTGTTTATTTCCGGCAGTACCTTCAGTTTATAAATTTTTTCGATAATAAGCGGTACCGCCAGTATAATTGTCGGTTTTACTTTTTGAAGCGCCGGAAGCAAAACGGTAGCGGTCGGCGGCTTGGATAAATATGTTATCGACGCGCCCGCTATAAACGGAGTTACCAGACCTAGAGTCGATTCTATTGTATGGAACAAAGGCAGAATCGACAACATTCTGTCCGTCGATGTTACTTCCACAATCGAAAGCGTGTCGAGCGCGTTCGAAACGATATTTTTATGCGTCAACAATACTCCTTTGGAATGACCCGTAGTGCCCGAAGTATAGAGAATCAAAGCGGGAGTTTCTTCTTCAACTTCCTCGGAAATTAATCCGACAAATTTGAGAGCCGCTTCTTTGATTCTTGAAAATTCTTTCCTGCCGCTGTCCAATATCTCTTTCAAAATATCGCTTTTCGTGTTTTCGGGTATTATCGAAAAATCGTCGATCAATATCCGGAGGGATAAATTTTTGCTGTCAAAGTCTTCGATTTTGGAAAATTGTTTCGACGAAACAAAAATAGCTTTTGATACGGAATGTCGTAACACATGCTGCACTTCCGAAGCGCTGAATTCCGTCATTACGGGCACGGCTATTGCGCCCATTGTGGTTATTGCAAAATAAGTGACTGCCCAGTTAGGTTGATTTTCGCTCAAGATAGCCACTTTGTCGCCCGCTATAATACCGTTCGATTTCAGGTAAGCGGAAACGGTTTCTACTTTTTCCTTGAACTTCCGGTATGTAAGCGCGGGTTGATCGATGTACGATACGGCAACGTTGCCGCTGTGTTTTTCGCAGCTTGTTTTGAGCACTTCCAATAATGTTAGTTTTTTCAATTTTCTCACTTCTTTATAAATATTGACACAAATAATAACAAAAATTATCGACAAAAATTCAATTTATACAGGGTCGACGTGGACGAACACTTTTTGGATTTCGTCGAGTTCTTCGAGCGTTTGACGCACCTTGTTGCCGATGTCGTGAGATACGGATGTGGGAATGTCTTTGTCTACTTCGATGTGAATTTCGATGTGATATTTGTCGCCTACAAAGTGTGAGCGTAGGTCGTTTATGCCTTTGACGCCGTGAATTTCCATTGTTATTTTTCTAAGCTCGGAATCAAATTCCGCCGGCGCCGAACGTCCCATTAAATAATCGATATTTTCGCGACCGACTTCGTAACCGGATTTGAAAATGAACATGGCTACCATAATGCCCGCAATGCTGTCGAAATATTCGAGGTTGTATGCGCTGCCCCAAAACCCTATCAATGCAATTGACGATGCCAGCACGTCGTTAATGCTGTCGACCGAAGCGGCTTTTATAGCCGGACTTTTATATTTTCTGCTCACGTTTATCTGGTAACGGCTGAGTATTATTTTCGTGACGATGGTAACAATAAGCACGATATAAACTTCGGGTATCGGGTCGATCGGTTGAGGTTCTATCAATCTTTTAATCGATTCTTCGACGATATTGATTCCTACTACAAACGCAAAAACCGCCAGTATGAAAGCCGCAATCGGCTGAGCCGCGTTGTGACCGAACTGATGTTTTTGATCGGGTTTGTCTTTCGAAATTTTTACCGCTATTTTAATTCCGATTGAAACGAGTATGTCGGTAAAAGAGTTGAGCGCTTCCGAAATAACGGCAATGGAATTCGACATTACTCCCACTACGGCTTTGATAATAAAAAGGAAAATGTTTATTCCAAGAGCAATATCGGTCGCGCGCTTGAGTTGCTTCATTTTTTCTTCACGATATTTAATGATGAACTTTTTATCTGACGATAGAATATTTCGAAGCATAAAAACCAATCGAGAAAAATAATCGTTTTAATTCCCGCCTCGTCGTTAGCTCTTTTAAGATAATTCCTTAATATGTTTTTATTGTAAATGTCCGGATTATATAATTGATTGGTTTCGACCAGTTCGATAAGATAAGGCAGTAATAATTTCTTGAATATTGCAATGTACTCATTCCGGAACGAGTGTCTGAAAAATTTTTCTTTTAATCTTTTGTAGATATTCATCCCGATACCGTTTAGGTAATACGGGTAAACCGTTTCTCCTTTAACAAGCGGAAATCTTCTTAATTCGGAACGCTGACGTTTTATGATTTTTTTAAATATATTTTTTCCGGGAGTATTTATTGAAAAGCTATATTTTAATATTGACGGCTGTACATACGGCATATAAGATTTTACAATGTCATCGATTCTCGACTGTTCGCAGCAAAAATGATTTGGCAGCTTAGTTTTAATAGCCAACAAATTAGAATAATTGTTAATGCCGATGTCTTCTATACCAGGCAAATTATCTATTAGTTCTTCAATTTGAATACGGGCGCCTTCAATCATGATTTTTTTTATGTCATTTGAAAAGAAATCGGGTTTTGGCGAGAGGAAAAGTTCATATAATCTGTCTATGTTTTTTTCTTTGATTGGAACAAACCCAAGAATTCTAAGTTTTTTCAAAAATTCTTTTCTGTATATTTCTCCGAATGCTCCGTCGATAATAATGTTTTGAGTTTCATTTAAAAGCGAGTAATGCCTCAATTGAAGATAAGAGAGGGCGGAAGTATTAATAATCGTTTGTAATAAATATTTTTCTAACTCGGCTATTAAATTATCGGCGTTAGGATTGTAGAACTGTCTATGTTCGATTCCGAAAGTTTGAGATATTTCTTTTGCAATCTGTGAATCAGGATGATTAACCAAACCAAACGAATGTACGTCCCATTTTTTTTCATGGGTATTTAAAAGTATTGAAAATAACACGCGGGAGTCGAGTCCGCCGGATAAACTAAGAGAAACATTGTTCTGAAACAGGGGGAATGTTGTTACCGATTTGAGTTCTGATTCGAAAAGTAATTCGACGTCGGCAATCTCGTTTGAATCCGGTAACCAATTATATTCGTTTAGTTTTATCTCAAGCGTTTGACGATTAATGGTTGCGGATTTTCCCGCGACTAATCGTATTACGTTTTTGAAGACGGATTCGGTCGTAATTTGACTGAATAAGAGCCAGCGGCTGCCGAATTTTTGAAAATCCAATTCGGCGTCGCTTAATTTTTGCAGCCAATCAACGCGTGTAGAAAAAAGGATTGTATCGCTTGATAAGCGATACAGGTAGATATCGCGCAAGCCTGTTATGTCGGTTTGGAATAGTATGTTATTTTTGTTCCAAGTTACAAGCGCAAAATGACCGTCCAGCTTGTATATATCGGCGCGTTTTTCGAAAAGTCTCTTCCAATCGTCGCTTGACATAAACTTTTTCTTTTCGTCCGGAGCAATTCCGTTGCCTACGACTATAAAGCCGTCCTCTGAATTAAAGTCGGCTACCTGAGTAGATTTAGAACCTCCCGATAATAAATAAAGATTTTTTTCTTCATGAACATTTATTAAAGGGTCGGAAATGGTTGAAATTATCCGTTTTAAATCTTCTTGTATCTGTCCAACGACGCCTAAAATCCAGCTCATCTATCTACCTGTTCATTTAATAGAAGAGCCGCGTATATTTGCGGCTCCGGTACCGGCTAAGTTTATTTCTCCGCCCAGATTTGAGCGAGAGTAACAATCATTTTTACCGCCGCTTCGATATCCTGTACGGCAATATATTCTGTGTAGGCGTGAAAATTGTGTCCACCTGCAAAAAGATTCGGCGTCGGAAGTCCCATATAACTCAACCTGGCTCCGTCTGTGCCGCCTCGAATTGCCGATTTGATCGGCTTAATTCCCAAACGATTCAACGCTTCGATTGCGTAGGCTTCAACCTGAGGATGCTGGTCTAAAACATATTTCATATTTCTGTATTGTTCTATCACTTCGAAATCGAATGAAGAACCGGGGTAATTTGCTACGGCTTTTTCCGCCAGTTCTTTCAACATAGATTCGTATTCTTTTAATTTATCGGCGTCGAAATCGCGAATAATGAATTTTACCACGGTTTCGGTTTCGTTGCCCGTTACGGATGTAGGGTGAACATAACCTTCGCGTTTTTCTGTTGTCTCGGGCGAAAGTCTGTCCTTCGGCAGCATATCGATAAAATTTGCCGCAATTTTAATTGCGTTAATCATTTTGTCTTTTGCGTAGCCGGGATGCACGTTTTTACCGTGAAATTTTATAACGACGGCGTCGGCGCTGAAAGTTTCGGTTTCGACTTCGCCGCGCGTTGAGCCGTCGATTGTGTACGCATATTTTGCTCCGAATCTTTTGACGTTGAATTTTTCGGCGCCTCGTCCTACTTCTTCGTCGGGTGTAAAGCACACGCGTATTTTTCCGTGTTTGATTTCGGGATGTTGAATCAAGTAGTTCATAGCGTCAATTATTTCGGCTATGCCCGCTTTGTCGTCCGCGCCCAGAAGGGTTGTTCCGTCGCTCGTGATAATGTCGAAACCGATCATATCTTTCAATTCCGGATTCTCATCCGCCTTGATTACTTTCGAAGAGTCGCCAGGCAGTACAATGTCGCCTCCCTGATAGTTTTTGTGAATCACCGGTTTTACGTCTTTTCCGCTTACTGCAGGCGAGGTGTCGACGTGGGCAATAAAACCGATTGTCGGAACGTCTTTATCGACGTTCGAGGGCAACGTAGCCATAACATAACCGTATTCGTCCATCTCAACATCCTGCATGCCAATCTCTTTTAGCTCCTCAACCAATAGCTTTGAAAGTTCAAGCTGTTTCGGATCGCTCGGAAAACTGGTCGATTCCTCGTCGGAAGTTGTTTCGATTTTTACGTATTTCAAAAAACGATCGACTGCAGTGAATTTGTAGTTTTCGTCAAACATTTTATACCTCTTTCATTTTTCATTGAAATTTGAACTCTAAGTTAAAAGAAATTTTTTCAAAATACGAGATTAATCAAAAAATCCGGAACGGAGCATCGACAAATCAGACGTCGGGAAAAAATTATGTCACCCCTCCGGGGTTTTGTTTCTTATTGATAATTCCATCCTATAATAATATCAACCCTCCGGGTTTTTATGTTTCTCTCAGAGTCAAGGCTAATCGGTAATGAAAAAAAGATAAATTAATTGAGAGAGCCGATACCTGCAAAAATGTTTATTAATCTTGCAATGTTAAAATGCTCTAACCCCGAAGGGGTGACATTTTTGTAATACGTCAAATCCGGACAATAATTAAGAACCCCAGAGGGGTGAAATAGAAAATGTCCGGGAAATATGTCACACGTCCCGGGTTTTTCTTCGACCGCAAATCCGAGTTATAAATATTGGAACCCTCCGGCGTTTATCACATTGTTGAATTATAACCATAACTTCGTATGAGTGATATAATTTATAGAATATATGACAACCAGAGAATGAAAACCCCGTATAGGTGGAATAATTGAAAATTTCGTATACATCAGAAAACCAAACCCCGAAGGGGTGTAATTATTGTAACACAGCAAACCAACCATAAAACGAAACCCCGAAGGGGTGGCATTATTGTAACACAACAACCGAATAACAAAACTAAACCCCAGCGGGGTGACATAACAAACAGCGGAGAACAATATGCCGCCCGTCCCGGGTTCGACACCCGTTGATATTTCAGTCTAGAATAATGTCAACCCTCCGGGTTTGGGGCTTTTATGTTGTCGGTTAGTTGCAAAAATGTCAACCCTCCGGCGTTTATCACATTGTTGATTTATAACCATAACTCCGAAGAGGTGATATTGACAACCGGTGAATAAAAACCCCGCGTGGTCGGAATAATAGAAAATTTCGTATGCATCAGAAAACCAAAACCCCGCAGGGGTGTAATTATTGTAACACAGCAAACCAACCATAAAACGAAACCCCGAAGGTGTGGCATTATTGTAAAACAACAACCGAATAACAAAACTAAACCCCAGCGGGGTGACATAACAAACAGCGGAGAACAATATGCCGCCCGTCCCGGGTTCGACACCCGTTGATATTTCAGTCTAGAATTATGTCAACCATCCGGGTTTTGGGTTTTTTAATGTTGTCGGTTATTTACAAAAATATCACGCCTCCGGCGTTTATCCTCTTGATGAATTATAATCATAACTCCGAAGGAGCGATATAATTATAGAACATATGACAACGGGTGAATAAAAACCCCGCAGGGGTGTAATTATTGTAACACAACAATCCAACCATAAAACGAAACCCCGAAGGGGTGGCATTATTGTAAAACAACAACCGAATAACAAAACTAAACCCCCGAAGGGGTGAAATAATTGTAACTCTCCGTCTCTTATTATTATAATAACGCCCGATTATAAATATAATAATCGACATTCGTCTCCCGTTCTAAAAAAACGCTCCTATTCATGTTAAAGCCATTCGCAAGTTGGTATTTAATTTGATTGTAGTTGTGCCCTATGAATAATGTAATAAATATATATGACGGCATAATAATCATTGGCTATCTTCTGGTAATTATAGCCGTAGGTCTTTATTCCAAATTCAAAGACAAGGGAGTTGACGATTATTTCCTTGCCGGCAGGAATTTAAATTGGGCTGTAGTCGGTTTTTCGTTGTTCGTCACTAACATTTCGAGCGAGCATTTAATCGGACTTGCCGAATCGGGCTCTCAAAGAGGACTGGCAGTGGGTCAATACGAATTGATAGCTATTTTTCTACTCGTTTTGTTGGGATGGGCGTTGGCTCCGTTATATAAAAAGTCGGGCGTATTGACTTCGCCTCAGTTTTTCGGAATTGTTTACGGAGAAAAGAACAGAAAGCTTTTTGCAGGATTGACGATTTTTTCGCATCTGTTTACTAAAATTCTTGTAACGCTCTTTGCAGGCGGAATTTTGTTTAATGCCGTCCTGGGCTGGAGCTTGTTCTCGTCCGCAATCATTATAATCCTCGCCAGCGGAATTTATACTTTGATCGGAGGATTTTCGGCTGTAATTAGAACTCAGATTTTTCAGGGCATTTTGTTTCTTATTACATCGGCTATTTTTGCTTTTATCGGATTGAGGGAAGTAGGCGGAGTAGAACAACTGTTTCAGAAATTACCCGCGGATTATTTCCAGATGTTCAAACCGATTAATGATCCGGAATTTCCGTGGACAGGCATTCTGTTCGGCGCTCCTATTATTGCCTTCTGGTATTGGTGCGCCGATAATTATATGGTTCAAAGGATTCTTGCTGCGCGAAGCGTTGAAGACGCGCAAAAAGGCACGCTCTTTGCCGGATTTCTTAAAATCTTTCCGATTTTCCTTTTCGTTATTCCCGGAATGACTGCTGTTGTGCTCTATCCGGAATTAAAAGGGAATTACGCTTATACGTCGCTTCTGGTGAGCGATATAATTCCCGCAGGAATTAAAGGATTGATTATAGCAGGGTTCTTCGGAGCTATGATGTCGTCTCTGTCGGCGGCGTTCAACAGTATTGCCGCTGTATATACAATCGATTTTTATAAACCTTCTCATCCCGGGGCTTCGGATAGGACGCTGGTTTTGGTAGGAAGGATGACTACCATTATAGTTGTCGTGGTTACATTGGTGCTTGTGCCCTTCGTAAAAATAATTAACAATCAGATTTATCTGTTCCTTCAGAGCGCTCAGGCTTACGTGAGCGCGCCGATAACCGCCGCATTTATAGCCGCGCTTTTTGTAAAAAATATTAATGTCAAATCGGTTCTCCTTGCCCTCGCAGCCGGCGAACTCGTCGGTTTGTTCCGTTTCGCAGTCGAAACGATGGACAGAGGCGGTTATCTTGCCAACGGAGCTCTGTTGTTCCTGATTAATATCAACTATCTCCATTTTGCAATATTGCTCTTTCTGTTCACTTTGACGGTGATGTTTCTTTTCAATGCAATCTTGAAATCGCGCTATGCGAACCCGATACTTCAATTTACCGCTTCGGGAATCGCTTACGATAAAAAAACAGTCGTACTCTCGGGTGTCGTTCTTTTCCTTACTATCGGCATCTGGTTCTTTTTCAGTTGAAAAAAAGGAGTTGTAATGAAGAAATTTGCAGTCATATTTTTAGCGTTGCTGTTCTCCGTAGAAATTACGGCGGAATTCAAATTCGCGGGAAAAGTTACGAATTATAAAAAGTTTGATAATCGAGTTGAATTTACGCTGGAAAATGCAAAATTCAATCTTTACGTTCTCGACGCGAATATTGTAAGATTCAGATATACTCAGAATAACGATTTTGATCCGGCGCCGTCATACGCTGTAGTTTATCAAATGCCGGCAAAGAGCGAATTCGATTTCAGGGAGTCGGGCGACGAATTTGTTCTTGAAACTTCGGAATTAACGGTGCGAATTACGAAAAATCCCTGCCGCGTGTCGATTTACGACAAAAACAATAATCTTCTCAATGCTGATCACAAAGGCTTCGGAGTGGCTTTCGACGACGACGATATAAGATGTTTCAAAGAGTTGAACACAAACGAAAAATTCTACGGACTGGGCGAAAAATCCGACGGTCTTTTAAAAAACGGCAAACAATATACGTTGTGGAATACCGATTTCCCCGCCTACGATACACGCAAGGACGAATTGTATCAATCGATTCCGTTCTTTATCGGAATCAATAATTACAAAGCTTACGGAATATTTTTCGATAATCCTTATAAATCGCATTTTAATTTCGGGGCAAGCAATAACAGGTTTTACTGGTTCGGCGCGGAAAAGGGCGAAATGGACTACTATTTTATTTACGGTCCCGATATAAAAAGAGTGATTTCCGACTATACGAAATTGACCGGCAGAATGGAACTGCCGCCGAAATGGGCAATCGGATATCAGCAAAGCAGATACAGTTATTATCCCGAATCGTCGGTGCGCAGAGTAGCGCAGGCGTTCCGCGATCGCAAAATCCCTTGCGACGTTATCTATCTCGACATTCACTATATGAACGAATATCGAGTATTCACGTGGAATAAGGAACGTTTTCCGCATCCCGAAAAAATGCTCTCGGACTTGGAAGAGATGGGATTTAAAGTCGTTCCGATAATCGATCCCGGAGTTAAAGCCGATCCCGACTATTTTGTGGCTAAAGAAGGACTCGAAAACGACCTTTTTGCAAAGTATCCCGACGGCGAATACTATCAGGGAGAAGTCTGGCCGAGTTGGTCGTACTTCCCCGATTTCACAAAGAATGCTACTCGAAAATGGTGGGGAGACAAACTTTCGATTTTACTTGATCAGGGAGTGGACGGTTTCTGGAACGATATGAACGAACCTGCCGTATGGGGACAAAATTTCCCGGATATCGTACTTTTCGATGACAACGGTTTTACCGCAACACACAAAAAAATACATAACGTTTATGCATTATCGATGGCGCGCGCTACGGCGGAAGGATTAAAAAGACATTCGAACAAGAGGCATTTTATATTAACGCGCGCCGGGTATTCCGGAATTCAAAGATATGCCGCCGTCTGGACGGGCGATAACGTTGCAAACGACGAGCATCTAATTCTTGCCTGTACAATGTCTCTCGGTATGGGCTTAAGCGGGGTCCCGTTTATCGGTTCGGACGTGGGCGGTTTTATCGGCGAACCTTCCGACAATCTTTTCAGAAGATGGTATCAACTGGGAGCTTTTACCCCGTTTTTCAGAGGACATTCGGCGGTCGATACTCGTCAACGCGAACCTTATAATTTCAGCGAATTCGTCGAGAAAGACGTGCGCAAGGCTATCGAAATGAGATACCGGCTTTTGCCTTTCTGGTATAATGAATTTTATAATTCGTCTGTAACGGGCTTGCCGATTATGAGAGCCATGTTCGTTAATTATCCGAAAGACGATAACGCATATAATCAAGAAGCTCAGTATCAATATATGTTGGGCGAAAATTTGCTGGTCGCGCCCGTGCTGATATCTTACGACAAGTTCAAAAAACTTTATCTGCCGGAAGGAAAGTGGTACGACTGGACGAACAACAGCGTGATTGAAGGAGGCAAGTGGATTATTAAAGAAGTTCCGCTGGATGAAATTCTCCTCTTTGTGCGGGCAGGCGGTATTATTCCGATGCAGGAAGTCGTTAATTACACGGGCGAAAAAGAGATCGATTCGCTCCGCTTTTTAGTCTTTCCTGCCGCAAGCTCCGAATATAAATTCTACGAAGACGACGGCGTTTCTTACGAATATAAAAACGGCAAGTATACTGTAACAAAGTTTATACTTGATAAGAAAGATAAAAATATCATTCTCACTACAAATAAAGAACACAAGGGCTACGAAAGCGGGGTCAAAAAATACGAGTTCTTGTTTGTCGGTGTGGAAAAACCAAATGCCGTAATTGTCAACGGAAATAAAACGAATGATTTTAATTTCGAAAACAGCAGGTTGAGTATACAAACTCCGGTTTCGGACAACATAAAAATCGAATTAAAATATTAGGCATAATATGAAAATTTTTACGACGGCATTAATCTTTTTTTCGGCTGCGCTTGTAAGCGGACAAACAAAATTCAACGAGCCGCCGCAATGGGCTAAAGAAGCGGTCTGGTATCAGATCTTTCCCGAACGTTTCTATAACGGCGACAAATCGAACGATCCTAAGCCCGAAGATATGGAAGGCGCATGGCCGTATTTTACGCCCGAAGGCTGGCAAATTCATCCGTGGACTTCCGACTGGTACAAACTTCAGCCGTGGGAAAAGAAAACCGGTTTCGACTTCTACAGAAATGCGGGCTTGAGAAGATACGGCGGGGATATTCGGGGAATAATAGACAAACTCGATTATTTGAAAGAACTCGGTATAACGGCAATTTATCTCAATCCCGTTTTTGAATCGCCGTCGCTTCATAAATACGACGCCTCTATGTATCATCATATCGATAATAATTTCGGGCCCGATCCCGAAGGCGACAAAGCAATCTGGGAAAAAGAAAATCCCGAAGACCCGTCCACCTGGCAATGGACTTCGGCTGACAAACTCTTTCTTGAATTGATTAAAGAAGCGCATAAAAGAGGCATTAAAATTATTATAGACGGCGTATTCAATCATACGGGAACTAATTTCTGGGCTTTCCGGGATATCGTTAAAAATCAACAGAACTCCAGATACAAAGATTGGTATACGATTAAAAAGTGGGACGACCCAAATACTCCAGAAAACGAATTCGATTATGAAGGCTGGTACGGTGTAAAAGATTTGCCTGAAATAAGAGAAGACGAAAACGGTATTGTCGATGGTCCGGCTGAACATATTCGTTTAATTGTAAAAAGATGGATGGATCCGAACGGAGACGGCAATCCTGAAGACGGGATTGACGGCTGGAGGCTCGATGTGGCTGAAATGGTAAATCATAAATTCTGGATGAAATTCAGAACGTGGGTAAGAGAAATCAATCCCGAGGCGTATCTGGTCGGAGAAGTATGGTGGAAGGATTGGAACAATTACGAAATGTTTAACGCTGCGCCGTGGCTTCAAACTCAGTTCGATGCCGTGATGAATTACAGGTTTACAAGAGCCGTTAAAGACCTCGTTTTTTCCGGAAAATATTTTACAGGCGTTCGCGGCTTTATCGATACAATCAAAACTATGATGAATCAGTACGGAGTTAATTATTACGCAATGATGAATTTGATGGGGAGTCACGATACCGAACGCCTGGCGTCGTTAATTGTCAATCCCGACAACATGTACGACCATTCCGGTAATCCGGGACAAAATCCCGGCTTCGACGTAAGGAAACCGAATGAAATCGAAAGAGAGAAACAAAAGCTTGCCGTTGCTTTGCAATTTACACTGCCGGGCGCGCCTCAAATTTATTACGGAGACGAAACAGGCATGTGGGGCGGCGACGATCCCGACTGCCGTAAACCGATGGTATGGGAAGAGTTTAATTACGAAGTCGAAAAATCCCATCCGCTCGGAAAGGATCGTCCGGCGGATTCCGTCTTTTTCGACAAACAGCTTTTCGATTGGTACAAAAAAATGGCGGCAATAAGAAACGGCAATAAGTCTTTGTCGTTAGGAAACCTGACTTTTATGGAGCGCTTTGCCGGGAAAAATATACTGGCATATAAAAGAAATCTCGACGGCGAAGAAATAATGGTTATAGCAAACATAAAAGACGAACCGAAAGAGATTGATATTAAGAGACCGGGAACGATGACCGACCTCGTTTCGGGAAATAAAATTAACTCCGACGAAAAAATTTCTTTAAACGGTTATCAGATAATGATATTAAAGTAAGGCTTATGAAAGAATATAAATCTAAATACGAAAGTTTCATTTTATTGTTAAGCGGGGGATATAGTTTGATTCAAAATAACCAAACTAAATTAATTACTAAACAAAATAATCACACAATGGCGGGAGGAAAATATGATGAAACCCAAAGATGAAAACTTGGTGGCGAATTCATGCGATAACGCAGACAGCCATTTAAGTTTAACGCTTATTAAAGACGGCGTACTATCCGCTAAAAGAACCGGCATTCCGGCTGTATCCAAAGGAATACTGTTTTTAATAGTATTTTTATTAATGCAAGCGGGTTCGGTTCTTTATGCCCAGGAATGGGAATTACGCGGAAAGGTTACTGACGCCGAAGACGGCTCTCCGATAATCGGAGCCAACATTATCGAAAAAGGCACTACGAATGGAACGGCTACTGATGTTAACGGAGAATTCAGATTAAAAGTAAGAAAAGGCTCTGTGCTTGTTATTTCGAGCGTCGGTTATGCAAAGGTGGAAGTAACCATAGTCGATCAGAAATATCTCGAAATTGCCATGAATGTAGAAGCGGAGCAATTAACGGAAGTTGTAGTAGTCGGAATAGGATACGGAGAGGTGAAAAAATCCGACGCTACCGGATCGGTTGCGGCAATTTCCGCTAAAGATTTTGACAAGAGAGTTATTACATCGCCTCAGGAATTGTTAATCGGCAAAGCGCCCGGCGTGGTTGCCAATACTTTAAGCGGCGAAGCCGGAGCTGCAGCTCAGATCCGAATTCGCGGCGGATCGTCTATTACTGCAAACAACGATCCTTTGATTGTAATAGATAATATTCCGCTAGAAAGTACCGGAATAAGCGGAATGGCTAATCCGCTTTCGACAATTAATCCCAACGACATCGAATCGATTACTATACTTAAAGACGCTTCGGCTACCGCAATTTACGGATCGAGAGCCTCTAACGGCGTTATCATAATAAAAACCAAAAAAGGATTAAAAGGCGCCGAAAGAATGCTGGTTAATTACACCGGTAATTTTTCCTTGTCTTCTCCTTATAATTACATGCCGGTATTCAGCGGCGACGAATTCAGAGCTCTTGTACAGGACAGAGTGGAAAATCATGGCTTAACGTCGGCGGCGCTGGATCGTCTGGGAAATGCCAATACCGATTGGCAGAAAGAAATATATCAAGTGGCTCCGGAAACAGAGCATAACATTAGTATCCGTCATTCGATCGGTTCGGTGCCTTACCGTCTTTCTTTAGGATATTTATACCAGGATGGAATTCTTAAGTATAACAATATCGACAGAAAAAATGTGACGCTTAATCTAACTCCTACTTTGTTGGATGGAAATCTGACAATGGAAATAAACGGTAACGCGTCCTGGATAAGCAATAATTTTTCCAATACCGACGCTATCGGTTCTGCTGTAGAATTTGATCCGACGCAGCCTGTTAAAAACGGAAACACTCGTTATGGAGGGTATACAGCCTGGACGGAACTCAGCTCGGGTGATCCTCTTAACGGTTTGCCAAATAATATTGCGACTCATAATCCGGTGGCTCGTCTGGAATACCGCGATAATACGTCGACTGCTACCCGCTATATTGTAGGCGGCAAGTTTGACTATAACATCCCTTATGTACCGGGATTAAAGGCGATTTTGAATTTGGGTTACGATTATTATAAAACTGATGGAAGCGATATTACGGATACATTGGCTTCGTGGTCTTACAGAGAGCCGGAATATCAGATACGGGAGTACTGGCAGAAAAAGACAAACAGCTTATTGGACCTTTATCTGAATTACAATAAAGAATTGGGAATAAATAAATTCGATTTCACCGGCGGTTATTCTTATCAGCATTTTTATAACGAAGGTGAAAATTCGAATCGCGCATGGGATCCCACGGTGCCCGGCGCCCGCGTTACGCCTTATAAAAACGAATATTTCTTAATCTCATTCTTCGGACGTCTCAATTATACTTTATTGGACAAGTATCTGCTTACTGCGACAATCAGATACGACGGTTCTTCGAGATTTGCCGAGAACAACAGATGGGGCACTTTCCCGGCGGTTGCGTTCGCATGGAAAATGACCGAAGAACCGTTCATCGGAAAATCAGACCTTGTTAACGAGCTTAAACTTCGCGTAAGCTGGGGTAAAACCGGTCAGCAGGATATAGGGGACGACTACTACCCGTATATCCCGACTTATACGCTGAGCACTGCCGGCGCCTATTATCAATTTGGCGACCAGTTCTATCCCACTCTTCGACCCGATGCATACGACGCTAATATCAAGTGGGAAGTTCTCACTTCGTTGAACGCAGGTTTGGATTTCTCTCTGTTAAATAACCGCGTTACCGGCTCTATAGACGTCTATAAGAATAACTCGGATAATTTGTTGAACAGCATTCCGATTCCGGTAGGCAGTAACTTCTCGAATTATTTGTTGACAAACGTCGGCTCGATGGTAAATAAAGGCGTTGAAGTCGGGTTGAATATTACTCCTATACTCGAATCGGATTTCTCATGGGACTTGGGTATTAATATGACTTATAACAAAAATGAAATTACCAAACTTACGCTAACCGACGATCCGAATTACCCCGGAGTCAATACGGGCGATATTGCAGGCGGAGTCGGTAATACGGTTCAGAAATTCGCTGTCGGATATCCTGCTCGCGTATTCTTCCTTTTCACCCAGGTTTATGATCAAAACGGTAATCCGATTGAAGGACTTTATGTGGATAAAAGCGGACAAGGCGGCAACGTTGCAGGCAACGAACTGAATAAATATTACATGAAATCGCCCGACCCCGATTATCTTGTCGGTATTTCGTCGCGGATTAATTACAAGAATTTTGACTTTAGTTTCTCCGGCAGGCTAAGTCTGGGCAACTATGTCTACAACAATAACGCTTCAAACAGAGCGCTCTATCAACAGATTTATAATCAAAGCGGTTTTCTGTCGAATATCTTAACCGATGTTAAAAAGACGAACTTTACCACGGCACAATACTGGTCGAGTTTCTATCTTGAGAACGCATCGTTTTTCAGAATGGATGTCATAAGCGTCGGTTATAATTTTTCATCGTTGTTCGGAAATAATATTGGTGGGCGTATCGGTTTGTCTGTTCAGAATGTATTCGTAATTACCGACTATAGCGGATTGGATCCGGAAGTAGTTAATGGAATCGATAATAACATCTACCCGCGTCCGCGTACCTATATGATGACTATCAGCCTTAACTACTAATATTAAAAAAGGGAAAAAAAGATGAAAAAGATTACATTATTTATAACGGCAATAATTCTTTCTGCATTCTTCTTTACATCGTGCGTAAACGATTTGAATGTAGAACCAATAGATCCGAATGTAAATACGTTAAATAACGTCTTTAAGGATCAGTCGGCATATAAAAAGGCTCTGGCTAAACTATATGCCAGTTACGCATTAAGCGGTCAAACCGGAGGCGGAGGAGGCAATCCCGACATCGCCGGCATCGACGAAAATTTCGGCAATTACCTGAGACAGTATTGGGGACTGCAGGAACTTCCGACGGACGAAGCTATTATTGCATGGGACGACGCCACTATTAAAGATTTCCATTGGCACACATGGTCTCCTAATGATGTCTTTATTTCGGCTCTCTATTCAAGAATATTTTACACGATATCGATATGTAATGAATTTATAAGAAACGCCAACAAAGCCATCGACACTACTTCCGGGGCGTTTCAAACGGAGTTAAAAACATATAAAGCGGAAGCTCGCTTTTTAAGAGCTCTTTCGTACTGGCACGCTATTGATATGTTTGGCAATGTTCCTTTTGTTACCGAGGAAGACCTGCCGGGCGCTTTCTTCCCGAGAAGAATAACACGCTCTGAACTTTTCGAGTATATTGAAAATGAGTTGAAAGAAATTGAAAACGAGCTGGCGCCCGCAAGACAGAATGAATATGCGCGGGCAGACAGAGGAGCTGCATGGTTTCTGCTTGCAAAATTGTATCTCAATGCAAAAGTGTATACCGGTACAGAGCGATACACAGACGCACTTACTTATTTGAATAAAGTTATTTCGGCGGGCTATTCTCTCGACAACAGCTACGAACATTTATTTACAGCCGACAATAATTCGAGTCCTGAAATTATTTTCCCGATTACTTTCGACGGACAAAACACTCAGCAGTACGGAGGCATGACTTTCATTGTGCACGCTTCCAACGGCGGCGGAATGCCCTTGAACGGAATAGACGGCGGATGGGGCGGTATTAGAACTATTAAAAATTTCGTCGCTAAGTTTAATCTCAAAGAGAGCGATTTTGATTCCGATCCTCAGTATCAGGGTCCCGATAAAAGAGCTATGTTCTTTTTTGATAAATCGACCTGGAAATGGGATATTAACAACGTTGGCACGTTTACGGAAGGAATCGGAGTGACTAAATTTAAAAATATTAGCTCCAACGGAGGTCCGGCTCCTAATGCCCATGCAACATTTGTAAGCACCGATTTCCCGATGTTCCGTCTTGCAGACGCCTACTTAATGTACGCCGAAGCCGTATTAAGAGGAGGTTCGGGCGGAGATATCGGAACTGCAGTCAGCTACATAAACGCTTTGAGACGACGAGCGTATGGCAATGATTCGGGCAATATTACCGCATCCGATCTTACTCTCGATTTCATTCTTGATGAAAGAGGACGCGAATTATACTGGGAAGGGCACCGAAGAACCGATTTAGTGCGTTTCGGACAATTTACTAGCGGTCCTTACGTCTGGCAGTGGAAAGGAAAAGTAAAAGAAGGTATCCAAACGCCTTCTTTCAGAGACCTTTATCCTATTCCAATAAATGATCTCAATGCTAATCCGAATCTTATTCAAAACCCGGGTTATTAAAAATGATAAGTATTACAGTTTAAGGAAGATAAAAATGAAAAAAATAACATTAACAACTTTACTAATGGCGTTGGTCGGATTTCTGATGATCTCGTGCGAACGAGATATTACGGAACCAACAATCAGCTCAAATCCTGCCGGACCTGAACTGGCGAACTTATCCTTGAATGTGCCGTTTAATGTTAATAATGCCGACAGTCTCGTCAGATTCTCCTGGTCAGCGGCGGATTTCGGCTTTAAAGCGTCGGTAACCTATATGGTACAATTGTCGCCTAAGAGCGACTTTTCGGAAAATGTCGCCAATCTTATTAC
The DNA here is from genome assembly GCF_051488665.1 of Melioribacter sp. Ez-97. NCBI lineage: Bacteria > Pseudomonadati > Ignavibacteriota > Ignavibacteria > Ignavibacteriales > Melioribacteraceae > Melioribacter > Melioribacter sp. Ez-97. The sequence continues at coordinate 229,148 of NZ_JBPSEG010000003.1, read as the reverse complement.
GACTCAACAGCTAAGCGGGAGCGCCACTGTCGATGCAATTAATACGCTTATACTCTCGTGGAATTATTCGATCGGGGAAAATGTAACAGTCTATTACAGAGTGGCAGCTACCGTTAGTCCTTATGTGGAAACGGTCTATTCTGAAATTAAGTCTGCCGCGTTTGTCCCGTATGACGCTGTAATTAACTATCCGATGATTTATGTTCCCGGTTCCTACCAGGGATGGTCGCCGGGAGCCGAAAACGGCAGACTGTTTTCTTACGGATTTAATTCCATTTACCAGGGTATAATACGACTTAAAGACGGAGATAATCCAACTGTCGAATTTAAAGTTACTCTTTCGCCCAATTGGAATGGTCCGAACTACGGCGGCACGTTGACAAAATCCGGCGTTGATTATACGGGCGTACTCGATCCTGACGGCGGCAATTATGTGGTTGATGCCGGAACGTATAAATTTAATGTAAACGTTGACGCTTTGACAATTTCTCTAACCAAAACAGATGATTGGGGCATTATCGGCTCTGCAGTACCCCCGTATGATTGGTCGCAGGATGTCGATATGTTCTATAACGGTCAGAGAAAAGTGTGGGAAATAACGGCAGACTTTAACGCCGGAGAATTTAAGTTCAGAGCAAATGACGACTGGGCGCTTAACTATGGAGATACCGGTGGCGACGGTACGCTGGACGCCGGAGGAGACAATATCCCTCTGCCCGAAGCGGGAAATTACACAATACGATTCGACCCTGAAAAATTAACTTATACGATTAAAAAGAACTGACATTTTTACCGGAAGGCTATCAATATCGGATAGCCTTCCGTTTTTATTTTCACCGCTAAAACGAGAGGCTCTTTTATATGTTTGCCCCAAACTATTACAGACATAACAATCAAATTAAGACGATATTGAATTTATGCATTCTCTTATTATTTACAAGCGTTATATATTCTCAAACCATTTTTACAAGCTCCCCGGCATATCCGTCGCAAACAGATAATATTACAATCACCTTCGACGTAACCAACGCAACGCACCCAAATAAGATTGCCGGATATCAGGGCGACGTTTACGCTCATACAGGCGTTACATTGAGGGATGAAAACGGAAACGTAACGGCGTGGGAAAAGGTAATCGGCAACTGGGGGAATAATTCGGTTCAACCGAAATTGAGCAGGATTGCGGAAAATGTCTACAGGATTACTATAGAAAACCCGAGAAAGTTTTATAATGTTGATAATCCTGCCGTGGACATTATTCAACTCTGTTTTGTATTAAGGAGCGCCGACGGCTCGAAACAAACCGAGGATATATTTGTCCCGATTTATGAGCCCGGAATTACGGTAGTTTTAAATTCGCCGGCGGTGAATAATTATTACGGCGATCCGATGCGTTCGCCTTATTTCATTACAAATAATAATCCCGTACTGATTTCAGCCAGAAGCGCCGCCATTGGAACTTCGACAAAGAGTATGAGTTTGTTTATAAACGGTCAATTGCTCGCCGAATCAAACGCTGATTCCATTGTGTATTCTTTCGTTCCGGATCCGAATATTCATACGAACTTAGCGCGAATAATTGCCGAAGGCATAACAGGGCTTAAGGATACCGTTGAGTTTGCCATCGTTAATGTCCCGACAATTCCCGAAAGTCAAATGCCCGAGGGTCTTCAACACGGAATTAATTACAAAGAAGACGGAATATACCTTGCTCTTTTTGCTCCTTATAAAAAGTTTGTTTACGTGCTGGGCGATTTTAACGACTGGAAAGTCGACGACAATTATTTGATGAATAAATACGAAGCGAGACCCGACAGCGTAATTTATTGGATTAAATTAAACGATCTTACGCCCTCAACCGAGTATGCCTTTCAATATTTGGTGGACGGCGTTATTAGAATGCCCGACCCCTACTGTGAAAAAATCCTCGATCCGTGGAACGATTCTTACATTCCGTCAACCGTTTATCCGAACCTGAAAGAATATCCTTACGGCAAAACCGAAAACATTGTGGGAGTAATCAATACCACTCCGGCAAAATATAATTGGAAAATAACGGATTTCGAGAAACCTCCGAAAGAAAAACTCGTAATTTATGAAACGCTCGTAAGAGACTTTGTAAAAACCCATAGTTTTGCTACTCTAATCGATACAATCAGCTATTTTAAAAAGCTCGGAGTCAATGCCATCGAGCTAATGCCGGTAATGGAATTCGAAGGCAATTCGAGCTGGGGATATAATTCGATGATGCATTTCGCTGTCGATAAATATTACGGCACGGCTGAAAAGTTGAAAGAATTTATCGATTCGTGCCATTCAAACGGAATAGCGGTAATACTCGACGTGGTTTTGAATCATGCGTTCGGTCTAAATCCGCTCGTCAGGATGTATTGGGATACCGCGCAGGGAAGACCCTCAGCAGACAGTCCGTGGTTTAATCAGGTTTCGCCTAATCCTGTATTTTACTGGGGCTACGATTTCAATCACGAAAGCGCCAACACAAAGTATTACGTTGACAGAGTTACATCATACTGGCTTAATGAGTTTAAAGCGGACGGATTCAGATTCGACTTTACCAAAGGATTTACTAACACTCCGGGCGACGGAGGCAATTACGACGCAGCTCGTATCAAAATATTAAAGAGAATGGCAGATAAAGTATGGCAGACCGATCCGGAAGCGTATGTGATTTTGGAACATTTTGCAGCCGATTCGGAAGAGAGGGAATTGTCCCAATACGGAATGATGTTGTGGGGCAATCTAAATTATAATTATTCGGAAGCCGCTATGGGATGGAACGACGCGGGCAAATCGAACTTCAACAGAATTTCTTATAAGGCAAGAGGATTTTCGAATCCGCATTTGGTAGGATATATGGAGAGCCACGACGAAGAGAGACTTATGTACAAAAACCTACATTGGGGAAATTCTTCGGGCGATTACGACATCAAAAAACTCAACTATGCTCTTGCAAGAATTAAACTGGCGGCGGCATTTTTTATTACCGTTCCCGGTCCCAAAATGATGTGGCAGTTTGAAGAACTGGGTTATGACTATTCGATTGATTATAACGGAAGACTGGGCGAAAAACCGGTCAGGTGGGATTATTACACTTCGCCTGAACAATCCGAACGCCAAAAACTTTTCCGTTTTTTTGCTGAATTAATAAAACTCAAAAAGAGTTTTCCGGTCTTTTCTACCGATGATTTCAATATGAATGTGACCGGACCGACAAAGGAGATTACTCTGCTGGATACCGCGATGAATGTTAAAATCATCGGCAACTTCGACGTTGTATCCCGATCTGTAAATTTTTCTTTCCCTGAGGACGGGTATTGGTACGATTACTTTACGGGTGACAGCGTATCAGTGGAAAACGGCAGTTTGTTTGTAAGTTTACAGCCGGGTGAATTTCATCTTTATACTTCGGTAAAATTGCCTGTTCCGCCGGACGGAAAGGAAATTATTACAAAAACCGAATACGAGGAAAATTTGCGGACTAATGATTTTACAGTCAGTCCCAACTATCCAAATCCGTTTAATCCGGGAACCACGCTCGAATGGCGTCAGCCGGAAAGCGGCAGAGTTGCAGTTTCGCTTTATAACATACTCGGTCAAAAGATCGCTGTGCTTCTGGACGAGTATCAATCGTCCGGAAAACACTCGTATTATCTTAATGCCGATAAATTTAATTTGTCGAGCGGAACTTATTTTGTCAATTACAACCTGAACGGATCCGTCAAAACGCAAAAAATAGTTTTAATCAAGTAGTCGCTGCCGATCAAAAAGAAACAACCGAAATAGTTCATACTATTTAATAAATTAAATTTAGCGGCGTGTAAAAAGTTTTTCACGTTATACGCCGTCTTTTTTTTACATCGCGCCCTCTTGTTTGAGAGCTTTTGCCACTCAATTACTTTGCCTGAAGGCGTTACTTATTATCGATATTTTTAATTATCTTTGAAAAAAGTTTAACGCCAATTTTCACGGGGCTAATCATGAACAAGACAGTTTTTTTACTCTTCTTTTTTATTTCGTTAATGGCAAAAGCCGGCGGTATTTCAATTAATCAGGCGGGATATTTAACCGACGCGCCAAAGTATTTTTTTATAAACGAACCTGCTGATTCATTTTATCTGCATGACGCATCCGACGGCAAGCTGGTATTTAAAGGAACGATTCGATTAAAAACGAAAAACGACCCCGCAACAGGAATGGATATTTATAAAGGAGACTTCTCCGGTTTCGACGCGCCGGGCAAATATTATATTGCGCTTGCTAACGGTAAAAAATCGCCGACGTTTGAAATATCGGATACAGTTTACAATAATTTATTTAACGCGTCTCTCAAATCGTATTATTATCAAAGATGCGGAGTCGGACTCGAAAGTAAATATGCGGGAGAATTTAAATACGGTAAATGCCATACAAAAGACGCGCGGTTTCATCCACTTGCGGGAGAAGGCTACAAAGACGTTACAGGAGGCTGGCACGATGCTGGCGATTACGGTAAGTATGTAGTTAACGCGGGCGTTACCGTAGGAACATTGTTGATGGCATACGAATTTTTCCCCGCTAAATTTTTGAGCGACAGCTTGAATATTCCCGAAAGCGGAAACCGTATTCCCGATATTCTCGACGAAGCTTTATTCGAAATCGATTGGATGCTGAAAATGCAGAGGGAGGACGGCGCTGTATTCACAAAAGTTACTAAAGAAAAATTCGAAGACTTTGTAATGCCGGATAAAGACGTTGAAGAAGGACGTTTGATCTATCACGTTTCTTCGACCGCGACGGCAGACTTTGCGGCTGTTTTGGCTAAAGCGTCCCGTTTGATAAAAGACTACGATAAAGACCTCGCTAAAAAGTATCTCGATGCGGCTACCGCGGCATGGAAATTTTTATCTGATAATCCCGGAATAATACCGACGGGAGGCTTTAAAAATCCCGAAGGCACGGTTACGGGCGAATACGGCGATCGGGACGATTCCGACGAAAGAGCCTGGGCTGCGGCGGAATTATTTATGTCCACAGGCGACAAGGAATATCTCGATTATTTTACAATATATGCGCGCAAAAATAATTTCCGTTTTAAATCGATCAGCTGGTCGCAACTCAACGACCTGGCGTACTTTACCATTCTCGCCAATAGTTCCAAAAGAAATATTCCGGAAGATATTAAAGATAAAATCAAAGCGGAATTGCTTGCTTATTCGGATTACCTTACCGCAAAAAGCGACAGAGACGGCTACGGGGTTACTATTCTGCCGGGAGAATATCGTTGGGGTTGCAACTCGGACGTCCTGAACAATGCGCTAATTTTAATTATAGGCTATGAAATAACCGGCGATAAGAATTTTTATAATCTGGCGTTAGGACAATTGAATTATATTCTGGGAGCTAACGCGCATAAAATTTCGTTTGTTACCGGTATCGGCGCCGATTACGTCCGTCATCCGCATCATCGTCCGACTGCATCCGACGGCATAGAAGAGCCTGTGCCGGGATTCTTGTCCGGAGGTCCGAATCAAAACCTTCAGGATCCTGTTCTGTTAAAATTATTCGACAAAAATACTCCTCCCGCAATGTGTTACGCGGACGATACCGGCAGCTGGTCGTCAAACGAAATTGCCATCAATTGGAATGCTCCTCTGGTTTTTGTAAGCGGCTATTTCAAATAATTTATAAACCCGGTTCGGATTTGCGTTGTCAAAAAATACGTAAATCAAACCGGGTGAATTATGAAAAGCATAAGAAGAGGAATAATAATTTTAACGCTCTTAATATCCGGCTGCTCGTCTGCCATACTTTTAGAAAAGAGCGAAGTAACAAATGTTATTATCGACGCTAATCCTTCCGAATGGAAAGGCAAGTTTTATAATTTCGAGGACAAAAAAATCGGGGCCGCCTACACGAACGACAATCAGAATCTGTACCTTTGTATTACTTTCGGAGACTTCAGGAGTTTTGCGCCGGTATTGAGAGGGGGACTAACGTTATGGGTCGAATCAGATAATCGGAAAGTCGGTCTGAAGTTTCCGATAGTTTACCGGGAAAGAAGAACCGGCGATTTTAATAGAGATATGCTCGGAAACAGGGAAGAGATGCGTAAGATGTTCGAAAAACGGCTGCAAGAGTTTCTGGAAAATCAAAATGAAATCGAAATACTCAACGAAGAAAATTATCCTCTGGCATTGATTAATAAATCTGATAATACTTACGGTATTATCGCCGACATAAACCGTTTTGAATCCGAGATCATTTATGAATTGCAGATGCCAATCGGAACCGGATTGATAAACCGGGACGATGACAATTTAATAAAGGTGAAAATCGAAACCGAAGAACCGGCTCGTATGACTGGGGATTTCGGGGGAGGCATGAGAGGCAGCCGGGAAGGAGCACGTTTGCAAAGATTCGCCAATATGTTTGAACCGCTCGAACTCGAATTTTCACTGAAATTGTCCTTCTGATTTTTTGTTGTTGACGGCGGTTTTCTCGATACTTTTCCGATTAAAAATCGGAAAAACTCGAAAACCTTTATTTTGAGAACGGTTATCGAGTAGCGTAGCTGTCGAAGGAAGCGGTTTGAGATAACTCCCAAACGACGGTTTTCTCGATACTTTTTCGGCTGTCGCCGAAAAAACTCGAAAACCTTTATTTTGTGACGGTTATCGAGTAGCGAAGCTGTCGAAAGAAACGTTTTGAGATCATTCCCGGACGACGGTTTTCTCGATACTTTTCCGATTAAAAATCGGAAAAACTCGAAAACCTTTTTTTGTGACGGTTATCGAGTAGCGGAGCTGTTGAAAGAAACGTTTTGAGATCATTCCCGGACGACGGTTTTCTCGATACTTTTCCGATTAAAAATCGGAAAAACTCGAAAACCTTTTTTTGTGACGGTTATCGAGTAGCGGAGCTGTTGAAAGAAGCGTTTTGAGATAACTCCCGGATGACGGTTTTCTCGATACTTTTTCGGCTGTCGCCGAAAAAACTCGAAAACCTTTATTTTGAGAACGGTTATCGAGTAGCGAAGCTGTCGAAGGAAGCGGTTTGAGATAACTCCCAAACGACGGTTTCCTCGATACTTTTTCGACTGTCGCCGAAAAAACTCGAAAACCTTTTTTTGTGACGGTTATCGAGTAGCGGAGCTGTCGAAAGAAACGTTTTGAGATAATTTCCAAACGGCGGTTTTCTCGATACTTTTCCGATTAAAAATCGGAAAAACTCGAAAACCTTTTTTTGTGACGGTTATCGAGCAGCGGAGCTGTCGAAAGAAACGTTTTGAGATAACTCCCGGATGACGGTTTTCTCGATACTTTTTCGGCTGTCGCCGAAAAAACTCGAAAACCTTTTTTGTGACGGTTATCGAGTAGCGCAGCGTATCGAGATAACCGGAGCCACCCGAAAATTTATTAAATTAATAATCATTTGTATTAATTTAATAACCGGAATTTTCTTTTTGCTTCAAATGCGCCGTTTTCTGTACTTCCGAAAAGGCATAAAATTTGTTTAATAATTTGGTTTAACCATTTTTCGGATAACGGGAGAAAAGTAAAAATGAGCAAAATTCAGCTGGTAATGGGAATCGATGTCGGGGGGACAAATACCGCATTCGGATTCGTCGATCGGAAAGGGAAACTGATTTACGACGCTTCGCTGCCGACAAAAGCGGAATTGGACGCGCGGCAATTATTCGAAAGAATATTTAATGCGGCAAATAAGTCGTTTAAGAAATTTGAAAAAAAATATGAATTGGTGGGAATAGGCATTGGAGCGCCGAATGCAAATTACTATAAAGGCACGGTAGAAAAGCCGCCCAATCTGAATTGGGGTAAAGTCAATGTAGTTAAACTTATTAAAGAATTTTCCGATTTGCCTGTGGTCATCACAAACGACGCAAACGCAGCGGCTCTGGGAGAAATGATTTTCGGAGCGGCGAAAGGAATGAAAAATTTCATCGTTATTACGCTTGGCACGGGACTCGGCAGCGGCATTGTAGTCGACGGAAATCTTGTATACGGCAGCGACGGCTTTGCCGGCGAACTCGGGCACACTACATACGATCCCAACGGCAGACTATGCGGATGCGGAAGACTGGGATGTCTCGAAACGTATGCCTCGGCTACCGGAATCAAAAGAACTGCGCTCGAATTGATGGCTAAATATCCGTATCCGAGTTCATTGAGAAAATTGAATTGCGAAAAATTATCGGCAAAGGATATTTACAATGCCGCGGTAAAAGGAGATAAAATCGCTCTCGAAGCTTTTGATTTTACGGCAAAAGCGCTCGGATTCAAATTGGCAGATACCGTAGTGCATCTGAGCCCCGAAGCAATAATACTCTACGGCGGACTGGCTCTTGCCGGCGACCTGATTATCAAACCGACGAAAAAATATATGGAAAGGCAGATGCTGAATATATTCAAGAACAAAGTGAAAATTATTCCTTCGGCTCTTCCGGGCAAAGGAGCTGGGATTATGGGAGCCGCCGCGCTAATCTGGAACGAATTGGAAAAAAATTAACGACGCCTGCAGTCTGCGCTTTGCAGATGTTGTCGATTCCGTTTGTATTATCGGGGATTTAAAGAAGAATTTAGTTTTGCATTAATTCTTGCCCGATCAAAAATGCATCTATTTGTTTTATAAAATTTACAGGGTTAACATTATGAAAAAATATCTCCTTTTGTTTTTTATCGGAGCTCTTGTATCGGCTCAGAATAAAACTCTCGATCAAAAAGTCGATTCGGTTCTCGCTTTAATGACCCTCGACGAAAAAGTCGGACAACTCGTTCAATACAGCGCGGGATGGGATACGGGAACGAGAACAAGAAAACCGAAAGAGGGACATGAAGAATTAATTAAACGTGGACAGATCGGTTCGTTTTTGAATATTGTGGGAGCCGAACAAACCAAACGACTCCAGAGAATCGCCGTGGAAGAAAGCAGACTTGGAATACCATTGATTTTCGGGCTCGACGTAATTCACGGTTATAAAACGACATTCCCGATTCCGCTGGCTGAAGCGTGCAGCTGGAATCCCGAATTAGTAGAGCTCTCCGCACGCATGCAGGCAATTGAAACATCGGCTGCGGGAGTACATTGGACTTTCAGTCCTATGGTCGATATCGCAAGAGACCCGAGATGGGGCAGAATAATGGAAGGAAGCGGCGAAGACCCGTATCTCGGTTCGGTTATGGCTGCAGCGCGCGTTAAAGGCTATCAGGGTAAAAACTTATCGGATATTAATTCCATACTTGCCTGCGCCAAACATTTTGCCGGTTACGGCGCAGTCGAAGGAGGAAAAGATTACAACACGGTGGATATATCGGAACGTACGCTGAGAGAAATTCATCTTCCTCCTTTCAAAGCCGCCGTGGAAGCCGGCGTCGGATCGTTAATGTCGGCTTTCAATGAAATCGGAGGAGTGCCCTCTTCTGCAAATAAATTATTATTGACCCAAATACTCAGAAACGAATGGAATTCGGACGCGTTTGTTTTAACCGACTGGAATACAATCGGCGAATTTCTCGTTCACGGAATCGCACACGATCTGAAAGAGGCGGCTAAAATTGCAATCGAAGCTTCGGTAGACATGGATATGGAAAGCAACGGCTATCATTATCATCTGGCGGAGCTAGTTAAAGAAGGAAAGGTAGACGTTAAATATATCGATAACGCCGTAAGACGAATTCTCAAAGCAAAATTCAAACTCGGTTTGTTCGACGATCCTTATAAATATTGCAATCCGCAGCGCGAAGCCGAAGTTACTTTAAATGAAGAATTACGAAAGGCTGCAAAGCAAGTCGCTCTTGAATCGGTTGTATTGTTGAAGAATGAGAACAATCTTCTTCCTCTGGATAAGAATATCAAGTCGATAGCGTTAATCGGCGAGCTCGCGGCGTCGAAGGACGACCCGCTCGGTCCGTGGTCGCAGCAGGGAACGCCAGAAACGGTTGTATCGATACTGGAAGGATTGAAAAATAAAGTCGGCGACAGGATTAAGATTAATTACGCCGAAGGGTGCAAAGTGCGCGGCAACGATAAATCGGGTTTTGCCGAAGCAGTCGAAGCGGTCAAAAAATCCGACGTGGCGATTGTGGTTATAGGAGAAACCCGCGATATGAGCGGCGAAGCCCATTCGAGAGCCACTCTCGATTTACCCGGCGTTCAGGAAGAATTGATAAAAGAAATAGATAAAACCGGAAAGCCCGTAATAGCGATTTTGATGAACGGCAGACCTCTGACTATAAACTGGGTGTCTGAAAATATACCGGCTATAATCGAATCGTGGTATCTCGGTTGCGAACACGGAAACGCCGTTGCAGATATTCTGTTCGGCGATTTCGTACCGTCAGGCAAACTTACGGTTACGTTCCCTAAAGGAGTCGGTCAAATACCGCTCTATTATAATCATAAAAATACCGGTCGTCCGTACAATCCGGAAAACCCGCGTTTTACTTCATACTATATCGATTTCAGTCTCGAACCGCTTTATCCGTTCGGCTACGGACTCAGTTATACCACTTTCGAATATTCCAACCTGAAATTGAAAACTGATAAAGTTAATGCAAGCGACACGCTGCGTTTCAGCGTGGATGTTGCCAACACGGGAAAATACGAAGCGCAAGAAATTGTGCAGGTATACGTCAGAGACCTGGTGGGAAGCGTAACGCGACCGGTTAAAGAGTTGAAGGATTTCAAAAAAATAAATTTGAAACCCGGAGAAACCAAAACGGTCGAATTCGAATTGCCGGTCGAACGTCTGAAATTTTTCGATATAAATATGAATTACGTTCTTGAACCGGGCAAGTTCAAACTTATGGTGGGACCTAATTCCAAGGATTTGATGGAAACGGAATTCGAATTAATTCAATAAAATCCGGAGCGATAATGTCTATTAAAAATATCCTTCTTCTTTTAACGCTAATTTCCTTTTCTTTTTTTAATTGCAAGGATGAAAACCAGGCGGTTACGAATCCTGCTGAAGATGCAAGTCCAAAAACAATTGTTGAGTTGATCGGACCTCTGAAAACAGCCGGAAACAGAATTGTCGGGAAAGCCGATACCGCCGTAGTGTTGAGAGGAATGAGTCTGTTCTGGAGTCAATGGGGCGGCAAGTATTATAACGAAGAATGCGTAAGATGGCTGAGAGACGATTGGAAATGCACGATTGTAAGAGCGTCGGTCGGAATCGAAAGCGGCGGTTATCTTTCCAATCCGGATGCGGAAATGCAAAAAGCCGAAACGGTTATAAACGCCGCGATTAATCTCGGTATTTATGTAATTGTCGACTGGCACGACCATCACGCCGAAAATCATCTGGAAGAAGCCAAAGAATTTTTCAAGACAATAGCTCAAAAATACGGCGACAGACCGAATCTGATTTACGAAATTTACAACGAGCCGATGCAGGTGTCGTGGAGCAAAGTCGTCAAACCGTACGCTGTGGAAGTGATTAAAACCATCAGAGAATACGACCCGGACAATTTAATCGTCGTTGGAAATCCCACGTGGTCGCAGGACGTAGACGTCGCGGCAAAAGACCCGATTGACGATGTTAACGTTGCATATTCGCTCCATTTTTATTCCAGCACTCACAGGCAATACAACAGAACAAAAGCCGCAAACGCGCTCGCCAACGGAGCGGCGTTATTTGTAACCGAATACGGATTGAGCGAAGCCAGCGGCAACGGCAATATCGATATGAACGAAGCAAATCGCTGGTTCGACTTCATGGAACAAAATAAATTGAGCAGTTGCAACTGGTCGGTTATGGATAAAAACGAAAGCTCAGCGGCACTGAAGCCCGGCGCTTCTGCTACCGGCGGATGGAACGAATCCGACCTGACGCTATCGGGCAATACAATACGAAATTACATCCGCTCGCATAACGCTCCATTATTCGAACTTTTAACTAAACAGAGCAAGCGATGAAGTTGACAAAACACCTCCTTTGGTTTGTGATTCTTCCTTTAATTACAATAAACGGACAAAACTTTACCGGCGGTTTTAATTTTTATCTTCCGTCGGACGATACCTCGTCTCAGAATTTTCTGCCGAAGTTCCCGGTAAGCGAAATCAAAGATTTTGTTAAGACAGACGACGACGGGCATTTTAGTATTAACGGGAAACGGATACGGTTCTGGGGAACGAATCTGGGAGCGGACGCCGCATTCCCGCCGTTGGACAAATGCGAGTTCCTTGCGGGAAGAATGCGTAAATTCGGAATTAATCTCGTCCGGCTTCATCACCTCGACAATCCCTGGTCTAACCGGAGTCTGGTGGGAAAAACATCGACGCGCGAACTCAATTCCTATTATCTCGATATACTCGAATTTCTGATCGATAAATTGAAACGCAACGGCATATACATCAATATGAATCTTCATGTGTCGCGCACTTTCAGAATAAACGATAATGTGCCGGCTTACGATTCGCTTCCGGAATTCGGAAAGGGGGTAAATTTTTTCGACCCGTATATAAAAAGTCTTCATAAAGAATATGCCCGGCAGCTTCTTACGCATGTAAATCCTTATACGGGTTTGCCGTTGAAAGACGACCCGGTTATGGCAATGGTTGAAATTACTAACGAAAATTCGCTCTATCGTTTCTGGCGGGATAATAATCTCAAACCGATTGCCGACGGCGGACAACTCCCTTATGTTTATTCGAAAAAGCTCGACAGTTTATGGATCGAATTCCTTCGAGAAAAATATCAAAACGACGAGGCGCTTAAAAACGCATGGAATAGTTATATAAAAGGAGCGGGCGCGGGCGAACAAATCGAAGACGGCGGCTTCGAATCGGGATCGAAAGGAAATTGGCAGCTCGAACAACATTCCGGCGCGGCGGCTCTTTTTACGATCGATTCGAACGAGTCTTACAAAGGCGGAAAAAGCGCAAAAGTGGAAGTGACAAAATCTTCCGACCAGAACTGGCATATTCAGTTCAAATATCCGTATGCGACAGTTAAAAAAGATTCTACTTACACGGTCAAATTTGCCGCCAAATCGAGCGCTCCGGTTCAAATAAGCGTAAGCGTAATGAACGACGGCTCCCCGTATACTTATTACTCGGGAATGTCGCTTAATTTGAATTCCGGTTGGCAGGAATTTTCGTTCAGCTTCAGAGCGCCGGAAGACAATAACGGACATACACGCCTGTCGTTCAATCTCGGATTGGAAGTCAATACATTCTGGTTCGACGATTTCAGTTTTGCCGCTGCAGGCATCGAAGGGCTGCGCGAAGGCGAATCGCTTGCGTCGGGCAATGTGAAGAGAATCGATTACAGCAAGGCGGTTCAATTTTCCTCGCAACGCGTTAAAGATATGTCGGAATTCTATATCGATCTGGAACGTCAATATTTCAAAGAAATGATGGCATACCTGAAAGATACAATCGGCGTAAAAGTTCCGATTGTAACGACGAACTGGAATGCGGGCACAGCCGATTTAGCGGCAATGTCCGACGGCGATTATGTGGATAATCATGCTTACTGGGATCATCCTCAATTTCCGAACGAGCCGTGGTCTTCGACCGACTGGCTGATCAATAATACGCCGATGGTAAAAGACGTTAACGGCGGGACTGTTCCCGGACTCTATGCCGGACTGCCGGTTAAAGGGAAGCCGTTTACTGTAAGCGAGTACAATCACGCTTTCCCGAATCGATATCAGGTCGAATCGGTTCTATTTTCAGCCGGATACGCTTCGTTCAACGACGCCGACGGATTTATGTATTTTGCCTATGACGAAGCTTACGACTGGAGCGTCGATAAAATCAATAATTATTTTGCAATCAACAGGAACTCCGTTTTGATGTCGTTCTTTCCGACGATCGCATACGTATTTCGGAACGGCATCGTAAGACCTTCTTCGGAGCCGGTGTATCTTTCTTACACAGCCGACACAATATACGCGCTGCCGCGCGAAGACGCTTCCGGCTGGACGGGTCCGACTTATTTCGACAGAAAACTCGCTTTGAAACATTCTGTTAAAACGGAATCGTATTTCGGAAATCATACAACCGGCTTCGAAACTCTTGAGCAGCCGCCTGTCAATCCTTACAAAACCGACACGGGCGAAATCGAATGGGATGCCGATAAAGGAACGATAAGCATAGTTACGGATCGATTTGTGGGATGCGGAGGATTCTTTAACGGATTGCTGAATAAAAACGCCGGCGGCTTGAAGATTATCGATACGCGCGGCGGTAACGACTTCGGCGTAATCACATGGCTTTCGCTCGAAGGCGACTCGCTTTCCGAATCGAGAAAATCTTTGATTACGATTGCCTCGCAAATTCAAAACAGAGGAATGACCTGGTACAATAACAACACGACTCTCAAAAACAGCTGGGGCGGAAGTCCCACCGAAATTCTTCCGCTCGACTTGACGCTCGAATTGAACATCCTTGCCGATTCGATTAAAATTATTCCGCTCGATACGAAAGGAAAAGAGAATTATACGAAAGCTTTTACGGTTCTTCCTAACGCCGGCGGCAAGTTCGTTGTCGATTTGAATCAATCGGTTCTTAATACCCTCTGGTTCGGAGTCGAAGCTTACGGCGAAGGCGTTCCTACTTCAATAAAAGAAGAAAGCGCAATAAATTACGATTACAATTTAATGCAGAATTATCCGAATCCGTTTAATCCCTCGACGCAAATCGAATACAGCGTGGGAAAAGAAGGTTTCGTATCGCTGAAGGTTTACGACGTTCTCGGCAGGGAAGTAAAAACTCTCGCCGAAGGATATCACAAACCGGGCGGCTATAAAATTTTGTTCGACGCTTCGGAACTCTCCGCGGGCGTTTATTTCTACCGGCTCGCTGCCGGCAATGCGGAATTTACAAAATCGATGCTGCTGGTGAAATAAATATTGCGCGATTTAATTGAAATTATTAAGTTCAAACCTCAGTAAATAAATTATAGGGCAAAGAGGCATCCTAAAACGAATGATTTTATTTGTTGCGTTAAATGTAATTGGCAAATCATTTTTGAGATAAACGTAAGTATTAAAATCACAGATTCAGTATTAATTCAGGATCCGGTTAGTGAAAAGTCTTATCGAAGAATATCTTAAAAATCTAACAAAATCCTTAGATAAGGGAGACGCCAGGGAAGAAAGCTATTATAAGCATCTCGAAAATCTAATAATAGAGTTCGCTACGCTTAAAGAAATTAAGAATGTCGATGTTACAATTCTCCCCAAAAAAACAGAGGCGGGTAATCCCGATTTTAGGATATGGGACGGTAAAAATCATATTACCGGTTACATTGAAGCCAAAGAGCCTTCGGTTACAAATCTTGATTACATTGAGGATACTGAACAACTGAGGCGATATCTTTCTACGTTTCCCAACGTAATATTGACAAATTTTTACGAGTTTAGATTATACAGGGACGGCGAACGCATTAAGCAAGCTATGATAGGCCGTCCTGTAATTGCAAAAAAACTTAAAACGGCTCCGCCGGTTGAACAGGTAAAAGATTTTGAAGAACTATTCGAATTATTCTTTTCTTATTCTTTGCCTAAAGTTCAATCAGCGCAAACTCTTGCTGTGGAATTAGCAAAGCGCACCCGTTTTCTGAGAGATGAAATTATTTCCTTGGAAATGGAGGAATCAGGCGCAGAGAAGGGAAAAAAAGAGCATAATAATATTGCGGGTTTTTATGAAGCTTTTAAAAAATATCTGATAGCGTCTTTAACGGAAAAACAATTTGCTGATTTATACGCGCAAACTATTACATACGGTCTTTTTGCGGCAAGAACGAGAGCCTCGGATGAATTTAACCGCAAACTTGCATTTGATTATATTCCGCATACAATAGGAATACTCCGGGACGTCTTCCGTTTTATCTCGCTTGAAGACCCGCCAAAATCGCTCGAAATAATAGTTGACGATATTTCTGAAATTCTTAACGTTGCCGACGTATACAAAATTTTGAGAGAATATCACGGCAAAGGCAAGGATCCGCTTATACATTTTTATGAAACTTTCCTGGCTACTTACGATCCCGAAGTAAGAGAACGCCGGGGAGTTTATTATACGCCCGAACCGGTTGTAAACTATATTGTACGCGCAGTCCACTCGATTCTAAAAAGCAGGTTTCAACTAAACGACGGACTTGCCAGCGAAGAAGTAAAACTGCTCGATCCGGCGGGCGGCACTTTAACTTTTCCCGCCGAAGCCATCAAACTCGCAGCGGAAGAATTTAAGAGCAAATACGGAAAAGGCGGCTTGCATGCATGGATTCAAAAACACATTTTAAGCAATTATCACGCTTTTGAATTAATGATGGCTCCCTATGCAATCGGTCATTTGAAAATCGGTTTGATATTCGAAGAACTGGGTTACAAAATGAAAGACGACGAGCGCTTCAAGCTGTACTTGACGAACACTCTTGAAATGGAAGAAATCAGTCAAACCGAAATCCCGGGGATATCGTCATTAAGCGAAGAAAGTCATCTGGCGGGAAAAATAAAAAAAGAACAGCCTGTTCTCGTTATTCTGGGCAATCCCCCTTACAGCGGTATTTCATCCAATATAAACGAATGGACTGAACGCCTTCTCAAAGAAGATATTAACGGAGCGCAAAGCTACTATAAAGTCGACGGTCAGCCTCTGGGCGAGAAAAAATTGTGGCTACAGGATGATTATGTGAAATTTCTGCGCTTTGCGCAGTGGAAAATCCAGACGTCGGGTCATGGAATCGTAGGGATGATTACAAACCACAGTTATCTGGACAACCCGACTTTCCGCGGCATGCGCCAGAGTTTGATGAAAACTTTTGATGAGATTTACATACTCGACCTGCACGGAAACAGCCTGAAAAAGGAAACCGCGCCAGACGGCGGAAAAGACGAAAACGTATTCGATATTCGCCAGGGCGTGGCGATTGCCCTTTTCATAAAAAACAAGAAGCCGGGCAAGACAAAGGTTTTTCATGCCAACCTGTATGGACTACGGGAAAAGAAATATGACTGGCTGGATAAAAACGATTTTACTGCAAAAAATTATAATGAAATCAAACCTGCTTCACCGTGGTATTTTTTTATTCCCCGAAACACTTCACATATTCAGCAATATCTGGAATGGAAGAGAATTAATGAAATATTTAAACAAAACACTGTAGGTTTTGTAAGTGGCAGAGATTCAATGACTATTGCTTTCGATGAGCATGAAATATGGACAAGGATTAACAATTTTATCCGTTTAGATATTGAAATTGCAAGACAATCATATGGTTTAGGAAAAGATAGTAGAGACTGGAAAGTAAAAAATGCACAGAATGATATAAGAAAATCAGGACCTTCACGTGAACTAATTAAGAAAGTAACATATAGACCGTTCGACATCAGATATACATATTATACTGGTAATTCACGTGGTTTTTACAGTAGCCCACAAGTATCAATCATGCGCCACATGCTGGAAGAGAATATTGGTTTGACAATTGGCAGAGCAGGGCAAGTTGTTGGATCGGAACATTTATGGAATCTTGTTTTTATCTCTGAAAATATTATTGATTTTAATCTATACTATCGTGGTGGTGAACTGCTTTTCCCTTTATATCTTTATCCAGACAAAAACAAAAAAGACCTGTTCAACCAGCGCCAAACCGAAAGAGAACCCAATATTCCTGATGATATATTTAACCTTCTAAAGTCAGCATACAAACGTAAACCGTCGCCGGAAGAAATCATTTATTACGTCTACGCCGTTTTCTACAGCAATATTTACAGAGAGACATACTCCGAATTTCTTAAAGTTGATTTCCCGCGCGTGCCCTTTACTACGGAATATAAGTTATTTAAATCGATGTCAAAATTAGGCAACGAGCTCGCCGATTTACATCTCTTAAAAAGCAAAACGTTGGATAAACCGATAGCTAAATATCAGGGAAGCGGATCAAACGATAAAATCGAAAAGGTTATTTACAAAGAGGAAGAACAACGTATTTATATAAACGACGAAAAATATTTCGAGGGCGTCAATCCGGAAGTCTGGAATTACCAGATAGGAGGCTACCAGGTTTTGAGTAAATATCTGAAAGACAGAAAAGGCAGAATAATGGACGACGCCCCGCGTTACTGCCGTATTGTCACTGCATTGAGCCGTACTATCAAATTACAAAAAGAAATAGACAAAATTTATACCGATATAGAAAAGAAGGAGAAAATAATTTAACGCGTATTACTAATCTTTCGCCTCGGCTTGATTGACATTAAAATATATTTTATGTTTGACTTCAATAAGAGAAGGCAAAATTAAAGGGCGTTTTATTCGATACAAATAATAAATCCGGTTACGGCAAAACGGGATGTATAACAAACTTTTAAAAATAACTCATTCAAGAATATTCGGGATAACGCTCGGAGCGGTTTCCGCGTTGCTTTTGATTGCAAATCATTTTTCGAATACGGAATGGCTGGACGATTTGAGCAGTTTGGTCTTCGGATTTTTTGCCGGAGCGGCGCTCGGAACCAAATTCTGGACGGGCAAAACCAAATAGCTCGAATTAAATAAACTTATAACCGGACTCAGGGCGTGATTGAAAAAAGTAAATAAACTAACCGCTCCGTGTCCGGTCGTACGCATTTTTTCTTATTCCCAAAAACGGAAAGTCATGAAGCAGTACGAACAAGTAATTGAAGTAATGAGAAAGAACGGCGGCTATGCCACTCTGGGTTTCCTCTATCAAAACGTTGACGTCTCGAATTGGGCTACTAAAACTCCATATGCGTCGATACGCAGAATTGTTCAGGACGGCAGATTCTTTTTTAAGATAAAACCGGGATTGTGGGCTTTAAATGAATCTAAGGCGGAGATATTAAACAAATTCAAGCTGGAAAAATCGCCGTCGCGAAACGCCGACTTTAATCATTCGTACTACCAGGGACTGCTGCTCGAAATAGGAAATTTAAAAGGCTTCAAAACATACATCCCTCCGCAGGATAAAAATAAAAAGTTCTTAAATACAAAACTGGGCGACATTGCGGCGTACGACAGAATATTAAATTTCTCTTATCCCGAAATTGTCAGAAGAGCCGGAACTGTCGACGTTATTTGGTTTAATTCCAGAAAACTTCCGCATTCCTTTTTCGAAGTGGAACACTCGACCGATATTCAAAACTCTTTACTAAAATTCACGGATCTTCAGGATTTCAATGCCGGGTTTTATATAGTTGCGGCAAATGAAAGGAAAAAAGAATTCGAAGCGAAAATCGGATACTCGGCTTTCAAAGATATAAAAGAAAGAGTTAAATTTTTGGATTACGAATCCGTCTCAAAAATTCATTCGAATTCTTTTGCGCAGGCTAAGTACGGTTCGTTATAAAATTATTTATCGTAGATTTATTTATTAACTCGCAATAGCGCCGTTCTTATAGGTTCTTTTACGATTTTACGGTAAGGAGAAGATAAACATTGTTAAATAAATAGCGGGGGTAAAATGAACGGTCAGGAAGTAAATCACAGGGAATTATACCGGCTGCCGTGGAATCTGGCGGACAACGCAATATCTTGGCTCGAACCGACTGCAATATGCAATCTTGCGTGCGACGGTTGTTACCGCGAGAACGAAAAAGATTCTCACAAAACGCTCGACGAAATTAAACGCGAGCTCGACGTATTCCAGTCGAAAAGAAATTCGGATTGCATTTCGATCGCAGGAGGCGACCCGCTGCTACATCCTCAAATTGTGGAAATCGTAGCCGAAATAAAAAAGAGAGGTTTGAAACCGATACTCAATACAAACGGCGCGGCGCTCGATAAATCTTTATTAAAGGATTTGAAAAAAGCCGGCGTTTTCGGATTTACTTTTCACGTGGACAGCAAACAGGGCAGAGGCGGAAAATGGAAAGGAAAAAATGAAATTGAACTGAACGAATTGAGATACGAATATGCGCGTATGTTAGCCGACGAGGGCGGAATTGCCTGCTCGTTCAATTCGACTGTTTACGAGGACACGCTTCAATATCTGCCCGAAATGATTAAATGGGCGGAAGAAAATATCGACATAGTACACACAATGGTTTTTATCGCCTTCAGGCACGTAGTTCCGAATTTGCCGTTCGATTGGTACGCCGGCGGACAAAAAATCGACTGGCAGGCAATCGCATATCATTCGGACAACGAACGCAAGGTCGATATCCTTTCGACCGATATGGTCGCCGAGGCGAGGAAAATCTATCCCGACTTCAGTCCTTCTGCATATCTCAACGGAACCGAAAAAGTCGATTCTTTCAAATGGCTGTTAACCGAACGCTTCGGCTCGAAAGGGAAAATTTACGGCTATGCCGGCGCTAAGTTTATGGAAATGGTGATGACATTCCATCATCTTCTAAAAGGAACGTATCTTTCGTACGCGTCGCCGGGACTGGCGTCGATGGGACGCTCGACAATGCTGATAAGTTTTCTTTTCGACAGAGGAGTCCGGAAAGCTTTTGCCAATTATCTCAAGAATCCGTTGAATATTTTCCGCAAAGTACACATGCAGACGATTCTGTTCATTCAACCGGTCGATTTTATGCAGGACGGACGTCAGAGCATGTGCGACGGCTGCCCCGATATTACGGTTTGGGACGGAGACCTTGTTTGGTCGTGCCGCCTCGAGGAACAAAAGCAATTCGGAATGTTTCTCCGCTCCGTGCCTAAGCGGCAAGGAAACGGATAAATTTCCGTTTTGCCACGGGCAGAACGGTTTCGTTGAACGGAAAGTCCACGTCCGTGTCCAGATTGTAAGTCGCCGGATTAGGCAGGTCGGGATACTTCTTGATCAGTTCGAGTTTGATTGCTTCCGGCGGCACTACCGTCGCTTCTTCTTTGAAAGCTTCCAAAAAATTTGTTTTAAGCGACTGGAACGGCACATTTGAATTGACGACTTTTGCCATCGAAAATTTATAAATATAGAGCATCCGTTCCTGATTGTCCCTTACGAAAAAATAACCCTCGTCTTTGTAAATCGGGAGAAGTCCGATTTCTTTGATTTCTATATTATTTTCAACAAAGTCGTAAACGGCTGCTCCTTCCTCGAGCGTTTCTTTTATTTTAGGAAGAGCCCACTCGATAAACGAAAATACCCGCGATATCTTTTCCTCGCTAAGATTTTCTTCCGTGTATTCGTAAATCAACTGCTGATTTTCCAGATCGATGCCTGTAATCTTTTTCGAACGGAGTTTGTTGAATTCTTCTTTGCTGTTGATTAACTGATGCAGCTGGTTGCTCACTTCCACAATTTCGCCGAAGAACGGATAGAGCCTGTATTTGTGAAATTCTTCTTTATAATTTTTAAGAGCTGCCAGCAATTTATATTCCGCCAGTTCGGCGTCGTCTGCGGATGTAATGAATATGTTTAAGTCCAGGTGTTCCATAAAACCTCCACCGGATAAAATTAATTTCTGATTTATTATCGTAAGATATGACTTTGGGATTAGCTTATTTTCATAAGGGTAACAATTTTTCTCACTATAAATTCAACTTTGTGCATAACGATAATAAATTATTTTTTATTTGTCAGTGCAAAAATTCGTCATAAAATTTTTGTTAATCAGGTCACACCGTTCGTTTAGTTAAAGAAGAATTCATTATATTTTGGCAGTTGATAAGGGCAGGTATGAAGAAAAAAAACGTCGATCCGGCAGTTACCTTTTTTATATCCGTAGTGGGTCTTGTCGTAATATTTATGGTGCTCAAAGAACTGCGCCATATCTTCATTCCGTTTGTCATTTCATATTTCCTTTATTTCGTATTCGAGCCTCTTAACGGATTTCTTAAACAAAAGAAGATTCCTCTTGCCGTTACAATATTGCTGAATATAATAATTACCCTCGCGCTCTTTGGCGGAGTAGTGCAGATAATTGTCGGACGTTTTGTTCGTTTCGGCGAAGCTTTGCCTGTTTATCAGGAAAAGATAGTTCGTCTGTTTCAGGAAGGGATGCATTCGATCGGAATGAACGACACGATGATGCGCGAATTTCTGAAGACGATTCAAAACATTAATTACGGCTCGATTGTAGGCGGACTCTTCTCGTCGACTCTCGATATATTTGTGAGTCTTTTTCTCATACTCTTCTTTTTCATTTTCATCAGCAGCGGTCACGAAAAAATATTCGAAGCAATTAGAATCCGGTACGTCGAAAAAAACGTCAAGTCGACCGTCAAAAAGCTCAAAAAAGAATTGAAAGAAAAAAGTATCAAAGAGGGATTGCAGACAAAATCGTTAGACGACCAGCTTGCCACTATGACAATTCAGAGAGAAATGAAATTGAAAAAAACTTTCAAAGATATTACAAGCCAGGTGCAAAAATATATTATCACGAAATTTCTCATCAGTCTGACGCTCGGTGTGCTTGTGGGACTTGTATTGTGGCTTTACGGAGTGGAGTTTTATGTCGTATGGGCGACGCTTGCGTTTCTTTTGAATTTTATTCCCAATATCGGTTCGATAATAGCGGTAATATTGCCGGCATTAATGACGCTTATACAATTCGAATCTTTCGGTTATATGATACTTGTAACTGCAACGTTAATTTTAGTGCAAAACATATTGGGCAATATTGTCGAGCCGATGGTCTTCGGCGACCGTTTGGGATTAAATCCTCTCGTAATTTTGATTTCTCTTATGCTCTGGGGATATATCTGGGGGATAGTGGGAATGTTCCTCTCGGTGCCTTTGACGGCGGTAATAAAAATCATTATATCGAATTCGAGCTCCAAAAACATGCGTTTTCTCGCCAATTTGATGAGCAATTAAATCTCCTTTCGGGAACTTTTCTTCGCTGCTGTCTGTAATTGAAAAGCCTTAATTTTGGTAGTGCGGAGCGGCTTTAAATTTATTATATTTGTCTCAATTGAAAAGTAATGTATAAATAAAAAGAGCAGAAGAAGAGCAGATGAATCGTGTTGGGCAGTTGCCCCGATATGTAAGGGGAGGAAAGTCCGAACTCCGCAGAACAAGGTGCCGGGTAACGCCCGGGGTTCCGGTTAAACCGGAACACGGATAGTGCCACAGAAAACAGACCGCCCTGACTTTAGTTGGGGTAAGGGTGAAAAGGTGAGGTAAGAGCTCACCGCTTCGGCAGTAATGCCGGAGGTCCCTTTACGGGATCCCGCCTCCGGCGGGACAAGGTAAACCCCACCTGGAGCAAGGTCAAGCAGAAGGTCTTCCCGTTTTACGGGAAAAAGGTTGTTCGCCTTTAGCGCCTTCGGGTAGACCGCTGGAACCCGGCAGCAATGCCGGGTCTAGACAAATAACTGCCGTCCGCCTAAGGCGGATTACAGAATTCGGCTTACAGACACGATTCATCTGTTCCCTCTTCTGAATAAAATATGAAACCTAAACGCTGGAAACTAAAAGATTTACCCGATGAAAAATCGATTCTGGCGCTCGCAGACAGCCTGAATATTTCGAATGCCTTAGCCGTCCTTTTGATTCAAAGGGGAATTACAAACTTTTTTGAAGCCAAAACGTATTTCCGTCCCTCGCTCGAATCGCTTCACGATCCGTTTATGATGGACGGTATGCAACAAGCCACGCAGAGGGTTATTGAGGCGATTACCGGCAATCAAAAAATTTGCGTCTACGGCGATTACGACGTCGACGGCACCTGCTCGGCGTCTTTGATGTATCTCTTCCTTAAAGAATTGGGCGCCGACGTGATGACTTACATTCCCAATCGTCTTACCGAAGGCTACGGCATATCGAATCAAAGCATCGACTATCTGAACGAGCAGGGCGTAAATCTGATTATTTCCGTCGACTGCGGAATTACGGCGGTCGACGAAATCGAACACGCCAAATCCCATAAAATCGATACCATCGTCTGCGACCATCACCAACCGAAGGAACAATTGCCCGAAGCTTATGCGGTTCTCGATCCTTTGAAACCGGGCGACACCTATCCGTTCAAGAGTCTTTCGGGCGCGGGCGTTGCATTTAAATTGGCCACCGCTATTGGCGACAGAATCGGCAAAAAAGAAATGGCGTACAAATATCTCGACCTGGTTGCGCTTGCCAGCGCGGCGGATATTGTTCCGCTTGTCGACGAAAACCGAATCCTTGTAAGGGAAGGTCTCGAAATTATTAATAAAAATCCGAGACCCGGCATCGAAGCTCTGATTCGATCGGCAAGAATGGAGCCGGGTAATTTATCAGCAGGACAAATTGTTTTTACGATTGCGCCGAGAATCAACGCCGTCGGGCGACTCGGCGACGCTCATCGCGCCGTCGAATTGTTTACGACTAACGATCCCGGCAAAGCCGGTCAACTGGCAAGAATTCTCGAAGAGGAAAATTCGAAAAGAAGAGAAATCGACGAAGCCACTTTCAGCCATGCCGTCAGTATTGTTGAAAAACAAATCGACCTGAACGCCGACATGGGAATCGTATTGCACGATCCCGAATGGCATCCCGGCGTAATCGGCATCGTAGCGTCGCGTCTGGTTGAAAAATTTTACCGTCCCGCTATCATGCTGACTACGGTCGACGGTATTGCCAAAGGCTCGGCGAGGAGCATTCCGGGATTTAATATTTACGAAGCGTTACAAAGCTGCGAAGATCTTCTGCTCCAATTCGGCGGGCACGAAGCGGCTGCGGGTCTTGCAATCGAAATCGATAAACTCGACGAATTCAAAAAACGCTTTAATGATATCCTCTGCAAATCGATGAACGAAGAGGATATACTACCCGAAATTACGATTGATTTCAAGCTTTCTTTTTCGGAGATATCTCCTAAATTTTTACGAATCCTGCGCCAGTTCGCTCCGTTTGGTCCGGGCAATATGCGTCCGGTCTTTTTGAGCGAAAACGTCAGTCTGGTTTATCCTCCGAAAATTGTCGGAATGAATCACATCGTAACTTCTTTCAAACAGAACGGCAACGACAAAGTCTTCGACGCTATCGGATTCAATCTCGGTTATTATGCGGATTATATTGATAAAGACCGGGATTTAGTGGATATTGTATATACGATTGAAACAATTAATAAAGACGGCAAAGAATTTCCGCAATTACGCATAAAGGATTTGAAAATCAAAAATAATATAAAGGAGTAATTTATGTCCGGACATTCAAAATGGGCTACCATCAAAAGAAAAAAAGCCGCATTAGATGCCAAGAGAGGTAAATTATTTACTAAACTGATTAAAGAAATAACAATAGCAGCCCGTCAGGGCGGAGGCGATCCGGAAGGCAATCCGCGACTCAGACTGGCGATAGATAACGCAAAAGCCGCTAACATGCCCGCAGACAATATAGAACGCGCAATTAAAAAAGCCACGGGTGAGCTTGAAGGCGCCACTTATTACGAAGTGGTTTACGAAGGCTACGGTCCCGGCGGCATTGCAATTTTGGTTGAAGCCGCTACGGATAATAAAAACAGAACCGTCGCGGAAGTCCGCCATATCTTTTCGAAAAACGGAGGCAGCCTCGGCGAATCGAATTCCGTAGCATGGATGTTCGAAAGAAAAGGCATTATTACCGTTAAACGGGAAGGTATGTCGGAAGACGAAATGATGGAAATTATTATCGACGCCGGCGCTGACGACTTGCAGACCGAAGATGAATTTTTCGAAGTGGTTACAACTCTCGAGTCTTTCGAACCGGTAAGACGCGCTTTGGTCGAAAAAGGCTTGCCGGTTGAAAACGCGTCGTTGCAGTGGATTGCCCAAAATCAGGTCGAAGTTAAAGGCGAAGAAGCTGAAAAGGTTATGAAGTTGATTGAATCGCTCGAAGACAACGACGACGTTCAAAACGTCTTTACGAACGCCGACTTTGTAGAAGAACAATAAAATGAGAATTTTAGGTGTTGATCCCGGCACTCTTATAACGGGTTTCGGGATCATCGATTTTAAAGACAACGAAATTTCTTACATCGCATCGGGTATAATACGCATTCCCGCCGTAAACGACTTTTCTCTCAGACTAAAAAAAATTCACGACGATTTAACCGCCGTAATTAAAAAATATAAACCGGACGAGTTCGCTCTCGAGACGGCTTTTTACGGTAAGAACGTTCAGTCGGCGCTTAAAATCGGTTATGCGAGAGGAGTTTCGTTATTGACCGCCGCTCAGAATAATTTGACGGTCAGGGAATACTCGCCGAGAGAAATTAAAAAAGCCGTCTGCGGAAAAGGCTCTTCTTCGAAACAGCAAATTCAATTTATGATTTCGAAAATCTGCGACATTAAAACTTCGGATTTGAAATACGACGAAACCGACGCATTGGCGGTCGCCGTTTGTCACGCATTTAAATTCAAAGCCCCCGCTTCAAAATCGAAAAGCCGCAACTGGAAAGAATTTATCGAAAAAAATCCCGACAGGATATTATCATGATCGGATATTTAAGAGGAAAAATCGTTTCGGTAAAACCGACTCAATTGATACTCGACGTTAACGGAGTCGGCTACAAACTGAACATCTCAATTGCCACTTACGAAAAAGTAAGCGGCGGCGAAGAGGTCGAATTGCACACATACCTTGTCGTCAAAGAAGACGCGCTCGATTTGTACGGTTTTTATAACGAAGAAGAAAAAGAGATGTTCGAGTTGCTCATTAGCGTGAGCGGAGTGGGACCTAAGACGGCTCTCGGTATTTTATCCGGAATAAGAGCGGAAGAGATTAAACGGGCTATAATTACGGGCGACGTTTCGAAAATTGTATCGGCGCCGGGAATCGGAAGGAAAACCGCAGAAAGATTGATTCTCGAATTAAAAGACAAAATTAAAACTGTGGGCGAACCGGAACAAGCTGCGGGTTTAAGCGACATTTCCGGCGACGCAATAGCCGCGTTGGTTAATCTGGGCTACAATCAAAAAACGGCTGAAAAGGCGGTAAGAGCTGCGCTGGATAAAAATCCCTCGATCGCACTCGAGGATTTAATTAAGGAAGCGTTGAGCGGTATGATGAGATAGATCCTCTTTATTCGGTTTCCTCGATGCAGTCGCTTAATCCGAGAAAATCGATTAATCTGTTGTGCGCGTCTTCGGACAAATCCACGTTGTATTTTCTGTAAAACTGAATAGTAGATTCGATATTCTGGAAATAATGCTGGCAGTTATCGCAATTTTCCAGATGATTTTTGATTTCGATGCATCGGGGCGAGTCGAGTTCTTCCCCGAGATTATCGCAAATGTGATACATTACGTCTTTGCACGAAATTTTATTTGAGTTCATGAGCGAATCTCTCGTTTAATTCGTTTCTTAAAAATGCGCGCGCTCTGTGCAGTCTCGATTTGACTGCCGGCACGGTTAAATCGAGTATCTTTGCAGTCTCTTCGGTCGACAAACCTTCCACGTCCCTTAGCATAAAAACCACTCTGTATTCAGGGGCAAGTTTTTGAATCGATTCGTCGAGTATCATTTTCAGCTCGTTATTTTCGGCTACTTTGTCCGGCGTCACTTTCCATTCGGCGATCTCTTTTTCGTCTATATATGTTTCGTCGTCGTCAAAAGACGAGAATCCGTATCTGTTTTCGGAACGGGCGAGCATAAGACAATGATTCGCTACAACGCGGTAGAGCCAGGTAGAAAGCTTTGACTGTCCGGAAAACTGACGCAGATTTTTTACCATGCTTAAAAATGTTTCCTGCATTGTATGCTCGGCTCTTTCGCGGTTTCGGCACAATTTGAATGAGAAATTATAAACCGTCTGTTCATACATTTTAACCAGTTCCGCCAAGGCTTTTCTGTCGCCGTTTTGAGCCGCTTCGATTAATTGCTGTTCGTTCATTTGGTATGATGCCGTCACTTTAAAATAGTTTCAAAATTCGTGTCGAGACTTTTCCACAAATAGAGCGAAGCTACCGTGGAAAAGGGCGACCACTTGTTCTTTTTTGCCAATTTTTCGATTTCTTCGCCCGAAGGCAAATTTTTAAGACCGTAATTTAACATTATCGCTTTTCTAATGCCAAGATCGTCTACGGGCAATACATCGGGTCTGCCGAGAGTGAATATTAAAAACATCTGCGCGGTCCACACGCCGACGCCTTTGACTTTTGTCAGTTCCTCGATAATTTCCTCGTCCCGCTTTTTCGAAAAATTTTTGAGTTTGACTTCGCCTTCTTTTACTTTTAAGGCGAGGTCTTTAACGTATTTTACTTTTGCATTCGAAAGCCCGAGCGAGCGGAGCGTTTCGTCTTTTGCCGAAAGAATAGAATCCGGGTCAGGAGAATTATCGAAATGCGCTAAAAATTTCCTGTTAATCGAATCGGCGGCTTTGATCGATAATTGCTGTCCGATTATTGCTCTTAAAAGCGCAATGAAGTATTTTTTGTGTGTCGGTAGATTGCAAATCCCGTTGTTTTTTATTAATGTTGAAAGCACCTTATCGTTTCTGCTAAGGTGAGCGAGCGCTCTTTCAATCTCAATTTTTTTCATAACGATTCAGACTATTTTATGGAAAATCAATTAATAAGCAGATTAAGTAAGAATAAGTTACTGAAAAATGCCGATATATCTAAAATCGAACCGGATAAAATAAAAGGAAAGCTTTTCACCGTCAACGAAGGCGAGTATGTTTATAAAGAAGGCGAACCGGCGGATTCAGTTTATCTTATTATTTCCGGCAAAGTCAATTTGATTAAGAAAAAACTGCTCGGCAAGTCGAAAGCTTATCTCTTCGAAGAAAACGAATTCTTCGGTCAGGATGAAATGCTCGAAGGAACTTCGAGAACCACTGTGGCTGTCGCTTTGTCCGATTCTTATTTGATTGCGCTTTCGAAAGAGGAAATAGAATATCTTCTTCAAGTTGACGAGAATATAAAAAAGAATTTGACCGAAAAACCGGAAGAGGAAGAAAACGTCCGCAAATCGACTTTTGAAGAAGATAGCGGAGAAAAAGCCGGACCTTCCGGAACGCAGGAATTTTTCATGCCGATTGACGATAAACAATTTCCCGACAATAAAGAAAACGTAAGCGACCTTACTTCGATTGATTTTCCCGATGAAAAAGTCGAAACAAAAGAAGAAGAGAAGAAAGACGATTTTAATTTCGATTTCCTTCTCGACGAAGACGGAATTCCCAAGCCCGAATCCGAATTGCCTGAAATTGACGAAACGCCTGAAAAAGAAAATCTCGACGAGACAATTTTCGATTTGCTGACCGGACAGGAAGAATCCGTAGAATCAGGTGAGGAAGAACAAGAAGATCAAAACGAAGAATTTATTCCCGACACAATTACAACTTCCGGCGATACGGCAGATAAACAAGAAACAAAAGTTGAGCAAGTTGACGAAGCAACGGAAGAAAGTGTTGCGGAAACATTGGAAAACGAGCAGTCCAACTTCGAGGAACCCGAACGGGAAAATATAAATGAGGGCAATAATAATACTCGCGATGTGATATCAAAAGAAGAGGAAAATAAAATGGACATTGCTCAACTCAAAAAAATTATCAAAGCGGCTGAACTGGTTAATTCCACAGTTAAAATAGACGAAGTGTTGAAAAATATCGTTGAAGCAGCCACGGATATTGCCGAAGCCGACAGAGGAACTCTCTATCTGATCGACAAAGAAAAAAACGAACTCTGGTCGTTGATTGCAATGGGAAAAGAAATGAAAGAAATCAGGCTGAAGATTGGCGAAGGAATGGCGGGGTATGTGGCAAAAACAGGAGAAGTTCTCAATATCAAAGACGTTTCCAAAGACATCCGTTACAGATCGGATTTCGACAAAGCCAGCGGATATGAAACCAAGAACGCTATTACTTTTCCCATCAAAAACAGAGAAGGCGAAATAATAGGCGTACTTCAACTGCTCAACAGCAAACGAGGCGAATTTTCAAAAGACGACGAAGAAGTTCTGAATGCAATGTCGATTCATGCGGCAATCGCCCTCCAAAATGCCGAGATGGTTGAAAGACTTCTCAAAGTCGAAAGAGTTCAATCCCTCGGTAAGATGGCTAATTTTCTTATTCAGGATATTAAAAAACCGATACTGGTAAGCAAACGTTATGCCGAGCATTTGAGAAATAAAGATTTGACGCCCGACAATATTCAAATAATCGATATGCTGCTCGAACAATTAAATCACGTTGCCGACCTGGTTCAAACCACGTCAAGCTACTCCGAAGGCAAGGCTATTCTGCGAACGATGAATATAAGCCTGAATAAAACATTGAATGATTATGCTTCGCGAATCGGCACTTATGTGGAATCGAGAAATTGCAGCATAAAAAACGAGTTCGACAAAGATGTTACAGTAAAAATCGACGTTAAGGAATTTTATCAGTGTTATACTCATATAATAAAAAACGCCTGCGACGCAATGCCCGACGGCGGCACAATTGAAGTGATGACAAAAAAAGACGATAAGAACGGCGTGGTAAAAATTTTAATACGCGATTACGGTCTGGGTATAGCGGACAGCCTGAAAGAAAAAATATTCGAACCATTCTTTACGCAGGGCAAAAAAGAAGGCACAGGGCTGGGACTTTCGATAACCAGACAGATAGTCGAAGCGCACAACGGTAAAATTGAAGTCGAAAGTTCGCTCGGCGAAGGCACTACGGTGATTGTTACCATACCGTTTGTTTCCGGTATGTGAATGATATGAAGTATAATCTGATTACCATTCTGGGACCGACAGCCGCGGGTAAGACGCGGCTTGCGGCGCTTCTGGCTCATCGATTCAACGGAGAAATTATTTCTGCGGATTCACGCCAGGTATACCGCGGTTTGAATATCGGCACGGGCAAAGACCTCGACGACTATATTGTAAACGGAAAGCAAATCAATTATCACTTGATTGACGTCGTCGAACCGACCGAAGAATTTAATCTCTATTCCTTCAATCAGATGTTTTATCGGGCTTACGATGAAATTCTCCGGAACAATAAAATTCCTTTTCTTGTCGGCGGCACGCCGCTCTTTATCCATTCTATATTGAAAGGATATAAACTCGGCAAAGCAGATTTTTCCAAATACGACGAACTGAATCAACTTACTGACGACGAATTGAAAAAGATTCTCTTACAAATCAGTCCCAAACTTCACAACACTACCGATTTGTCCGACCGGGACAGAATGATAAAAGCTATTATTGTAAAAAGCGCGGAGGAAGAACCCGCAAAAGTAAAAATCAATTCGTTGGTTATCGGAATAAAGTACGATAGAAACGAAATAAAAAAGCGTATTACCGAGCGCCTCAAGAAAAGATTAAAAGAAGGAATGATTGAAGAGGCGGAAGAATTGATCAAGTCGGGTTTGACGTACGAAAAACTCGAATTCTTCGGTCTCGAATATAAATATCTGTCGCTCTATCTGAAAGGCGAATTAAATTACAACGATATGTTTCAGAAACTGAACAGCGCAATTCACAATTTTGCCAAACGCCAGATGACCTGGTACCGTAAAATGGAAAGGGAAGGAATCGAAATTTTTTGGCTCGAAGGCGCCGACCTCGAAAAAGCAAACCGGATAATTAAAGATTATTACTTTAATGAATAATTTACCCGACTTTATTAAAAAATATAAACAGCTGGAATTAAACAGACCGATCTTTCCGCAGGATGAAAGATTGTACAATAACATTGCGGTTATACCCGCTATTGACGAATACGATAATTTGATTGCGCTATTGAATTCGCTTGCCGAACTCGAAAAAAGATATCTGGACGAAACGCTGTTTCTCTTCGTAATCAACAATTCAGACAAAGCTAAAGAAGAAATAAAAGAAAATAACAAACGCAGCCTGGAGACGTTGAGGAATCTTATTCAAAAAAAGATTACTGACAAGAGGCTAAAAACTAATTTAACCGAATCCGGTTTGAATCTGGGAATTGTGGACGCGTCTACTCGGGGATACGAGCTGCCCGTAAAACATGCCGGGGTAGGCTACGCGCGTAAAATAGGCATGGACCTTGCGCTTACAAAGTTTGATTATTCGAACGACAGAAAGAAAATACTCGTCTGCCTGGACGCCGACTGTATTGTGGATCGTAATTATCTGATAGAGATTGTCGATGGCTTTAATAAAAGAAATCTTAACGCGGCTTATATCGATTACGAGCATACTTTGCCGGCAGACGAAATCGAAAAGAGCGCTGCAATAACTTACGAAATCTTTCTCAGATATTACGTTCTGATGCTTAAATATTCGGGCTCGCCGTACGCTTATCAGACTATCGGATCCACCATGCTTTGTACCGCCGAATTTTATTGCAAAGCAGGAGGCATGAACAAAAAGAAAGCGGGGGAGGATTTTTATTTTCTCGAAAAATTAAGAAAACTTACGGAAATAAAATTGATATCCGGCGCAAAAGTAAAACCCGCCGGAAGAATTTCATGGCGCGTTCCATTCGGCACAGGCAGAAGCATAAACGAATTTTGCAACAGCGTTAAAGAAAAAGGCAACCCGGAATCGGAACTGTACGTTTATAATCCTTTCATATTCGAACTGCTTAAAGAATGGAACGCTAAGTACTATGACGATTATAATCTGGACTTAGAAAAAATATTGAAGTCGGCCGGTTCCGTTCATGAAGGAATCCGGAAATTTCTTGAAGAACAGGAATTCCCGGTCGCCTGGAAAAGAATTACGAATAATACAATAAAACCCGAACAGATTAATAAGCAGAAATTTTTATGGCTCGACGCTTTCAGAACTATGAAGCTTATACATTATTTGAGGGACAATTATTTCCCAAATGTCAATTTGTTCGACGCCGTTGATAAAATGTTCGAATTGTACGATGTAAAGCCGGGTATTGCCGGGAAAGGAAATTTGCCCGAGATAGACGTAATGATGAGATATCTCGATTATATAAGAAAATTGTATGTGAAAATATTGGAGTCCTAAAAATCGAGTAAGCCCTTTTTAGGTAAAGGGCTTACTCTAAGTAATGTTACTCTTTTGCGCTGTCGATTTGGTTGAGCAAAACCTCGACGGCTTTTTTCAGTTGAGGATCCCAGCCTTTTTCAAGCCAGTCAGGCGGATTCTCAACGATAATATCCGGAACGGCTGGACCTAACTCCTGATTCTTGTCGTTCGCTTTTACGAACCAGCCGCGGAATGGGAGCCTTACGTAAGACCCGTCTATTAATGTTCTTGCGCCGGTTGATATGACCGAACCGTTTGTGGGATATCCGACGAGAGTTCCGATTCCTAAATTTTTATAAGCGTGTGAAAATATTTCCGCATTCGAATAACTGCCTTCGTTGCACAATGCAACCGAAGGTTTTAACCAGGCGGCAAATACAAGGCGTTCGCCGATCGGATAATAATCTCTGAATTTTTTCTTCTCTTTTTCCAGATGTTTTGCCGCCCCGCGAGGAATTGTATATGCATGCTGTTTGTAATTCAGAATGGTCATCAGCAAATCGGTGGTAAATCCTCCTCCGTTATAACGCACGTCGATTACCAGACCTTCTTTGCCGTATCCTGCCGCCGTAAGTTCCCTTTCGAAAACTTCAAGACTCGGAATGTTCATTCCTTGAATGTGGATGTAACCCAATCGTCCGTTCGAATATTCTTCAGTCAACTTCTTCCGGCTGTCTACCCATTCTTTGTAAAGTAGATCCCGTAATGATTTTACGGGGCGAATAACTACTTCCCTTGTATTTCCCTCATTGCCTTGAACGGTAAGCAATACCTTTTCGCCCGCGGTTTTATTGAAGTATTTGTAAAAGTTAGTTTTTGCGTCGACTTTAATTCCGTTGACGGCGGTAATAATATCGCCTTCGTAAAGTTTGCTTTCGTTTTTATCGGCGGGAGAACCCGGGATGACGTGTTTGACTAGCATGCCGTTCCCGGCGGGGAATAATTCGGCTCCTATCAAGCCTGTTTCGTCTTCCTGTGTTTCGGCGATATCGCGGTTACGGAATCCCATGTGACTGGAATTTAATTCTCCCAGCATTAAATTGAACATATCTCTGAAATCGTAATTGGTAGAAGCGGCAAGGCAAAGCTCTTTGTATTTATCTTTTAGAGCGTTCCAATCTTTTCCGTGAAAGTCGGGATCGTAAAAATTATCTCTCAAAGCCCGCCATGCTTCTTCGAAAATTTGTTCCCTTTCGCCGGGGTAATCGACGAACATTTCCGCCCGGAAACCGAGCTCTTCGCTTTTATCTTTTTTTGTGTCGATGCGGGCAATAGTTCCGCCTCTTTTCATGTAATAAAGTTTATCGTCTTTCGAAATGAAAAGTTCGGACGGATTGACGCCCGAATGAGTTAATTCCTTTATATCTTTTCCGTTCCACTTGATTGAATAAATATCGCGTCCTTTTGACGAAGAGTTTTCGGCTGTGTAATAAAATGTTTTGCCGTCGGCTGAAATAACAACGTCGTCTTCATTGCCCGAAAAGTCGGTTACGCGCACAAGCCGTTCGTGTATGTTTTCGAAATCTATTTTAATGTCTGAATTGCTCTTTTTGTTTTTTGCCGAGTCTTCCTCTTCTTCCCAATCCTCTTGCGTTTTTTCCCAATCCGATTTTTTCAGCCATACAAACCATACGTCGTCGTCTCTGTTGTGACGTTCTGAAATAAACGCCAGTTTAGAGCCGTCTTTGCTCCAGTGCGGGTTGAAATCGGAACGCGGATGCATGCTGATATTCACGGCGGGAGACGAATTATCAGCCGCCTGAATAAATACTTCTTCATTGAAATACAAATCGTCCATCGAGTATGCCAACCATTTATCGTCGGGACTCCAGCAAACTCCGTGAGGCTCAGCCCACCCGTCTTGCAATGTAATTCGGTCGTTCAGTTTTCCGTCGCCGTCGATTGAAGCCGTAATCAACTTTTTCTTTTCGCCTTCAAGAATGTAGGCGATCTTATTTTGTTTGTTGGAAACCACCGGTTCGGCTTCGTCTTCTTTTGTGTTTGTCAAACGGATTATTTTGCGTTTGAGCGTTTTGAATAAATCGGATTCATTCGGATCGGACGACTTGATTAAATACAATTCGAAGTTATTATCTTCGCGGTCGGAAGTAAATACCAGCGTAGTGTCGCTGAGCCACGCAATTCCTTTGTCGTTAAAAGGTGAGTTCGAAAGGTTTATCGATTTGCTGTCCTCTTTGTTATTCTCCTTCAGGAATATTTCTCCCCTTACAACGTATGCCATTAGTTTACCGTTCGGCGATACTGCGTATTCGGTTGCGTCTTTGGAAAAGGTTTTGAATACTACTGGGTCGTATCTGTAATCGGCGGAAATTCCAATATCGACTTTCCGGAAGTCGTTTGTTTTTGTGTCGAGCAGATAAATCGATTTGTTTTGCTCGAAGACAATGAAATTACCGTCGCCCGAAATATTAAAATGCCTTATCGAATGATCTTTGAAATTCGTTATCTTCTCCGGCTGTGACGACTGACTGCCGTATTCGTCGAGCGTGATTTTGTAAATATTATATTGCCCCGATTCGGAGCTTAGAAAATAAAGGGTGTTGTCGTCTTTCCATCTGGGTTGTATGTCGTTTGTTTCGAAGAGTTTAAGTTTGGTATACTTATCGTTTTCGAAGTTGTAAATCCAGATTTCACGATTAGACGGACCTCTGTATTCGAGACGTTCGACCGGATTAATATCTGCCCGAACAAAAGCGAGCAGTTTGCCGTTCGGGGACAATGACGGCTCGTAACCTTGAGCGCCTAAAAATCTCTTTTCAGTTCCGCCGTCTTTCGATACGACGTAAATTTCGGGAGGGCGTTCGATTTTTCTGAACTCGCGGTACGTATTGAATAAAATATTTCCGTCTTTGGTAAATGATGAAATATTATCGTTAGCCGAATGATATGTCAATCGTTCCGGTTCGCCGCCTGTCGATGGGATAATAAAAATATCGTCGTTGCCGTAACGTTCGCCGGAAAACGATATAAATTTTCCGTCGGGACTGAAAACCGGATAGCTCTCGTAACCTTCGTGAACGGTTAAACGGACTGCCTGTCCGCCTCCGGAGGGAACAGTCCAGATATCGCCCTGATAAGAAAATGCTATTAACGAACCGTCGTTGTTAATTGACGGGAAACGTAAAAGCTTATCCTGAGCATTTAAAATAGCCGAAGCCAGAATAAGCAGAAAGATTATTCTTTTCATCGATCCTCCGTAAGAAAATTTGTTAAAGAAGATTGCTTGCCAATTCGGCAAGTAAAGAGCGCTCTCCTTTTTCCAGATTTACATGAGCGTATAATTTCTGACCTTTAAAATGTTCTATCAAATATGAAAGTCCGTTCGACTGCGCGTCGAGGTAGGGGTGGTCGATTTGATAGATATCGCCGGTCAGAACAATCTTGGCGCCTTCGCCGGCGCGTGTAATAATCGTTTTGATTTCATGAGGCGTTAGGTTTTGCGCTTCGTCTACTATAAAATAGATGCGTTGTAAGCTTCTTCCGCGAATATAACTCAAAGGTTCTATAACCAATTTCTCTTCTTTGAGCATATTGTTGATTGTCTGATAATTTTTGTCAGTCTCTTTGAATTGGTCCTGAACAACTTTCAGATTGTCCCAGAGCGGCTGCATATAGGGCGCCAGTTTGCTTTCGACGTCGCCTGGCAAAAAGCCGATGTCTTTATTGCTCAACGGGACGACAGGGCGAGCCACGTATATTTGTCTGTATTCGCTTCTAACCTGCAAAGCGCTTGCCAGCGCAAGTAAAGTTTTGCCGGTTCCGGCTTTGCCCGTTAACGTGACGAGCGGAATCTCTTTATTAATTAGCGCATTGACGGCAAATGTCTGCTCGGCGTTCCTCGGTTTTATTCCATAGACTGTTTCTTTGTCGATTCGATGAAGAGCTTCCATCTCCGAGTCGAGGTATGCCAGAATCGAACGGTTTGTGTTTCTCAAAATAAAATATTTATTCGGCGCGGCGTCAATTTTATATTTCTTTATGATTTTTGTGGCGGGCGCTTCATAAGGCGGCTGATAAAGTTTTTGAAGAATGCCGTCGTCGAAGTTTTCTATAGTCTCTTTGCCGCTGTAGAGTTCTTCGACGTTCGGAATCCGGTCGGTCGTGTAATCTTCGGCTGGAATTCCGAGAGCTTTGGCTTTCATCCTCAAATTCACGTCTTTGCTTACCAGAATTACTTTCCGCTTTCCGTCGAATTTTTGTTTTGCTTCGTAAGCCGCGCTCAATACGCGATGGTCTACGTTGTCTTCCCTGAATACTTCCTGAATTTCTTTTGCAAGACCTTTTGTAATTACGATTCGTATCTTGCCCTTGCCTTCCCCGAGCGAAATGCCGCCGTTGAAAATATCGTTGCCCGTAATCGAATCGAGCGTGCGCGCGAATTCTCTGGCGTTTAAGTTAATTACCTGATTGCCGCGCTTGAAATGGTCGAGCTCTTCAATGACAACCAGCGGGATTATTATGTCGTTTTCCTCAAAATGATTGATACAGGTTGGGTCGTGCAAAATAACGTTTGTGTCGAGTACAAAAGTCTTGGGATTTTTCTTTTTCATAAAAGAACAAAATTATTTTTTGTTTTCGATATTATACGTAATTTCTTTTGGAACATACGAAATTTTTAATGCAAAAGGAAAAATATTTTGCCGGAGGTGAGTCATGCCGCTTAAATCGGTAAATCCCGCTACGGGAAAATTAATTAAAGAATTCCCGGAAATGAGCAAAAAGGAAGTTGAAGAAATAATTTCGGCAGCCGGCTCCGCTTTCAACCAATGGAAAGAATACGATTTGAAAGGACGGTGTGATTTGATGAAAAATGCGGGAGCGCAATTGCTGAAAGAAAAAGAAAAGTACGCGGAAATAATTACTAACGAAATGGGCAAGCCGATAAGCCAATCGATAGCAGAAGTAGAAAAGTGCGCATGGGTTTGCGATTACTATGCGGAAAACGCAAAAGATATTCTGAAGAACGAAATTATCGAAACTGATGCAACCGAGAGTTTTGTCTCCTTCGAACCGCTCGGAGTAATCCTTGCCGTAATGCCGTGGAATTTCCCGTTCTGGCAGGTTTTCCGGTTCGCCGCGCCGGCATTGACGGCGGGCAACGGAGCCGTTTTAAAACACGCTTCGAATGTGTCGATGTGCGCTTTGGCAATCGAAGAAGTTTTCGCCAAAGCGGGCTTTCCTGAAAATCTGTTTCGCACTCTTCTCATTCCTTCTTCTGCGGTAAAGTATATAATCGATAATGATTTGATTAAAGCCGCCACTTTAACGGGCAGCGAATTCGCAGGAAGCATGGTCGCTTCGGAATGCGGAAGTAAGTTAAAAAAGACCGTGCTTGAACTCGGCGGCAGCGATCCTTTTATCGTATTAAGAGACGCCGATGTTGCCGAAGCCGCCTCGGTGGGAGTAAAAGCCAGAATAATTAATAACGGTCAAAGTTGCATCGCCGCAAAAAGATTTATTGTGGCAGAAGAAATTTACGACGAGTTCATGGACAGGTTTACCGATAATATGAAAAACCTGAAAATAGGAAATCCGATGGAAAAGGATTGCGAATTGGGCCCGATTGCAAGAGAAGACCTGTTGGCAGAACTTGAAATGCAAATTAGGAAATCGGTAGAAAAAGGAGCGGCGATTTTAATTGGGGGTAAACGATTGAACAGAGAAGGCTTCTTTATTGAGCCTACGATTCTGGAAGGAGTTAAAAAAGGTATGCCCGCTTACGAAGAAGAATTATTCGGACCTGTAGCCTCCGTAATAAAAATTAAAACGGAAGAGGAAGCGATTAGAATTGCAAACGATACTCCGTTCGGACTTGGCGCAGCAATTTGGACGCAAGATATTGAAAGAGCAAAGTCGTTGGCTCGTAAAATCGAAGCCGGCTCTGTTTTTATAAACGGAATGGTCAAAAGCGATCCTCGACTTCCTTTCGGAGGAATCAAGAAATCAGGTTACGGTAGGGAACTGTCACATTACGGTATGAAAGAATTCGTAAATATTAAAACCGTCTGGATAAAATAAAACCGGCGCTTTACAGATTAAAACGCCGGTCTTGATAAAGAGAGTGTTGATTTTCTAAAGCATTTCCTTTAAAAGATTATCGACCGCGTTCAAAGCTTCGTCGATGCGGCTGACGTCTTTTCCGCCTGCCGTTGCAAGGTGAGGTCTTCCGCCTCCTCCGCCGCCTACGACTTTTGCAACTTTTCCGACTAAATTTCCGGCGGAAAGTTTTTTCTCTTTGATCAGGTCGTCCGATACTACGCATACAATTCCAACTTTACCGTCGATATCGGAAATTAACAATCCTACGCCGCTTTTCATTTTCGACCGGAGTTCGTCGCCCATCGATTTCAGATGGTCCATATTGTCGACCGTTACTCTGCCTTTGAAAAGCTTAACTCCGTTAATCTCTGCGGGATTGTCTGTAATGTTGTCGAGCGCGGAAAGTTTTTCTTTCAGTTTCAGATCGGATAATTCCTTTTCGAGTTTTTTCTTTTCGTCCAAAAGATTATTGTAAAGCTCTTCCTGTTTGGCTAACTTGATTTCCTGTTCTTTAATGAATTTTTCTACTCCGGCGCCAGTTACGGCTTCTATTCTTCTGATTCCGCTGGCAATCGACGATTCGCTGATGATTTTGAACAGTCCGATTTGGGAACTGTTTTTAACATGAGTTCCTCCGCAGAATTCCATAGTGTAATCGCCGAACTGAACCACGTTGACTTTTTCGCCGTATTTGTCGCCGAAAAACATTAAAGCTCCCATTTCTTTCGCCTGCTCGAACGGGATGTCCCTGTGATGAATAAGCGGCAAATTCTCTCTCAGTTTTTCATTAATGAGCGATTCGATTTGCTCTAGCTGTTGACGGCTCGGTTTTTCGAAATGGCTGAAATCGAAACGGAGCCGGTCGGGACCGACATACGAGCCGGATTGTTGAACATGCGTTCCGAGGATTTCGCGCAAAGCTTTGTGCAAGAAATGAGTGGCGGAATGGTTGCGCATTATGTCCCATCTTCTTTTTTCGTCCACCTGCGCGATTGCATTCATTCCGGGTTCTATTTTTATTCCATCCGGTTTATTCACAACGTGCACAATCATATTGTCGAGTTTAGCCACATTAACCACAGGTAATTTGATCCCGTCGATAATGATAAAACCGGTATCGCTTACCTGACCGCCGGCTTCAACGTAGAAAGGCGATTTGTCAAGAATAAGGAATATATTTTTTTCGTCTTCTTTATAGCCGACAATTTTAGCTTCCGATTTCAACTCGTCGTATCCGGTAAACAGAGTCGGCGCTTTCCCGATGAACGTAAAATCTTCGATCGAATCGGTTCTCATATTTGCAGCTGTCGATTTATCCCGCGCCGATTTCCGGGCTCGTTCCTTTTGCTCTTCCATTAGTTTATTGAATTCATTCTCGTCGATAGTAAAGCCTTGTTCGCGAGCCATCACGTTTGTCAAATCAACTGGAAATCCGTACGTATCGTAGAGCTTGAAAACTTCGCTCCCCGGAATAACGGTCTTTTTTTCGATCTTGAGTTTTTCGATGAGCGAGTCGAAAAGTTCGAGTCCGCGATCGAGCGTTACGTTGAAACTCTCCTCTTCGGCTTTAATTATTTTTTCGATATTGTTTTGATTTTCTTTTATTTCCGGGAAAACATGCGAGAAATTTTTAACGACAGTATCGACAATCCTGAAAAGGAATGGCTCTTTTAAATTTAGCTTTCTGCCGTATCTTGAGGCTCTTCTCAAAATTCTTCTCAATACGTAGCCGCGTCCGTCGTTGCCCGGTATGGCGCCGTCGGCAATTGCGAAAGTAAGCGTGCGAATGTGGTCGGCAATAACGCGCATTGCAACGTTTACAATGCCCTGATCCGTTTTGTCTTCCGCCGGAAGCGTATAATCGTATTTATGTCCGCTTAAATTTTCGATGGCGGAAATGATAGGAGTGAAAATGTCGGTATCGTAGTTCGACTTTTTACCCTGCAGAACTGCAGTAATTCGTTCGAAGCCCATTCCGGTGTCTACATGCTTGGCGGGCAGCTCATTCAGTTTGCCCGTTTCGTCCCTGTGATATTGAATAAATACAAGATTCCAGATTTCGATGCAGAGCGGACTGCCTGCGTTAACCAGTTTGGGATTGTCGTAATCGTCGCTCAGATTAATATGAATTTCCGAACACGGACCGCATGGACCGGTTTCGCCCATTTCCCAAAAGTTGTCTTTCTCGTCGAATCTCAAAATGTGAGCGGGATTGATATCTGTCTCCGATTTCCAGTACTGGTAAGCTTCGTCGTCTGTTCGATAAACGGTAGCCCATAATCTTTCTTTGGGCAGTTTCCAGACTTCGGTCAATAATTCCCACGCCCAGGCAATGGCTTCCTTTTTATAGTAGTCGCCGAACGACCAGTTGCCGAGCATTTCGAAAAATGTATGGTGATAAGTGTCGTGTCCCACTTCTTCGAGGTCGTTGTGTTTGCCGGAAACGCGTATGCATTTTTGAGTGTCGGCGGCTCTTTTATATTCTCTGCTTCCGGTACCGAGAAAAACATCTTTGAATTGATTCATCCCGGCATTGGTAAAAAGGAGCGTCGGGTCGCCATGCGGAATAACCGGCGCGCTCGGCACTATTTTATGCCCTCTTTCAGCAAAGAAATCGAGAAACTGTTGTCTGATCTGATTCGATGTCATAATGTTCCGTTTTTTAGGTGTAAATATAATAAAAACGGATTGAGTAATACCTTAGTGAACGATCAGACGGCGACTTTATTTTTACGGCTTTTTTTAATCTTCTTTTTATACCAGAGGTAAAATCCGGTAAAAACAAGAACGGTAACGCTAAAGCCGTTTATAGTTATCCAGATCCATTCCAGTTCTTTGCCGAAGAAAGCCCTGCCAGAATGTAGATGAAGTATTAACTCTTTGAGAGCAATATAATTTTCGTCTGCTGTTTTAAATTCGGCAGCATAGGCAAAACTTGATGTTAATTCGATTGTGTCGATTCCTTTTTTACCGAGAGCAACGTAAAATTTACCGTTTGAAAATCTTCCCGCATCAAAAACATCGCCGTTATAGATTTTTGACCAGACGTTGTTTGTATTTATCCAGAGCCCCTCTTTACCGCCGGCGAAGATATCGGAGTCAATTGCTTTTATGAAGCGTATTTCGGTATTTGTTATGACCGGGCTGGGAGTTTTGTTCTCTTCGGTCGTAAAAAATAGACCGTACTTTGTGCCATAATAATTAATTCTTCCGGCTTGATAAAAACTTTTTATGTCGGAAAGAGGATTAATTTTTTTTGTCGTTGAATTTTCAATAAAATATCCCGGGAAGAGATTTTTACTGAAGAAGATTTCTTCGAAGCCCAATTCATCCCTGAAAGGCAAAGCGATAGCTGTTATTGAGGTTATAAAGATAGGGAGCGCCAGAAGCGCTCCGATCCAATTGTGCCATTTATATAAATTTTTGCGAAGTTTATTTGAATTCAGAAGTTCCATTGGAATCCCAGATTAATTATTCTTCCCGTAGTATTTTCATTTTCGATTTTTGTTGATTTATCCGTGGTTTCACGCTTTACTTTTTTTAGTGAATCGAAAATATCGCTGATTCTAAGATAAATCTTTCCGTTTTCGTAAATTTTCTGAGATAACCCCAAATCTGCGTATGTAATTTTGTCTTCCGACTTTTGTGTAGCCGGTTTCGGACCGATAAAATTTGCTGTAAGTTGAGCATTCAAACCAAAATCGAATGAAAAATCGGCAATGATTTTGGCAGTCCATTTTACTTGATCGTTCAGCGCTTCGCCTTCGAAATCAACGTCGGTTATCTCGGAATCGAACCAGGAATAATTGGCGTTGAGCTGGAACCATTTGAACGGTTTTACTGCCGTAAGTAATTCTACCCCGAAGAGGTATGCGCGGCTCAAGTTAACAGGCTTTTCGAATACGATGCCCGAGTCGTTTTCGCTTATAAGTTTTTGTATCACATCGTCGATCTTTCGGTAAAAAATATTAGAACCTACATTGAAGTTCTTAAAATTCCGCATATAACCGACTTCAGCAACCCATGCTTTTTCGGGACGCAGATTAGGATTGCCGGTTTTGATTTTAGAGGGGTCTTTATCGTCAATAAAAGGATTCAGGTCCTTAAATCCGGGTCTGCGTAAACGTCTTCCGATACCAAGTGTTATAAATTCGTTCTCCGATAGATTATAAATCATATTTAAGTTCGGAAGAAGAAGCAAATAGTCGGAATTAACGGTCAGGGTATCGAGAAAAGAGTCTGAGTTCAAATTTGTGCTTTCGATTCTGATTCCGGGGCGCAAGCTGAGATTGCCGACGTTTATTTTTGTATCGGTATAGAAAGCATAGATGTCTTCCCTCAAATTAAAATTGTCCTGATTCGAAGCCGATGTTTTCCATGATTCGGTTTTGTAATCATATTCCAAAATTTCTTTAAGAGCGTCTCGTTTGTCGCTTGTAAATAAGAAGCCGACTTTTATTTCTGTTTTTTCGAATGGCGAAAATTTATAGGATAATCCGGTTCTCATTTTACGTTCGTCGATTATTTCGCTTTCGTCTTTTTTGACGGGATTAGGAGATTTCAACGAGCCGTCTTCGTTATATTTATATTCGTTTTTGCGGGCTAATTTATCCTGATTGCTGAAATTTAATCCCGCATAAATTTTTAATTCCGAATAGTCAGAAAAGTAGTTCGTAAATTCGGTGTAATATTCATTGAAGTAGTTGTTCTTTTCTTCGTCGTTTATTTCGACTGTGTTATCTTTGAAAGACAAGTCGGATTTTAAATTCAGTTTGCTGCCTTTTTTTTCCTTCGATTCGTTTTGGCGAGAGTAAGTTGATTCGAACAGCAGATTTGAATTTTCTCCCAATAATAAATTGACCCCGCCTTTTAAGAAGTCGTTTTTAAAGCTTTTGTCTTCTTGTACTGACGTAACTTCCTGTCCGTCAAATGTTCCGTTTTTAAAATTACTTTTTACGCCGTCTTTGATGTTGTCAATAAGGCGATTCAATCGCGAATAGTCGGCGTATAGGTTAACTGATGAGAAATTATAATTTAGAGAAAGGTCGGTCGAAAAGCCTTCGTTGTTGTCCACGGACGCCGATGTGTTAAGCGACCATGTTTTAGGCAATCCTTTTTTACGCGTGACGATGTTGATCAGACCGTTAATTCCCTCGCTGTCGTATTCCGCTGAAGGGTTCGATAATATTTCTATGTAGGCTATTTGATTGGCGGGCAGCATATCGATAACGGTTTCCCTGTTGTTGCCCTGAATACCGCTTTCTTTACCGTCGATAAGTACTTTTGTATAGGCATTCCCAAGTCCCCTGAAACGAACGTCTCGGTTGTGATTGGGACTTCCTCCCATATAGACCGAAGGCATGTTTTTCAAAATATCGCCGCCGGTGCCGTTTCTTTGAGCGGTTAGGTCTGCTGTGTTATATGTTATAGCTCCCGGGCTAATTTTTGTAACTCCGATGTTGCTTGTAACCATCACTCCCGCCAAATCAATTTTGGAAGTTCTCAGAATTATATCGCCGAGATCCAAAGCGGAGCTCCGGAGTTCGAGATTCTTATAATAAGTTTCGTAGCCTAAATAAGAGATCTTTAAAACATATTTACCCGGATTTAGAGCAGTCAAAATAAATTGACCCGCATTATCCGATGAAGTTCCCTTTACGATAGAAGAATCGACTGAGTAGAGCAGCATTATATTTGCCAGTTCGAGCGGCGAAGAATGAGTGTCTACTACTCTGCCCCGGACGGTGAAACTCTGTGAGTAGACCAAAACATTAAGCGCCAAAAGTAGAAATAAAACACGCATTTTTGCTCCTTATTGAAATTTAGATTAAGTATAAATAACGTCTCAAACTTAATTCTCTCTCTTTTTATCCGCAATACTTAGATTTTAGTATTCTTAGGTCCTTTATAGGAGCGGTTGATTAGGCAGTAGTTATTGTGTGCGGCGGGCTGGAAGGTAAAAATTTTCATTAAAATAAAATAAGTTGTAAATTTG
This sequence comes from Melioribacter sp. Ez-97, assembly GCF_051488665.1. Taxonomy (NCBI): domain Bacteria; kingdom Pseudomonadati; phylum Ignavibacteriota; class Ignavibacteria; order Ignavibacteriales; family Melioribacteraceae; genus Melioribacter; species Melioribacter sp. Ez-97. The sequence continues at coordinate 184,272 of NZ_JBPSEG010000003.1, read as the reverse complement.
AAATGCATATCATAGTTTTGAAGAGGCAATCGAAGCGGGTTAAGGTGAATAAATTCAAGAATTATAGCGACATAGAATTAATGCAGGAGATAGCGAAGTTCGAATCTCGCGCTCTGGAAGAATTATACGACAGATATTCGCCTCTCCTGTATACGATTGTAAAGAAAATCGCGCCTGACGAAGAATCCGCCAGAGAGCTTCTTGTTGAAATATTCTCGATTATATGGAAGAAGAGCAATAAATTCGATTTTACAAACGGCAATGTTTATGCGTGGCTTGTAACGCTTACGCGGAATAAAGCGGTCGATTTTCTAAGACGCAGCCGGAAATCCGAATCGATATCTCAGATTTACGACGACGAATACGAAGATTATTTCATACTTCCCACATTTCTGCCGGGAATGGATAGCCTCGACCTTGAAACTGCGAGAAGCCTGAAACCAAAGGTTGAAGAAGCTCTGTCGGAATTGACGGACACTCAAAAGTACGTTTTGCATCTTGCGTATTACGAAGGCTATACGATTGACGAAATTGCAAATAAATTGAATGTGCCCGTCGAGACGGTGCGCAATAAAGTGATGACGTCTCTCCATAATTTCAGAGATAATCTGGCTAAGGAATAATATGGCAAAGAATGCGGTTCACGAAATGATTGCCGCCTTTGCGGTCGGTTGTATGGACAGGGATAATTTTATCCAATTCAAAGATTATATCGACGCGGGCGGCGAACTGCCCGAAGGCGAACTGCAGGAGATGCAAAATATTGTCTCTTTAATACCGATTATTCTCGATATCGAAAAACCCGACCCGTCTCTGAAAGACGAAGTGGCGCGGCGGCTTATCGGAATGAAAGACGAAATTAAAACTCGAATCAGGGAAGAAAAAAAAGCCACTGCGGAAAAATTTTCAACCCGTACAACCAAAGCCGGCACGAAAGCAAGTTTTCAACTTACCAATCTTAAAAAGACGCAGCCGAAAGAAAAAACGGAAGAGCCCGTCAAGACCGGAACGGGCAAGACTTCCGGCGCAATCGATCGTTCGATAATTCCGGAAGAGCCGAGCAGATATTTTACAGGTCAACAAACGCAAATTAAACCCGCTCCGCGCTCTCCGGGAAAATCCGGCAGCCTGGTTGGCTGGTTTGCAATCGTGCTGTCTCTCGTTCTTTTTTCACTTCTGGGATACTATTCGTTTACGTCTGTTGAAGAGTTGAATCAAAAAATTACGGATATTGAGCAGGATATCAACGTTTACCGGAGCGAATTGGCGCGCACGAATAATTTCGTAAATAATTATATAGCTTTGATTGAATTTTTCAATTACGGCGACATTACAATCGTCAACTTAAAATCGAATACGCCGGGAGAAAACGCATCGGCAAAAGTGCTGCTGTCTTTCGACGCAAAAGAAGGACTGATTCAATTCAGAAACGTAAAGCCTCTGCTTGCAAACCAGGGATATCAGCTGTGGCTCGTCAGCAGGGGAATATCGTATTCGATGGGAGTGTATCAACCCGCGGGGAACGAATTCCTTCATATAACATCGTTTCCGATTATTCCAAAAGAAAACATTGAATCGCTTAAAATAACAATCGAATCGAATACCGGCTCGCCAACGCCGTCGGTCAATGAATATATGTCGGCGCCGTTCCCACAGGAAAACCGCAGACGTTAATCGTACTGTTTCCTCTTTAAAAACAAACCAACGCCTCCCGCAATTAATACCGCAGGCAATATCTTTATTGTATAACCGACTGCTTTTACAAACAGGTTATGCGCCAAGGGGAATTGTTGAATATAATAAGCGGCTGCAGTTGTAAACGCGCCCACAATAAATCCGTATAAAAACGCCTTTTCTTCGGAATTGTCGATATAGAGAACCAGTAAAAATGACGTTATCGAAAACAAACCCGAAAATATTATAACCCCGGCGCTCAAACGAATGTTGTAATGATTCAAAGAAAACATCAGAATTGAAACAAGAAAAACGAAAACTGAAAAAAGCAAGGTTTTCCGATTCCTTGTTTTGACCGAAAGGTAATTAATTGAAATTCCGTAAAGAGCTGTAACTATTATTATTCCCGATTCGTAAAAGTCAATGCCCGAATAGATATCCGCAATCTGCAGGCAGCCTGCGACAAATAACATAGCTCCGGTCAATGTCCTGAAATTAACTTTCATAATTGAAAGCTCCCGTTTCTTTCCCGACGAAAAGCGACATCAACAAATAAAGAATCAAAGAAAAACCCGCGGTCAACAAAACGCTGATCAAAAAGACGGTTCTAATAACGGCAGCATCGTAAGAAAGATAATCCGCCAAGCCGCCGCAAAGTCCCGTAATAATTTTATTCTTTTGCGACCTGTAAAATTTCATCTGATTTTCTTCTGTAACGGGGTGCAGGCGCTTATTCCTGAGCGCAACGTAAATTCCGGTAATTATCAAAACCCCGCCCATTAAAGTCGACCGGTTGTCGAGCAGGAAATATGTTCTGTGAGTAAGATTAAAATCGCTCAGAAACAGATATAATCCCGAGGTCATCATCAAGCTGCTTAGAAAAATAAGATTGTTCTTTTTGTCGGTAATGATTGAAGTGACGGTTCGTTCAAGCGGTATCATAACGGACGCAATAAAATATAATAGAATAACCCATCCGCCCAGTAGCACAGAGAACATAAAGGCGACTCGTATCTTTGAAGGGTCGATACTGAAATACTTTCCCAGTCCGCCGCACAAGCCGGTAATAATGTAATCGGAAGACGAACGTTCCAGTCTTTTAACCGGCGGCAGTTTCTCAGGCGGAATTTCGTCTTCAAATAAATTCGGAAAATCGTGTTCTTCCATTTTTCCGCATCTGAATTTAATTGTGTTGCAAAGTATAAATTATTTTGTCAATTGTAAAAAATATTTCGTAATAGATCACGATAAAAGAATTTAAGCTTACTTTTTGAGTTTAAAAGCCGTTATTGCAAAAATTTTTTTGCCGCGGAGCTTACATAATTTCAAAAAAAATATTACATTAAACAGCGATTTTATGTCTGTTTACCTTCTTGTCGATCCTTTTTTGAGTTATGTGTGTGCCGGTTTAAAATCGGATAAGGATAATAACAAAATAAAAACAGCTTAAGTTTTTCAGAATTATCGGGAGTAACAAACATGTGGTCAGCAATAGCTATAATAATCGTATTGATAATCCTGCTTCTGATTTATGAATACAGATTGCGGAAACCCGACCAGTTGGTGTTGTACGAGTCGGACGGAAAAATCATACTCAGAAAAGGAAGGTTCTATCCGCGCCATTTGAGTCTGGTGCTGCCCAGAACGATCCATTCCGTCCAATTAAATATCGATTCGACCGCGAAAGGAAATCTCGATATAAAGATAAAAATGACGCTTAGCGTAGCGCTTTCGCTCGAAAATATCCATAAATTGATTAAAGCCGGCGGTTGGAATACAAAAGCAGTCGAAAAAGCCACAAAAGAACTCGAAATTCTGATTGAAAGTTTGGTGAGGGAATTCACGGAAAAATTCGAAATCGAGGAACTGAACGGCGAAAAAATTTACGAATATTTGAGCAAAAAAACGGATGTCAGTAAAGATAAGTTCGGATTGGAAATAGTTTCGATTTCGATTCAGTTGATTGAAATTCTCGATTCCAAAATTGCCGACGCCATCAAACAACAGGAGTCGGCTCGTATACTTGAACAAACCGAAGAGCTGAATCAAAAAGCCCGCATTGCTGCGGCAAAGGCAAAATTCAAAGCGGAAGAAGAGATCGCTTTGATGGAAAACCAGCTCGAAATGAAAAAATACGAACTGAAAAACAAAGAGATCGAGAAGGAAGCCGAAATTGCCGAAAAACGAGTTAAAGAAGAACTAAAAAGAAAACAGATGCAGCTCGAATTCGAATCGAAAGAATTGGAATTGCTCAAGAATAATCCGGAATTGCTGCTTCTTACGCCTCAAGCCGCTCGTCTTGCCGAAGCAAGTCAAACGCTTAAGAATGCGCGTACGGTGGTTTCTCTATCGTCCGCCGATTTGCCTCAGGGCTCGGAATTAGCCGGACTTTTTCAGAATCTTCTGCATAATCTGACTGGAAGCAAAAAGAAAAGCAGTGAAGGAAAAACCGAATAGCTATCAGAATGAATTCAAAAGACCCGCTGTTACTTTTTGAACTGAAACCGATAAAAGCGGCAAAAGTTTCGGAAATAAGCGAATCGACAGCCGCTTCTTCCGTGCCGGTTCAGGAGAGAGTTAATTTCCATATCGGAAATCCGGTTCAGGACGACCGGCTTCACTCTCTTTATATGCGCATGGCGATGAACGTCGGTTTGCTCGACGAGAAATTTTCGATTGAAAATCCTGAAGAATTTTGCCGCGAATTGGGCTGTTCCGACAGTGATATCCCGAAAGTTAAATTGATTGCGGAGCTTATAAAAAGAGCAGCTCCGTATTCGCCGCGCGGCGGGTATGTTAAGTCGAAACCGGAATTTATTGTCGATTTTTTTAATGATTGGCTTTCGCATAAACAGCAGGAACCGCTTTCATACGATACGGGCGCAAAATCGGGCAAAAGGGAAATAATCATTGCGTCTAACGGAATTGCCGAAACTCTGCGCGTTTTTCTCCATTCGATTTCGGAATTTTTGGTCAATCTGCCTGCCGATGTTCTTTTATACGATTACGAAATTCCCGCGCATCTTAAAAACTTTGAAGGAATACGTTTTCACAATCTCGGAAATACCGAAGGCGCGCTTCTGCCTCAATTGACCCGTTTGTTGAATAAAGATAACTCTCCGAAGTTTCTTATTCTGGGCGGCATTACCAGCGAAGAAATAAGAAGACAATTAAGAAATCTGAGTTTGGAACATCCTCTTTTTTTTGTCGAAATAAATAACGCTCCGAATCACCTGTCGCTGGCGCGCGAAGCCAAAATGATGAACCGCGTTCTTCGTTTTATAACTCCCTCGGCGTTTTCAAAAAAGCTGAAAGGTTTTTCGCTGGTTTTTATCGCCGGCAATCATGAGTTTATTAAAGTTCTTGAAAATGTCCACTTCAAGCTGAAAGGAACGCCTTCTTCGACGGAAATCACGTTATTGAATTATCTTCTGAAAAACGGAATCGGGGAAGATAAAGAACCGCTTGAACTCGATATCGAAGCCGATATAGAAGGCGGATCGGTTAAATTCGGATTCGAACCGCTTTCCGGAATTGCCGGTACAGCCGAAAAAGTTATCGGCAAAATTGCCGAATCGAAAAGCCGCGATATTGAAAAAAAGATTGACGGCATCGTACAAAAATTCAATTCTCATATCACGGGACAGGAACGGTTTTCCTCGAAAATCAGTTACGACAAATTTGCGTCGTACAGCGCGGTCGAACTGTTCGACGAAATGACGGATAATTTTAACAACGACGAATGGAAAAAAGACCTCAAAGCTTCGTATCTGAGCGCATTTATAAATCATCATCCGGAATATAAACCGGAGGACTGTCTGGTAGTAAGCGGTTCCTCGAGAACGGCTCTTAGCATACTCGGATTCCATTGCGGAATTCGGGAAGTAATAATTCCCGACCTTAGCTGGACTTACGAACATTGTTTTCCCGAAGTGGTTACCGTTCCCTTAAAAGATGATTTTCAAATTGACGTTGATGCAATTATTAACGCCGTTCGAAACAAACTTTCGAATGACTCCGGATGGAAGAAATACGGAGCGGTTGTTTTAAACAATCCTCATAACGCCACCGGTCAAATTTTCGACAGAAATGATTTGAAAAAATTGCTCAAGCAGCTGCTCGAAGAAGAAATTATAATCGTCGACGATTTGTCGTATCAAAATGTTAAGCCTTCTTTAGAACCGGAAAAGGTCGACACGCTGCGTCAATTATGCAATGAACTTACAGAGGAAGGCTATCTTACGAGCGAAAAAGCAAAATTTCTGATAACAATTCATTCGATGTCTAAAACCGATTCGTTTGCGGGCGCCCGACTGTCGGTCGCAGAAATTCGGCATCCCGAACTGCGGGATAAATTCAAGAATATAATCGATACTTTCCGCGATAATGTTTCGGCTGTATTTATTTCTTATCTGCTTTACCGCAACAAAGTCGAAGACGTAAAAGCGTATCATAAGTTTCGGAACAAGATATTTTACGACAGAAGCAATTCGATAGTTAAAGCAGCCGAAAGTCTTCCCGCGGAAAGAAACAGATTCAATATCAAAATTAAGCCGCCGGCAGGGAGCATGTATCCGCAAATGATAATAGAAAATCTACCTGCGGGATTATCGCTCGACTGGCTGGCTTCGGGTCTTGCCCGGCAGGGCATCGGACTCATTCCTCTTTCGACATTTGCCCGTACGGAAAAAGGTTTCGAAACCGGAAGAAAATCTTTCAGACTAACGCTGGGCGGTTCAGACGGAGCCGAAGTCCTGGCAAGGAAAACGCGCCGCGTTTTAATCGATCTTAACAGGATGATCGCCGAAGAATCCGCTAATTATAATAAGCGTGAATTCGAAGTAAAGAAACTTAATCTGAAGAAAAAAGTCGCGCTCGCGGATTTTTCCAACGAATGGAATGAGCTGGAAAATCGTATTCTCAACAACATCGAACATATATTTAACAGCCATCTGAATAAAATAAACGGCGGAGCGGATTATTCTTTTAATAAAAAGAAATTTATCGGTGAATTTATTCCTTATAAATTATCGGTCTACAGGAACAGATTCGAAGAGCTCCAATCGTACGTCAACGAATTTGCGGGATACATACTTTCGGACAATCAGAAAAAATTCGAATCGATTCTGGAACGCGAATTTTATAAAGATTCGCTCGAAAGGCGTAAGAGCGCATTCCGGACAAGAATGTTCGACAGAACCGTTCATCCCACTCAAATGTATTCTATCAAAACGGATTTGATAGCCGAAAGAATAATCGAAAACCTGCTCAGAGGAAACCGGATTGCAGATGGCGATCTGGAAAGATTGAAAGAAGAGCTTGCAAGGGAATATCTGGGATTAAACGTGGCTATTGTTTCGAGCGAGGAGCCTCAGGAATTGATACTCGATTTGAATGCAATAATCTCGGCGGAAAATTTCATCGGTCTTTATTCGGATAATAAATACGAAACATTTCTCTCCTTCTGGGGAGACTGGGACGGCAGCAATCGTCCTTCCGGTCAGGGGCACAGTCTGGTTGCGTTTGTGTTGATCGAGAATATTGTCCGCCAGGCGAGAATTTTGGAGCTGCTGTTAAAGAACAATCCTTCACTCATACTCGACGAATATCTTATTCGTGAATTGGAAAAGCTGCCTCAACGAAACAAACGATTTACGGCGCTTTTGAACCAGATAACTCAACTGACTCATCAACTCGAAAAGAGATACCGCGGAACTCTGCCGTTTAATTTGCAGCCGGGCAAATTGAGAAAACTCGGAATGAAACTTCATATCGCTCAGGATCCGCTTACGCGTTTGTGGCATCATAACGACCGCCTCGAAAGAAAAATGCTCGACCTGAGAATTAAAAGAAGAAATACGCTCGAATATTATTTCGATTTGAATAAAAGACTGCGCAAAACATTACGCGCGAATATCCCCGGAATTATGAAAAATCTTTCGGACAAGCGGCTGCTTCTTGAAACTATCATGTACAGAGACTTATTGAGAAGATTCGTCGTTACTCCGCGTATTCATCAAAAATTAATTACGGCTCAGGATCAATTCGCAATCGATACGACCGTGCATAATATTAATGAGATTAATGAAATTGCGGCTAAGTACGGAAATCCCGGTATGGTTCTGGCTCTTCAGGTGAGCATGACTACGAAACCGGAGGCGTTGATTTCGCTCGACAGGAAAATGAGATCGAAACGCGAAGAAATCCTTAGGGAAAACAATAATCTCGATTTACCCGGAGTATGGCTTGTGCCGTTGTTCGAAGACCTCGATTCGGTAAAAAACATAAAAAATTACCTCGACAAAATTTGGGAATATTCTTTCCAGAGCAGAAGAATAAATCAGGATACCGCCGATCGTTTTAATGAAATTATTACCGAAATATTCGTCGCCGGTTCGGATTTGAGTCAACAGGTCGGACAGGCGATGGGTATGAATCTTTACAGGGAATCGAAATACGATTTAATGACCTGGCTGGCGTCTCACAATCTGATAGGGCGCGTACGGATGAAAATGGGCAGCGGCGAACCGATGCAGCGCCAGGGCGGTTATTATTCTGAAGTTGCGGGAGAGGAACTTTTCGTTGATTCTTACGTTTCGCAATCCCGTTTTAAAGAATACCTGGCGGAATCGACGCGTAAAAGCGCTCAGTACGCAACCACGCCGCTCCTGGGCGTTTTTGCGGGCGGCGACCTGCGGACTTTCCAAAGCAACATTTCCGAAAAGTTGAGACACATTACAACTTATCAAAGAGCGCAGCTTCTCTATCATGTAATGGAAGCTCAAAAGTTCAACGAAAAAGAAATTCTAAGAGCCGGCGAGCCGTTGTCGGAAACCAGACTTCAGTTCAAAACAAGAGGTCTGCAGGAACTTGAACGACTTACCGTAGGGAAGAAAGACGAAATATTCAACGAATTTCTGAATCTGCACCGTGAGAATTTCCGTCAGATATTATACGGCAGAGAAGAAGACGTCGTGGGAATTCATCTGATATCGTATTTTATCGGAAGGACGACTCCGCCTTTACGCGATCGTCCCACAGTGCGCCCCGGACAGGGAGTCGGCGAAGGCGCCGGTCAGAAAATTCTGGAAAAAATTGCGGGCACTATACCGTTCTCGAAATACGGAAGTCTTCTGCGGGCTATATCGCATAATCAGTCGCAGAGCGTGATTCTGGGCGTTAATCAGTTGACTACGGGATTGTTTCGCGCTCTCAACAATTTTTCACAACGCGAATTTGCCGAAGGCGAACCGGTCTACTTAATAACCGAGCGGATTTTGCCAAAACTGCCTGTCTATGAAATGCTTCAAACGCTCAGAATATATCACGACGTCGATTTGGAATATCTGGGCAAAATGGAAAAAGCTTTTCCCGCGGGCAATTCCGCGTTGATCGCTCTACGCGAAGATATCGATTCTATGCGCAATTATTTGAGCTATTTCCAGAAAGAACTACTCAGAAGACACGGGCTGGAAGTCTCCGAGTTCTTTGAAGGCGATGAATTTATACCCGATTTATTACCGACGCTCAGACCGGATGTGGCTGTGTTGCTGCAAAAGAATTTGTTCAATACGGACGTCGAAGAAATATTAAAAGACATTAAAGGAAATGTAGACGAGAGATGGCTTGAGGAAGTAAAATACTTAATGAAAATTCCGGAAGAAATCCGGATGTGGCGCAGGAAAATATGGGATTTACTGGAAGAACCGGTTTATCAACGAGTTGCAAGTTTCGTCGAACTCGCCATTGCGCTCTATTCAATCTCGTCGAGTTCATCTTATAAAGAGTATCTCTTTTCTCCCAAAAAATTGAAAGCCGCTCCTCAATTCGCCCGGTCTCCTTTCGACGACAATATGCAACAATTCCTTTCGGCTGCCGTCGAATATCTTTCCGCGATTTCGCAGGAAATGGTTGAAGTGCCGATCAATATTATTCGAGCGCTGAAAGAAGTCGAAAGAATTATTAAGATCGAAGAGCAGGCTCTCTCGCCGAAAGATCAGGATAAATTGAAATTCTATCTGCTGCAGATAGCGCGCCTTGCGGGTGAAAACGGTTGATCCTAAATTTGATTCCGTAAATTTTGACAAGGGGGAGATAAAATGAATGAATTTCAGACTCTCGGAAAAATTCTTGTCGTCGGCGGAATTGTTTTGCTTGTTGTCGGACTTTTATTAATCTTCTTCGGTAAAATCCCATATCTCGGAAAATTACCCGGCGATATTACATTCAAAGGAAAAAATTATACAATTTATTTTCCGCTGGCTACTTCAATAATTATCAGCATAATTATTTCTTTGATATTATATCTCTTCAGAAAGTGAAACCGAATTGATAATTGTTCATCTTACCTTATAGAAAATAATTGAACAAAATAAGAGGAATCAATGGCAACCAAAACAGCAATAGTTAAACATATCGAGGGGGTAACGTTTTTAGGCAAGACGGACTCGAATCATTGGGTAACGATGGACGGACCCGAGCAATTCGGAGGAAGCGACGCGGCAATTCGTCCCAAGGAACTTCTTTTAATTGCGCTCGGCGGATGTACGGGCAGCGACGTGGCGGTTATTTTGAAAAAGAAAAAAGTAAAGTTCGACGCTTTCGAAATGAATATTCAGGCTGAAGTTCAGGAAACTCACCCGCAGGTATTTACAAAAATTCATCTCGAATATGTCTTCTACGGAAAAGACATACCGAAAGAAGCCGTCGAAAGAGCTATCGAATTGTCGCAGAAAACTTATTGCAGCGTAACGGCAATGTTGCAAAAATCGGTGGAAATTACTCATTCTTATAGAATTGAAGAAGAAAAGAAATAATAAGCTCAGAGGTATTCGGGCGGTATCGGCTTTCTGTCCGAATACCCGTTTGTTAATTCGTGATAAAACTTAATTTCCTCTTCGTCGCTTCGCCAGCAGAGATAAACTTCCTTGTTGTTTATAAGCGCCGGAAAGTCTACCAGCCCGATCTGAAAATTCCAGTCTTTATATAAGCATCCGATTTCTTCGAGCTCTTTTATATAACCGTTTATCTGCGAACTCATTTTAAGAATATCGGGATTGCCCTGATAATGCCCGCCCAGCAAATCCGACTTTGACCTTATTTCGTATGCCGTGTTGATTATATCTCTTACTATCCTTTTAACAAGCGGCAGTGTCCTGTTGGCTTCCGCTACTGTAAAATATTTAACTTGTGTTTCCACCCGGTTTTTCCTTTCGCACAGTCTTTAATCAAATAATGTCTCTTTAATGTTAATAAAATTTGGGATAAAAGAAAATAAAAACCGTACAAATTATTTTAAGTTTTGTATATTATCGGAGTAAATGGGTGAAAACAGAATGAAAAAAGACAATAAATACGGCAAAAAAACAGAACTCGCGTTGAATACATGGATTAAACTTGCCAGAGCTTACTCAACATTCAGTCGCCTGGCAAACGAGGACATCAAAAAGTACGGACTTACACCGGCTCAATTTGCAGTTATTGAAGCGCTCGGACATTTGGGACCTTTGAAAGTCAGCGATATTTGTAAAAAAATTCTTGCTACCGGCGGTAATATGACCGTGGTACTGGACAATGCGGAAAAACTCGGATATATCGAAAGAACGCGGGATTCGGAAGACCGCAGAGCCATTCTCGTGCGTCTGACTACGAAAGGGAAGAAAACTTTCGATGAGATATTCATTCAACATGCTCTTCATATTACGCGACTTATGTCCGTCCTGACTAAGGAAGAGCAATTAAAGCTGGGCGAACTTCTTAAAAAATTAGGCGCTTCTCTGAATAACGAATAATAAATTTAGCCTGAGTCAAGTTTTACAATAATACATTTATATGCTATTTTTCTTTTACTAATTTTTTCGATTTATAAAAAGGGGAAGATATGGCTCTCATACGTCCGTTCAAAGCGCTAAGACCGCACGAAAAAGTCGCCCATCTGGTAGCAAGCGTTCCGTACGACGTGGTAAACAGGGAAGAAGCGGCGGAACTCGCCAAAGGAAATCCGTTGAGCTTTTTAAGAGTAACGCGCGCCGAAATCGAACTGCCGTCTAATATCGACGTTTATTCGAGCGAAGTTTATAACAAGGCAAAAGAAAATCTGGAACGTCTTAAAAACGAAGCTCCTCTTATGCAAGACGATAGTCCGCATATTTATATATATCGATTGATTAGGGAAGGAAATTCTCAAGTTGGTCTGGCCGCAACTTTTTCAGTAGACGAGTATGAACGGGATGTTATCAAAAAACACGAGAAGACGAGAAAAGTAAAAGAAGACGACAGAACGAATCACATTGTAACGACAGGAGCGCAAACCGGTCCCGTCTTTTTGACTTATAAAGGCGTGGACGTTATTAACGATACCGTAAATAAAATTATAGAATCGGAAAAACCCCTTTATGATTTCAAAGCGGCTGACGGCGTTCAGCATACGGTTTGGAAAGCGCCCGGTGATTCCGTCGATATAATTGTCGAGGCAATGAAAAAAGTCGATTCGCTTTATATAGCCGACGGTCATCACAGAGCCGCAAGCGCCGCCAGAGCGCGTAAAACTATGATGGAAAAAAATCCCGCTCACACCGGAAACGAAGAATACAACTTTTTCCTCGCAGTTCTTTTTCCAGCGGAGCAGCTTAAGATAATGCCCTACAACAGAATCGTTCATAAATTGAATATGTCGGAAAACGAATTTCTGGAAAAAGTAAAAGTCAATTTTGAAGTCGAAGAAACCGATAATCCCGCGCCTCAGTCGAAAAGAACTTTTTGCATGTACATATCCGGAAAATGGTACAGCCTGAAGCCGAATACAAATGTAAAACCTGGAAATACTGTCGGGGATAATCTCGATGTAAGCATTCTTCAAAATTACTTATTACATCCTATACTTGGCATAGAAGACCCGCGTACAGACACGAACATTGACTTTATCGGAGGCATCAGGGGAACCGGAGAACTTGTTCGCCTTGTCGATTCCGGCAAAGCCGAAGTTGCGTTTTCGTTGTATCCGGTTTCGATAGACGATTTGATCAACATTTCCGACGCGGGCGAAATTATGCCCCCGAAATCGACCTGGTTCGAACCGAAATTAAGAGACGGATTGCTGGTTCACCTTATTTAATGCGACTTTAACTGACATTAATATAAAGGAGTGAAGTATGGAAAAGAGAATTTATAATTTCAGCGCCGGTCCTGCCGTTTTACCGGAAGAAGTATTGCTCGAAGCTCAGAAGGAACTCTATTCCTATAAAGGCAGCGGTATGAGTATTATGGAAATGAGTCACCGCGGAAAAATTTTTGATCAGGTAATCAAAGAAGCGGAAGCCGACTTGAGAAAGTTACTCGATATCAACGATAACTACGCGGTCTTGTTTCTTCAGGGCGGCGCAACGCTGCAATTTTCGATGGTGCCTTTGAATTTGATGCCCCCGAAAAACAAAGCCGATTATATTATTACCGGTTCCTGGGCAAAGAAAGCCATGAAAGAAGCCAAACGAGTAGGAACGGTTAACGTAGCCGCCTCAACCGAAAGTGATAATTTCACAAGACTGCCTAAACAATCCGAATTAAAACTCGACCCGGACGCCTCGTATGTTCACTTTACTTCCAATAATACCATCTATGGGACGCAGTGGAAAACGGAACCGGAAACGGGAGGCGTTCCGCTTGTATGCGACGCTTCTTCCGATATCCTTCACAAAAAAATCGATATAAATAAGTACGGATTAATTTATGCGGGTGCTCAAAAAAATATCGGACCCTCGGGCGTAGTCGTGGTTATTATTCGAAAGGATTTGCTGGAAAGATCATCCGACGATCTGCATACTTACCTGAATTACCGTGTCCACGTTGAGAACAATTCGCTCTACAATACTCCGCCTACTTTCGGAGTTTATATGGCGGGATTGGTATTTAAATGGTTGTTGAATATGGGCGGACTGGACGAAATGTACAAACGCAACAAGGAAAAAGCTCAGATACTGTACGACGCAATTGATTCGAGCGACGGTTATTATAAAGGCACGGTGGTTAAAGAAGACAGATCCTTGATGAACGTAACGTTCAGGCTTCCGAACGAAGAACTCGAAAAGAAATTTATCGAAGAAGCTAAAAGCAAAGGCTTCGAAGGTCTCAAAGGCCATCGCAGCGTAGGAGGTATCAGAGCCTCAATCTACAATGCCTTCCCGAAAAAAGGCGTTGAAGAACTTGTTCAGTTTATGGAAGATTTCAAGAAAAACAATTAATTGTTAACAAAAGGCTGCTCCTTCGGTATTGAGAGCGGCCTTTTTATTTTCTTTTTCGCTTTTGAACCAAAACAGCTCCTACGATCACAATAATCAATCCTGTAATTTCTTTTGCATTCAAACTTTCGCCCAGAAATAGAAACGACAAAACGGCGATCTGAATCAACATTGTATTGTTTATGATGCTCGATTCGACCGCCGTCAGTTCGCGTAATGTTTTGTTCCAGAGTGTAAAAGCCAGCGCGGTATTTATTCCTGCCAGCCATAAAATATAAATCCAGCTTTCGAAACCAATGGAAGGAAATCCTTCGAAAATTATTGCCGTCAATAGAAGAAGAAACGAACCTGTTCCCATACTGACGAACGTAATTGTCAAAGGAGTGAATTTATGTCCGCGGTTTATCTCTCTTCCCAAAACTGCAGCCGCCGCATTTGCCGCAACTCCCAATGTCATAACTCCCATGCCTGCAAGTTGCGCGTTGTTTAACTCGACAGGAAGAAAATAAATTAATGTGCCGGCAAGAAATATTACAATCCCGACAATCTGGATTTTACCGGGTCTCTCGTCCAAAAATATTATACCCATAGCGAGTACCGCCAGAGGAGTAAAGTTCAACATTAAGCTGACCGTAACCGAAGGCAGTAAAGACAGTCCGATAAACTGCGTTCCCTGTGTTGCGAAATAAAAAATAAATCCCAAAAGAAATAGTTTTTTGAAATCCTTCCTGGTCAAGCTTTTAAGTTCGGTTATCCGATTCTTTTTGAATACAAACGGAATAAAAATTACGAATGCCAGCGAATATCTCAATCCTGCGTAAAAAAGAGGCGGTATTTCTTTCAATCCCCATTTAATTATAATGTATGATGTTGACCACAGGAATGTAACGAACAGAGCTTCGAATACGGGTAATAATCTGCGACGGTTATCCAATAATATTGTCCTGATTATTTAAAGAGAAAATATATCAATAAATTTCCAGACAGCCTCGGCGCTGTTGAAATTAGTCGGGCGATTAAGTAGATTGCTTGAAATTATAAGAAGAATTATGAAAAAACTATCGCTGCCGATTTTGCTTGCGCTCGTTATATTCGCCTGCGACGAGCCTGAAAATTTCAAACTTACCAATGCGGAAGTTTTCGCTTATTTGATAGACGGCGGATGGGAAATAAACGCCACATGCATTGCGGAAGGATTCGGTCAGGAAAAATCAGACGGCGTTTTTATCGCGCGACTCTCTTATACGGTTGATTTGATAACGCCTGACAATAAAAAATTAGAATATATCGACGAAGGGCTTGTGGATAAATCTTCCGAAGAAGAAATTGAATATCTGCAAGTTGAATCGCAATTCCAGATCGATTCGACTTTTGCCGAAGGGAAATACAAGATTGTTATGAATGTTCAGGACGACAACACTCAAAAATCGGCGACTATCGAAAAAGATTTTACGATTTCGAGGGACTGATGAGTCTGTATACGATTATCTTTATACTTGTTACGATTCTGATAATATCGGGACTGACTGTTTTCGGACTTCTGATAGTTAAACTCGACAAATGGATCGACCGGAAAGAACGCCTCGGCAGGGAAAGCGTATACAAAAAAGCCGACAAGAAAAAAATTAACTGAGTTTAACTTTCTTCTCAACGTTTTTAAGGATAATCCCTTCTTTAACGAGTCCGACAGCCTTATCGATATCGGCTTTCAAAAGCCGGTCGTTTTTGAGCGGCGGAATGACTTTTCTGATTGTATCGTAGGCAGCCTGCGTACCGATGCCGCATTTAAGGGGTTTATGGTATTCGATTGCCTGGGCGGCGGTAAGCAATTCCAATGCAAGCGCCGTCGTTGTATTCTGCAGCACGTCGTAGCATTTGCGCGAAGAAACAGAGCCCATCGAATTATGGTCTTCTTTATAAGCCGAAGTCGGAATCGAGTCGACGCTTGCGGGATGAGCCAGTACTTTATTTTCGGAGACCAATGCGGCTGACGTATACTGAGCAATCATATAGCCGGAATTCAATCCTCCTTTATGCGCCAGAAATTTGGGCAATTTTTCGGACGAGCCGTTTAATATTCTGTCGGTGCGTCTTTCGGAAATGCTTGCCAGCTCCGCTAAAGCTATTGCCATAAAATCCATTATCAAAGCCACCGGTTGACCGTGAAAATTGCCGCCGCTTATGTAATCTTTTTTATCGGGAAAGATCAAAGGATTATCGGTAACGGAATTCAATTCGATTTCAATCTGTCGCGATATATAATTAATTGCGTCGCGTGAAGCGCCGTGCACTTGCGGTATGCATCTTAAAGAATAAGCGTCCTGAACGCGCGGGTCGTTATATTTATGGGAGGCGCGTATTTGACTTCCCTTTAACAATCTCTTTAAATTTCTCGCCGAATCAATTTGTCCTTTGTAAGGTCGAAGTTTGTGTATCCTCAGATCGTATGCCGAATCGGTTCCCCTTAACGCTTCGTTCGAAAGAGCTCCGGCTATATCGGCTATTTTTACCAATTTGTTGGCTTCAATCGCAATGTAAGCGGCGTAGGCTGTCATCATTTGGGTGCCGTTGATCAAAGCCAAGCCTTCTTTTGCGTTGAGTCGAACCGGTTTTAATCCGAATTTTTTCAGCGCGGAAGCCGAGTTCATAACTTTCTTATGATATTTGCTTTCGTCGAGAGGAGAATCGTTAATTTCAACTTTGCCTTTACCGAGCATTGCAAGCACCATATGAGCCAGCGGCGCAAGATCGCCGCTCGAACCTACAGAGCCCTGCGACGGAATTAACGGCAGTATGTTGTTGTTCAGCATATCGACTAACAATTGCAAGGTCTCAGGTCGAATTCCGGAATGACCTGAAGCCAAAGCGTTAATCCTCAAGAGCATCATCAGTTTTACGATGAAAGAAGGCAAGAGCCTGCCCACTCCCGCCGTATGGCTCAGTATCAAATTTTCCTGAAGTTTGGAGATATCTTTCTTGTCGACCCGAACGCTCGAAAATCCGCCGAATCCGGTTGTAACGCCGTAAATTGTTTCGCCTTTATCGACCCATTCGTCGATAAGCTTACGGCATCGTATTATTCTTTTAACGGCGTCTTTCGATAATTCTATTTTGCTATTATTATGAAGGAAAGAGTCGATTTGCCGGAGTGTAAGGGACTTGCCGTCGATAATGATTTTCATAAGAATATATCAGTTGTGTTGAATTATTTTTTTTATCTGGCTTTCGTTAATCTTGCTGGTTCTGTATTTCAATAAAACGAAATCGTCTTCGTAGCGCGTGTCGAGCACCTCGGCGAATTCGTAAATTTTAGAAATCTTCTTCGGCTGAGTGTGGCTTATTCTCAATTCGCCTTCGACGAAGTTTTGTTCGTAAATATCGAGGAGAGCCGACTTCAATTTTTGAATGCCGATGCCCCTTCGGGCGGAAATGAGATAACTGTCCGGATAATTTGCCGAGATATAATTGATGACGTCCCTTTCTTTAAGAGCGTCGATTTTATTGAATATTTTTATCTGCAGTTTTTTATCGCAATCGAGTTGACGAAGCGTATCGTCGACGGTTTTTATGTGGTCTTCAAAGAAATCGTGAGATGCGTCGATTACGTGAAGTATTACGTCCGCGTCGCTTACTACGTTAAGCGTACTCTTAAAAGAAGCGACGAGATGAGCGGGGAGTTTCCGAATGAAACCGACTGTGTCGCTCAGCAGAATTTGTTTGTTCTTGTCGAGGTTAAATATACGCGTTGTGGAATCGAGCGTGGCGAACAATTTATCTTCGGCTAGAACGCTGGCGTTGGTTAAGAGATTCAATAACGTTGACTTGCCCGCGTTTGTATACCCAACAAGCGTCGCGTTAATTAATTTTTTCCGGGCGGAACTTTTTACGATCTGCTGCGATTCTATTTTGCGAAGGTTTTCTTTCAGTTTGGAAATTCGCGTGCGTATTAGTCTTCTGTCGGTTTCAATCTGAGTTTCTCCCGGTCCTTTCGTTCCGATTCCGCCGTATTGTTTGGAAAGGTGCGTCCATGCTCTGGTAAGTCTCGGCAGCATATATTCAAGCTGAGCCAGTTCGACTTGCGTTTTGGCTTCTCTCGTTTTGGCGTGAAGCGCAAAAATATCGAGTATTAAACCGCTCCGGTCGAGTATCTTCCGGTTGAATAACTTTTCGAGGTTGCGTACCTGTGTGGGATTCAGGTCGTTGTCGAATATGACAATCTGGATGTCGTTTAATTCGATTAATTGCGCAATCTCTTCCGCTTTCCCTTTGCCGATAAAGTAGGCGGGGTCGGGCTTAATTCTGTCCTGAAGGATTTTAAATACCGTTTCCGCTCCCGCGGTAGACGCAAGCAGTTCCAGCTCGTCCAGGTGTTCTTCAACTTGTTCTTTTGTAAAGCCCCCAATCGGCAGAGCGATTAAAATTGCTCTTTCGCGCGGCGTATTTTTAAGATCGATCATAAATGCTTTTTAATTTCCTTTCTCCAGTTCAATTACTTCTCTTTTATTGCTTTTCGACAAAAATGTTTCGATCGCCGCCAGTAATATCACTAAAATAATCAAATATTTCCACAGTTCGCTGCCGTATCTCAGTTGTGTGATTTCTTCGCGAGAGAACGAAAGGGCGCTTATCGGAATAAATCCGGCAGAGTTCTTTAATTCCCCTTCGGTATAATTTTCAAGTTCAGATTCCGCCGGGTCGGTATTGACGGCTGCGAATTTAATTAATTTCGAATCGGCATAAAATTTATACAAACCCGGCAGCCCGGTATCCGTAAACGATACGATGTTTCGGTTCGGACTTTCATTTCTGTTTAAATAAACCGCCGTGTTATCGGGTCTGATTATTTTCAAAACCGGCGAAGCAACGCCGGATAAATCGATTATTATTCTTTCTCCGGCTCTGTATTCTTTCTCAACATTTGCAGAAGCTGAATATCTGACGAGCTTGTTGATTAACGGGGCAAAAAGCGATTTGAAAGGAAAGTCGCTCCATTCCGCTACAGGCGCCGTATTAAATAAAAATATTTTGCCGGCTCCTTTTTTAATTTCCGCAAGGAACGGCGAGCCGTCGTCCATAGCAATAATTAAATCGCCTTCGTAAAATCCGTTTAATCTGCAGTACTTGTAAATTTCCGGCGAATCGATTTCCGGTCTTTCTTTGTTTTCGAACAAATCTTTTATAAGCGGGTTGTCGGTATTTATTTTGCCGGTATAATGAACCGAATTGGAAATGTTTTGAAATCGTACGCCCCGCATGCCGAGCGCTTCGCAAAAATCTTTATGGCTTTCCGTATTATCTGCAGACGAAGGGAAAAGTATCAGATTGCCTCCGTTGCGAACATATTCGGAGAATATTCCGTATCGAGATTTGTCCGGAGCTCCCACGGAAATTATAGCGTCGTATTTATTCAAATCAACTGCAGCGAAAGAGCCGTAAGAAGTTTCGTCTAAAAGTACAGTTTGTGTTTTGTCGTTAAGCGAAGTGGTCAGAGCGGCATTCAGAAAAAAAACGTCTTTTTTATTTTCGAACAACATTAGAACTTTTATTTTGCCCGGCGCATAAAAAGCGAGATGTCTTTCGTTGTCGTAAAGGATATCGTCGTCTTCAAGAACTACTTTTGCATCTATAATGCCTGTGTCGATTAATGCTGTTTCGAAACTGACTATTGTCCTTTCGCGAGAGGGGATTGAAAAATTTTGTTGAGCGGCTCTTCGCCCGTTTATATATAATGAAGCGATTCTGTTGACGGCTTGAGTGTTCGAATGATTTTTTATGGCGGCTATAAATGTAATTGATTTGTTTAATTCGAATATCTGATTGTCGGTATAAAAACTGTCGACCGATAGATTGTTTACGTTCTTTTCCTGAAGGGCAATGGCGTAAATTTTAATTTTTTCGTCCGCGTTAAATTGCTTCGGATCGACGGCGGATTTTTGAAAATCCGAGAAGACAAATATTTCTTTGTTTACCGCGGTTGTTTTGCTCAATTTGTTTGCGGCTTGAGTCAGAATCTCATTGAGTTTGACCGCCTCTGACGAAACACTCATCATGTCGATCTGTTTAAGAGCTTCGGAGAGCGGCGCAAAATTTATTTTATTTCCTTCCGAAGAAGCGGTTAACGCCGCAATGCGGTCTTCAGGCGCGAATGAAGAAGCTATTTCTTTGGAAACCTTTTTAGCGATATTGAATAAAGAGCCCTGCGGCGTTAATAAAGACATGCTGTAGGAATCGTCGAAAATGAAAACAGCCGCCGTTGTTCCCGAACCGGCAACCGTGCCTTTTATTGTCGGACGCGCAAACGCGAGTACAAGAAATATTATTATCAATACTCTGATTAACAGCAGTAACCACTGGCGAAATTTTATCCTTTTTATTTTACTTTTTTGAAGCTCCTTCAAAAATGCCAGCGTACTGAATTCGATTTTTTTCAACTTTTTCAAGTTGAGGAAATGGATTATTACCGGTATGCCGGCCGCCAAAAGACCGATCAATATAGCTGGGTTTAGAAAAGTCATTTGCGGTTCAATGCTTCCTTATAAATTGCAATCAATTTGTCCGAAAAAATTTCGATGTCAAAATGTTCCAGAGCTCTTCTACGGGCGTTTGCGCCGAGTCTTTCCCGTAAATTACCGTCTTCGATTAATCTTTTCAATTTGGCTGCCAGATCGTCAGCCGATTGTTTTTTGAAGAGCAGCGAAGTTGTTTCGTCTAGTGCGATATCGAGGACGCCGTCGGAAGCCGAACAAACGTTAGGCTTTGCCATACTGAACGCTTCGATTAGAGCAATACCAAAAGCCTCGGCGTGCGACGGAAAAACGAAAATATCGATAGCGGCAAGAATGTCCGGTATGTCTTTTCTGAAACCGGTAAAAATTATTTTGTCTCCGATACCGGATTGACGCGCGGTATCTTTTATTTTGTTTTCGTAATCGTCCTCGCCGCGGCTGGCTTTTCCTACAATAATGAATTTGAGATTGTCATATTCTTTGCACAGCATATTCGCTGCAGCAATAAATTCTTCGTGTCCTTTGCCCGGACTGAATCTCGCAGTCATGCCGATTAGCAGTTCGTCGTCTTTTATGTCGAATTCCGAACGCACTTTATTTTTCTCGTATTTCCCGGGATCGAAAAATTTTGTGTCGATTCCGTTGTGAAGCAATTTAATTTTATCCGGTCTTAAAGGCGTGGTATCGACCAGGTTTTTGGCTATTACGTTGCTGATTGCAAGGGCATAGTCGAGCCGCTTATAAATAAATCGATGAAGCAAATCTTTTTTTACAATATACGAGCCCATGTGCTTTGTCATTAAAAGAGGAGTGTTTAAACCCGTAAGTTTCAGAGCGGGAGTAATAAGCCATAAATCTTTGGATGTCGCGCAATGAATAATGTCGAAGTTTTCTTTCTTTAACAAAGAGATTGTTTTTTTAATTGCTGCCGGATTCAGATATCCTGCATTGTCTATTGTGATTGTATTAATACGATGTTCTTTCGCTTCTTTTGTAATCGGAGCGTCTTCAAGAGAAAAAAGAGCGGTGTTTAATCCTCGCTCGCGAAGTTTTAGAATAGTAGTCAGTGAATAAATTTCGAGTCCGCCCCAGCTTTTTGAAAAGCAAGTTTTTAGTATTCTCATCAATAAATCTTTTTGATTTTGGCTCCTTTGAAATAATGCAGCAGAATTTCGTCGAAGAGATATCCGATATTCGACATCGACGCGGCGCCTATTTGGCATAAACCTACTCCGTGACCCCATCCTGCGCCTTTGAGAACGAACTTAGCGGGTATATTATCTTTGATTTCTTCTTTCAGTACGGTAAATGCGGAACTGTAGAGATGAGTCGGAGAAAGCCATCTTCTTATTTCTAATTCTTTGCCTACGGTCAAACTTTTCTTTGTGCCTCTAATCTTTAATTTTATAATTCTCCCCGAGTAGCCTCGTTTGACGGGTTCGAGATCGATAATGTGTCCGAAGTCGATTCCGCTTTTTTCTTTTATTATCGATGAAAGCTCGTCCTGTGAATATTCTACTTTCCATCTGAAGAATTCCGTTTGTCTGTCGTAGTCGTTCAATACCTGTTGAAGAATTCTGGGGTCGGCAGTATTGCAGAATGCGTGAGGTGAAATGTCAATCCATTTCCGGGCGTTTTGCTCTTTCGTAAGGTCGTATTCGATACCGTCGATCTCGAATTTATAATCCGTAATTGATACAAGATATCTCACCCTGATCGGTTCCCATACGTTTTCGTACGACTCTGTAATACCGCCGCAGCATTTCGAATAACGCGTGTCGCAAACTTTGTCTTCGTACGTCAATACAATTCCCCTTGTGCTTTCGACGGCGTTATAAACGTTTTCGTTTATTATTCTCGTAATCCCCTGATATCTCTGGCAATGGTCGTCGGAACAAAAATCGTAATTTTTGTGATTGGTCGAATCGTACCATCTGATAATTTCGTCGTCTGTAATCAATTCGTTAACATGTTTTGCAGTCTCGTTTTTCTTTTCGAGTTGAGCAAGAATCCAGCTGCGCGATATTACTGCGTGCGCTTTGAGCAGTTCCGGAGAACTGTTGGCGTTCATTTCCGAGGCGATAACGCTCGACAGATATTCTTCGAGGTTAATGACGTTGACGGCTGTTATGTCGCCCTCTTCGATGAACAATCTTAGAGTTCCTCTGAAACGCTGTCTTTCTTTCTTCTGCCAGTGAAAGTTTTTACCTATAACGACGTCGTAAAGAACAAACGACTCGATATCGATATCGTTAGGAGTGAATATTATTTCTTCTGATTTGCCGGCTTTCTTATCGTCTTTATAAACCGCTATTTTTTCTTCTTCCAAAACGGCTTTATAATTTCCGCTGCATTTATCGGTTCCGAAATTGCTCTTGAATTCACCGTAGAGATCGAAGCGGATTTCTTTAGCGGTCAGTATACCTATATTTATTTCCGGCTCTGTCATATAAGAGATTCTTTAATTTCCATCCGGAAATATAGCAATGTTTTTTCAAATCCCGGTTTAATGTTTTTGCCCCGTCCGATTTTTTATAATTACGTTAAATATGTTTCGCGGCTTTCTCAAGGTAATGCGGAAGAAATGCGGGGACTAAATAAATAAGGGGAAAATAGGGAAATTTTTTAAAAAGGATTGAATTTCCCGTTTTCATTCATTACATTTGCAAAGAATTATAAAAGCAAGCCAAAAGCTGCCGTAATATTAAAGAACCTACCCGGTTCTGTGTACTTGAAAAAGTTTTTTTATAGAGATTTAAAATGAAAGAAAGATACAATAGTTTAAATCATCACGGCAGATATATTCGGTACGCAGAAGAAATCATTCCGTTGTGCATTATTGCTGCGATTAGAAACATACGCACGCTACGGCGTTAATGCCGTAATCTACTTTTTTAATAGAAATTTAACCTCTCTAATAAATAATTACCAGAAAGTTTGAGAGATATAAAGGAGAAACAGATGGGGAATAATCATTTATATAGCGCTGACGGGCGTTTGATAAAGAACGCATTATACGATCCGAAATTCGAAAGGGACAATTGCGGCGTCGGGTTTATAGCTAAACTTGACGGAATACCGACTCATAAGGTGGTCGAAGACGCCGTTCAAATTCTGGTTAATCTGGAACACCGCGGCGCTTTGGGAGGCGATAAATCGACCGGAGACGGCGCTGGTATTATGATTGACATCCCCGACCGTTTTTTCCGGGATGAAGCTCCTTCCGCTGGCATAAAATTGCCGGCTTACGAAGATTACGGCGTCGGTATGGTATTTCTTCCTACCGATACAGCATTGGCGGATAAATGCAAAAAGATTTTCGAAAAGTATGTGCTCGACGAAGGTTGCGATTTGCTCGGCTGGAGGGATGTTCCCGTCGATAGCGGCGCAATCGGTCAACTTGCAAAGTCGACCGAACCACGGATAGCTCAGATTTTTGTGCATCGCGGAAAAATAAGCAAGGACGCTTTCGAAAGGAAACTTTACGTAATAAGAAGACAGGTTGAAAAAGAAGTCGACGCTTTGCCGGAAGATACGTCGCAATTTTACGTAACGAGTCTCTCTTCGAGCAGAATTGTATATAAAGGGCTTTTGACTGCAAATCAACTGCCGCTCTTTTATCCCGATCTGTCAGACGGGAGATTTGAATCGAAATTCGGAGTTGTTCATCAGCGTTACAGCACAAATACTCAGCCGACATGGAATCTTGCCCAGCCTTTCCGATTCCTTGCTCACAACGGCGAAATAAATACATTGAGCGGCAATATCAACCGAATGAAAGCCAGGGAATTTACGCTCAGGTCCGAATTGTTCGGAGAAGATATTGAAAAGATTAAGCCGATTATAGTCGAAAGCGGAAGCGATTCGGCAATTTTCGACAATGTATTGGAACTGCTCGTAATGGGCGGACGTTCCATACCTCATGCAATGATGATGATGGTTCCCGAAGCCTACGGTCCCAAAATTCAGATGAGCGAAGACAAAAGAGCTTTTTACGATTTTCACTCGGCTATTATGGAACCGTGGGACGGTCCGGCAGCCATTGTTTTTACCGATTCGAGATTCCTGGGCGGCATACTCGACAGAAACGGATTACGACCGGCGCGTTATTCGATTACAAAAGACGGAATGGTTGTGCTTGCCTCGGAAAGCGGAGTGGTCGAATTTCCGCCTGAAAATATAATCAAAAGAAGCCGGCTCTCTCCCGGCAAAATGCTGCTGGCGGATTTCAAACAAAACAGAGTCGTCCCGGATAAAGAAATCAAAGCTAAAATTTCGCGACAGAAGCCTTACAGAAGATGGATTAAAGATAATATTATCACTTTGAGAGGATTGTTTACTCCCGCTACGGCTCCTGAAGTTGAAAACGAAGAACTCCTTCTTAGAAAACAGCATATTTTCGGTTATACCGAAGAAGAACTGAAATTAATAATTACGCCCATGGCTTCTCGCAGCCAGGAACCCGTCGGTTCAATGGGCAACGATACGCCTCTGGCAATTTTATCGAACAGACCCAACCTGTTGTTTTATTATTTCAAACAGAGATTTGCGCAGGTTACCAATCCCGCTATCGACCCGCTGAGAGAAGAACTCGTAATGTCGCTCGAAAGTTTTGTCGGAGGCGAAGGCAATCTCCTTGAAGAGAGTCCGGAAAATTTCAGAGGTTTTAAATTTTCGCATCCGATATTAACTCCCGACGATCTTAAAAAAATTGAACATGCAAATCATCCCAACATTAAAGTAAGCTATATCGACATCCTGTTCGATAAAAACGGAGGCGACAGGGCGCTCGAAAACGCTTTGAATAATATATTCGAAACTGCGGCAGAAAATATTAAAAACGGATCCACGGTTATAGTTCTTACAGATAAAAATGTGGATGAAAACAGAGTCCCGATTCCTTCGTTGCTGGCTGCTTCTGGGCTTCATCATTATCTGATCAGAAACGGTTTGAGAACCAGGACGAGCATTATTGTCGAATCGGGCGAAGTAAGAGAAGTGATGAATTTTGCGCTTTTGATAAGCTACGGCGTAGACGCTATTTGTCCGTATCTTGCATTGAACACAGTGAGATATCTTGCCGAGAATAATTTCCTTGAACAAAAACTGAAGCCGGAAGAAGCGATCGATTCTTACATCATTGCCGTAAAGAAAGGTTTGCTTAAAACCATGAGCCGTCTGGGCATATCGACGCTTCACAGCTATTTTGCCGCTCAGACATTCGAAGCAATCGGTTTGAGCAAGGAATTAGTTGAAAAATATTTTACGGGCACAATCAACCGCCTTGGAGGCATCGACCTTGACGATATTCAAAAAGAAGCGATTATAAGACACGGCGCGGGATTCCCCGAAAAAGGAAAGCCGGAAAATCTGCTCTCCGCCGGCGGCGAATATTCGATTCGTTTGAACGGCGAAAAACATTTCTGGAATCATGACTCGATATCCAAACTTCAATTGGCTACGAGAACCGACGACTATGAAGTCTTCAAAGAATTTACCAGGATTGTTAACGAAGGCGAGAACAGCCCCGTTGCAATCAGAAAAATGCTCCGTTTCAAAAAGAGGAATCCGGTTCCGATTGACGAAGTAGAGCCTGTCGAAAGCATTGTCAAAAGATTTGTCGTCTCGGCAATGTCGTTCGGCTCGATCAGCAAAGAAGCGCACGAAACAATCGCAATTGCGGTAAACAGAATAGGCGCAAGAAGTAATTCCGGCGAAGGCGGCGAGGATATGGCGCGGAATAAAGTCGACGCAAACGGCGATACAGCCCGTTCGAAAGTCAAGCAGGTGGCTTCGGGACGATTTGGCGTTACGCCCGAATATTTGCTGAGCGCCGAGGAATTACAGATTAAAATTGCCCAAGGCGCTAAACCCGGCGAGGGAGGGCAGTTGCCGGGTCATAAAGTTACGCCCGAAATTGCAAAAGTGCGTCATACGACCCCGGGCGTTACACTTATTTCGCCTCCGCCTCATCACGATATTTATTCGATAGAAGACCTGGCTCAATTAATTTATGATTTGAAATGCATTAATCCCGAGGCAAAAGTATCTGTCAAACTCGTTTCCGAGTCGGGCGTCGGCACGGTAGCCTCCGGCGTAGCAAAAGCGAAAGCCGATATAGTTCTGATTTCGGGATACGAAGGCGGCACGGGAGCTTCGCCTCTTACTTCGATCAAACATACGGGAATTCCGTGGGAAATCGGTTTGGCAGAAACTCATCAGACGCTTATTCACAATAAACTCAGGGATAAGATAAAAGTGCAGGTCGACGGTCAATTGAAAACCGGGCGCGACCTTGCAATTGCAACTTTATTGGGTGCAGAGGAATACGGATTCGCAACTTCGGTACTGATTACGATCGGCTGCGTTATGTTGAGAAAATGTCACCAGAATACCTGTTCGGTGGGAGTCGCTACTCAGGATCCGAGGCTAAGAGCGCGATTCTCCGGAAAGCCTGAATATATCGAGCGATTCTTTAGATTCCTTGCTCAGGATTTCAGAGAAGTAATGGCAGAACTCGGATTCAGAACAGTAGACGAAATGGTAGGCCATACCGAACTGCTGGAATTCAATCCGCCGCCTGATTTATGGAAAGCTCAAAAATTTGACCTGAGACCTCTTCTCGATTCTATGGTCGATACGGCAGGTAAATGCTGTATGGTAAACGCGCCCAACCAGGTGGAAGTTTACGACGAGGAATTCGTAGATAAATTGAAACCTGCAATTGATGAAAAGAAACCGGTTGAACTGGACCTGCCGATCAGAAACATTCACAGGACGGTCGGCGCAAGGCTGAGCGGCTATGTGGTCAAAAAACACGGCGCAAAAGGATTGCCGGAGGATACAATAAAAATTAATTTCAAAGGCTCAGCGGGTCAAAGCTTTGGAGCGTTTCTCTCGCCGGGTATTACATTCAAACTCGAAGGCGACGTAAACGACTACATGGGAAAAGGGATGGCAGGCGGCAGGATTGTCGTTGTTCCTCCCGCTAATGCGGGATTTGCGCCTCACGATAATGTGATTTGCGGGAACGTCGCGCTCTACGGAGCAACCGGCGGGGAAGTCTTTATTAACGGTAAAGCCGGCGAAAGATTTGCTATCCGAAACAGCGGCGCAACGGCGGTTGTCGAAGGCATCGGCGATCACGGCTGCGAATACATGACCGGCGGAACTGTCGTTTGTATCGGATCGACAGGCAAAAACTTTGCAGCCGGCATGAGCGGCGGTATCGCTTTCGTTTACGACGAAACTCAACTCTTCGACACTAAATGTAATCTCGATATGGTCGATCTGGAAAGCGTGTGGGACAAAAACGACAAACTTTTCCTTAGATCAATGATTGAAAAACATTATTATTTTACAAACAGTCCAAGGGCTAAAATGATACTCGAAAGATGGGAATCGAGCCTTCCGCTTTTTGTAAAAGTAATTCCGATCGAGTACCGAAAAGTGCTCGAAAGAATGAAATTAAGCGAACATGCGGATGTAGAAACGGTAGCGGCTACCGAGGAGGTATACGATGGCTAAAGCGACCGGATTTCTGGAATATAACAGAGAAAATCCTCAGAAATTGCCGACTGAGGAGAGAATAAAAAATTTCAAAGAATTCGAAATTCTGCTGCCGGACGATAAAATTACCAAACAGGCGGCGCGTTGCATGGATTGCGGAATCCCTTATTGTCACTCTTACGGATGCCCGGTGAACAATCGTATTCCCGATTGGAACGATATGGTTTATAAAGGTCACTGGCAAAAAGCGTTGGAGCTGCTCCATTCGACGATTAATTTCCCGGAGTTTACCGGACGCGTATGTCCTGCGCCGTGCGAAAAAGCATGTACGCTGTCGATTAATATCGAACCGGTAACGATAAAACATATTGAACTCGAAATTGTCGAAAAAGGCTGGAAAGAAGGTTGGATAAAACCCCAGACTCCCGCTTATAAAACCGGTAAGAAAGTCGCCGTAATCGGATCCGGTCCGGCGGGTCTTACCGCCGCACAGCAATTGATAAGAGCAGGACATAATGTAGTCGTGTTCGAAAAGAGCGATAGAATAGGCGGCTTGCTGAGATACGGTATTCCCGACTTTAAACTTGAAAAATGGGTTATCGACAGACGTATTGAACAGATGAAAGCCGAAGGCGTAGTTTTCGAAACCGAGGTAAATGTGGGTATCGACATTTCGGCAAATTATCTTAAAAGGACGTTCGACGCCATAATAATTGCGGCGGGATCTACCGTGCCCCGCGATTTGAATATTCCGGGAAGGGACTTAAACGGAATCCATTTTGCAATGGAATATTTGACGCTGCAAAATAAAATTAACGCCGGAGATAATATTCCGGAAGAAAAACGAATTACTGCAAAAGACAAAAACGTTGTGGTTATCGGAGGCGGCGATACCGGTTCCGACTGCGTGGGAACGGCTCGTCGTCAGGGCGCAAAATCGATTACACAGGTCGAAATTCTTCCTCAACCGCCTAAAGAAAGAACGCCGTATAATGCCTGGCCGACCTGGCCGAGAATTCTTTATACTTCAACGTCTCATGAAGAAGGCTGCGAACGGCTCTGGTCGCTTTCCGCAAAAGAATTTATCGGGAAAGAAGGCAAAGTTAATAAAATCAAATTCAGCAAATTAAAATGGACCGAACCGGATAAATACGGCAGATCTTCATTCGAAGAAATTCCGGGCGAAATTCTCGAACTCGACGCCGACCTCGTTTTGCTTGCAATGGGTTTTCTCCATGTGGAGCACGGGAAGCTGGTTAAAGACCTGAATCTGAAAACCGACGAACGCGGTAATTTAATTGTGGATAAAAATTTAATGACGAGCGAAAATAAATTCTTCGCTGCCGGAGATTCCGTTTCGGGAGCTTCGCTCGTCGTCAGAGCGTTCAATCAGGGCAGAAGAGTGGCTCAAGCCGTTAATGATTATCTGAAATAAATTATGGGACTGCCTCGACTGAGGCAGTCTTTTTTTATTGTCTGTCGATTACTTCGATTTCGTATACCAGCGTGGAGTTGGGAGGAATAACGAATCTTTTGCCGTTAACAATGCTCCTGCCGTAATAACCGTATATTCCGTACGCCAATGACGAGGGTAATATTATAATTCTCTTTTCGCCTTTTTTCATCAACGGTATGTATTTGTTTAGTCCCGGATTGATATTAGTTTTGCCGGGTGCGAAATAAAAATCTTCCGCATAGTCAGAAATTCCCGGTAATCCGAGAGAATCGGAATAAAATTTCTGTTCGTTTAAAAGATGAAAACCGGAATATCTTACTTTTATTTTCTCAACCTCGCCGATATCATCATCGGCGCCCTCGTTAATTATTAAATGTCTTGAACCGTCGTCGTAAGTTTCTAGTCCGGGAAACAGTTTGTTTATTTTTTCTTCTTCGAGTTTCTTTTTTAATTTTTCTTCTTCCAGAACTCGTTTACGAGCCTGCTCGAGCAAACCAAGAAATGAATCGGTCGTTGGTCTGAATTTATTTGCACCATCTCCTATTCTGATAATCTGAACGCGTTTGATAGTATCTCCTTCCGTAATTTTAAAGACAACGTCCATTCCTTCTTCAACTTCGCCGAACAAAGTATAATTTCCGTCAAGATACGATCTGTCTGCCAGAGTTATATAAAACTGGCTGCCGTTTGTGTGAGGTCCGGCATTCGCCATGCCAACCATACCGGCTTTATTGTGATGCAAATCGGGGCTTATTTCATTCGGGAATTCATATCCGGGTCCTTCGGCTCCTGTGACGGGTTTCCCCGCCTGTATAACGTGTCCGGGAACAACGCGATGCCAGATTGAGCCGTTGTAGTAAGGAACTCCTTCGGGCAGTTCGGAATTTTTAATTGTGCCTTCTGCAAGTCCGACGAAATTGGCTACCGTCAACGGCGCGCGTTTGTAGTCGAGGTTTATTAAAATTCTCCCTTTGTTTGTATTTAATTCGGCGTAAAGTCCCTCGGGCAGGAACGCGTCGCTGCGAGAAATAAGTGAATCCATATTTGCTATTTGATAAGCAGCTAAAGCGATTAGAAGCGACGAATGTTTTTGCGCCGACGGGATTACTTCATTATAAGTGTCAAATATCGAATGCCATGTCCGTCTGTATACATGAGGTCCGCGTAAAATAAGCCATGGCGCCGGAACGCCGTTCATTATGAACGAGTGGCTGTCTGTGCCTCCTCTGCCTGCTCGTCTGAATCTGGGAATTGTATCGAGCGAAAACGGGTATTCGAGTTTTAATTCTTTTATAGGATTCAAAACGCCTTCAACCTGCTTTATAATCGATTCGGGCAATCCCAAAGCTACAAGAGGATTTGTGCCGCCGTCGTTATTAAACATTATGGAGATTTTATCTAGTATCGATTTATTTTTTTCGATCCACGATTTGGAACCGACAAGACCTCTTTCCTCGGCGGCGTATAATTGTATCATGATTGAACGTTTCGGTTTGGCTCCTGCCGCGCTCAATAATCTGACGGCTTCCATCATGCGAGCTGCGCCCGATCCGTTGTCGATGGCTCCGGTAGCTCCGTCGAACGAATCGAGATGCGCTCCGAGTATAACGTATTCACCGGGCTTTTCAGCGCCTTTCAAAACGCCTATCACGTTGTGGTATTTTACGGGTCCCGGAAAAAAATGATTTCTTATGTCGAACTGCAGTTTAACGGGTTTATTCTCTTGGATAAGATTTAATATTTCATCGTACTCTTCTGCCAGTAATTTTATGTCGGGTAATACGGGCAGATTATCCCATGAATTTACGCAGCGCGATTCGAGGAGTCTCAAGGGGAAAGGAGATTTCTGTATTGTGCCCAGCGCTCCTGCATTTATCAATTTTGTTGTAATAATCGAAATTGAATCTCTGTCGCGCGCCCAGCCGTTATTTTCTCCTTCTATCAAAACCCACTTGCCGTTTGCAGTGTCTTTCAAATTATCGCTGTGAATTATTAGCGAGTCGGGCAGATAAATTGCGTCGCCTTCCTGAACTCCTTTCGTAGAGGCTGTATAGGAAGGCGTTCCGAATGTAAGTTTTTTTTCGTAAGGCTCAATCATTTTTCCGAACCAGGGGCCTCTGTCGAATCCCACCGGCATTTCTCCCACTTCGTCCAGATAAGCGTCGAGTCCCCATTCTTTGAATTTGCTCAAAGCCCACTTCGCTGCGTTTGTATATGCATTAGAGCCCGTTAATCTTCCTCCGAAGACATTGCAAAGATAATGTTGGTGTTCCATTACCCGGTTGTCCTCTGTGCTCAGTTTGTAGATTTTATTAAATACGGAATCGGTCTGGGAAAAAGAATCGAATGACGTTAGAATGATTAAATAAAATAAAACGGCAGAGCGAACTATTCTTTTCATAATTGTATTCCCGGATATTTTGACTAATTGCAATATAATTATTTCCGGTTTTGTTATGAAAATTAATTGAGGAATGTTTATTTTCAGGAAGGGCATAAATAAACAGCAGGGCAATGAAACAATGGAAAAAGTTAATCGTCTTTCTTTTTCCCGTTGTTACGAATCTTACGGCTCAGAATCTGATTATAAGCGAAATAATGTTCCGTCCCTCCGAAAGCAACGGAGAATTCATAGAACTCTTCAATAAGTCGTACACTGAATCGTACGATTTAACGGATTTCGGAATAAAGTATCACACATCGCCGGCGGATTTCCTGATATCGTATAAAAACGGAAGTTTGCTTCGCCCGAGGAGCTATGCGGTCATACTCGAAGGAGATTACGATTTCGATGCAGGCGGGTATATGAAATTGATTCCCGATACGGTAATTGTAATGACAATTGACGACAACGCATTCGGCAGTTCCGGTATGTCGAATTCATCGGACAGGGAAGTGTCGATTGTGGATAAGAACGGCAGCCTGATCGACAGTCATATTTACAGCGCGGATAATCCTGCGGGGTATTCCGATGAATTGATAAGCGTCGATGAAAATCTCGGCTGGTCTAATTCTTTAACAACAGGCGGAACTCCCGGCAGAAAAAATTCGGTTTCACCGACGGATTACGATCTATGTTTATGCAGCTTGTCTCTATCGCATTACGATCAAATGGTAAACAAGAATATTGTATTTACAATAATCGTCCGTAACAACGGTTTGAAAGAATCGAATGAATTTATTCTGAAAGTATTGTCTGTTTCAAGCGGCTTGGATACGACCGAAATATTTAAAGAAACTTATTCAAACCTGAATCCGGGCGATTCGATGAACATTCGGTTCGATTATTCGTTTACCGAAGCGGGAGCTTACGATATCGCCGCGCTTATTATTAACGACTATGACGAAGCGAATTCAAACAATAGCGCGCATGCCGGAATAACGATATTCGAGCCCGAAGCAAATTATAACGATATTGTTATCAACGAAATAATGTATGCGCCTGAAAACGAAGAACCGGAATGGGTGGAAATCTATAACAGAACCCATGATACGCTGAATATCAAAGACTGGCAAATAGCCGACAGTAAATCTTCCGTAGTAATCACTGACGCCGATTTCTACCTGCTTCCCGAGTCGTACATCGTCATTACAGGGGACTCTTTATTGAAAGAATTTTATCAACATGAATTCGATATGCTGATAACAAAACTCCCGTATTTAAATAACGGCGGCGACGAAATAATCTTGAAGGATAATTATCAGAACGTTATAGACAGTCTTTATTACGGCGAAGAAATAATCGGCGTCAACGGTAAATCGCTCGAAAGAATAAATGCCGGGATATCTTCAAATCAACCG
Organism: Melioribacter sp. Ez-97; assembly: GCF_051488665.1. Lineage (NCBI taxonomy): Bacteria > Pseudomonadati > Ignavibacteriota > Ignavibacteria > Ignavibacteriales > Melioribacteraceae > Melioribacter > Melioribacter sp. Ez-97. Next base: position 151,093 of record NZ_JBPSEG010000003.1, on the reverse strand, counting down.
GACAATTGGGGAGCGACAAAAAGCAAGTCGGACGGCACGCCGGGGGCAATTAATTCGTTGTCGCCGAAAGAGTACGACGTTAAACTCGATACGGTAATCGTGAAAAATCCTTTTCAATTAATTAATAATCCTTCCGAAATAACGGTAATGGCGAAGAACGTCGGCAATTCGGCGATTGACAAGTGCGTTATAGAACTTTATAACGGGAATAACGAAAAAATAGGCGAATGCATACTGCAATTTTTACAAGCAAATGAAGACGGAACCTGCTCTTTCGAAATCGTCGAAAATGAAGCCGGGAGGCATGAATACTATTGCGTCGTATTTAGCGAAACAGACCAGTTCCACGATAACGACACACTCTTCTTTACAATCGACTACGTTAATAAATTACTTAACGGAAACGACATTGTAATTAACGAAATTATGTATGCGCCGAATCCGCCGGAGCCTGAATGGATTGAGATATTTGTCAATGCGTCGGAAGAAATCAATTTAAAAAAAATGAAATTGGTTGTAGGCGATAAACGGTTTGAGTTGTCCGCAGCGGATTATTTGATTAATCCCGGAGATTACCTGCTTGTAAGCAACGACTCTTCGATTGCGGGGATTTATACAGACGTAAAAATAATATTTACGGATTTCAGTTATTTGAGAAACAGCGGCGATAAACTAAAGCTCGTTGATTCGCTCGGCAGAACGATCGATTCCGTCTTCTATAGTTCCGCCTGGGGCGGCAGGACGGGTAAATCGCTTGAAAGGATTGACGCATATCGCAGCGGCTCGGATTCGTTAAATTGGGCGGAATCGAAAGAAGCAGGCGGCTCTACTCCCGGCAAAAAGAATTCAAACGCAATTAAAAACTATGACGTCAAAATTGACAGCGTGAATATTATGCCCAAACATCCGGTTGCCGGAGAAAAGATGGGGCTGACTATATATTTGAGCAATGCGGGTCGCGAGCCTCTTGAAGGGAATCTAATAATTTATACGATATCAAACGGAGCCAAAGAAAAAATAAAATCCGAATACCTGATTGTTTATGATACGAAAGTTATTAAGTACGATTCATTGATTCGAATTTCAAAGCCCGTGGATTTAGAAATTTTATTTCACTCCGCGCTCGACGAAGATACAACGAACAATAGTTATTGCGCCGGTATTATTCCGGGTTGCGTACCGGGCTCGCTCTTGGTAAACGAAATAATGTTTTATCCGGCTGACGAAATGCCCGAATGGATTGAGTTATATAATAATTCCGATAGCATAATTTATCTGAATGAATTTACCGTTAACGACAGGTATACGAACATTACCGTAATTAAAATAGACGGTTCTTTTGTTAATCCGCGCGATTATTTGATAATCGCTTCCGATTCGTCGTTTTACGAATATTATCGGGAGGCGCATGTTGCCGTAACGGGCTTGCCGGTTTTGAATAACGACAGCGACGCCGTTGTAATAAAAGACGTGCGGGGCTTAACAATCGATTCTGTTTTTTATCATCCTTCCGGCGTCAAAAAAGCCGGCGTTTCCTATGAAAGACGCAGTGTCGAGCTGGCGAGTAACGATTCGCTCAATTGGAAATTTTCGAGGGATTCGTCGGGCGCCACTCCGGGAAGAAAAAACAGCGTCTGTTTGAACAGACGCGACCTTGCGGCAGGAAAAGTATTCTTCGATAAGGTTTATGCTAAATCCGACGATCTGGTGAGAATTTGCTGCGATGTGATTAATAAAGGAACCGGGAATGCAAACAACTTCATCGTCGAAATATATGCGTCAAAAAACGGAGCGTACGAATTACTGGAAAGATTCGTATATGACTTCCTGCCGCCGTTCGATACGGTTACGGTATGTACCGAAGGAAAATATCTTGCCAAAGACAACTCCGATTTGCTGGTTAAAATTATTTACCTGTACGACGAAGACATTACGGACAACGAACGGAAGACAAAATTAACATTCGGTTATACAAAGGGCGCAATAGTCGTTAACGAAATTATGTATAATCCGAACGAGAACGAACCTGAGTGGATCGAAATATTTAACGCAACGGATAAAGAAATTAATCTGAAAGACTGGACGGCGTCGGATGTTATTCCCGAGCCCGGCAGGAAAATAACGATTAACGAAGATGTATTTATTGCGCCTTCCCGGTACCTCGTCCTTTGTTCGGAGGGTTTGAAAAATTATCCCGAAGGAGCGACTCTCATTCCCGAATTCCTCTTGCTGAATAATTCCGAAGACGGCGTCGTGATTTACGATTCATACGGGAATTATATCGACAGTCTGTATTATAAGTCCGGGCGCAGTGACAAAAAGGGAGTTTCGCTCGAAAAAATTTCCCCTTATGCCGACGGCGCAGACTCTGCAAACTGGTCTTTATCTTTATCTCCATCAGGCTCTACGCCGTTAAAAGAGAATTCAATCGTCAATTTACCGGCGATAGAAAATCGTCGGATTATTATCAACGAAATACTGTACGAACCGGCTGAAGGTAATTCCGAATTCATAGAACTGTTTAATAATTCGGATGGAAACCTGCAGATCGGCGGCTTGTCAATCGAAGGGCATAATGATTTCCGTTTCGTAAATGAACTTACCGTAGTTTCTCCTCGTGAATATTTTTTGCTGGCGAATGATTCTGCTTTGATTGACTACTACGGAACGGAGGCAAAACTTTTTGTAGACAAATCTTTTTCGCTGCCTAATGAAGGAGCCGTGATTAAACTTGTAGATTTTTACGGCAATTTAATTGATTCGCTCCGCTACAGTCGCGACTGGCACAGCCCTTTGATCAACAATGCAAAAAACAAATCGCTCGAGCGCATTAATTTTTCAATACCGTCGACGGACGAGAATAATTGGAGCACTTCCGCAGACGCAAGCGGCGCAACGCCGGGAAGACAAAATTCAATTTATACTTCCGAATCCGAAGCCGGCGAGGAAGTAACTGTTTTTCCTAATCCTTTTTCGCCGGATAACGACGGATATGAGGATTTTACAACGATAACAATAAAACTGAATAAAAAAATCGGACTCGTTAGAATTCGCATTTTCGACAGCAAAGGCAGACCGGTAAGAACCTTGGAGAAAAGCCGTCCCGCAGGTCCGGAAACCGTAATAGTTTACGACGGGCTCGACGACAATTCAAAGCCGCTCAGAACGGGAATTTATATTCTATTAATCGAAGCAATCGATGAAAACGGCTCGAGCGCCGTCTTCAAAAAACCTCTCGTATCGGCGCGGAAATTGTAATCGGGATATGAGAAATTTTTCTTATTTTTGCCCCTGAACATACGAGAGGTAATATTGTCGATATCGAGAGAATTAAAAAACATCTGGCAACCCAAACTGCTCAATAAAAGCTTTAGAAACAGATTTTTTCTTTCGATGGCAATATTGATTACCGTTCTTTTGAGTCTGGCAAAATTCCTGGTTTATAACGAAAAACGACCCGGAACGGAAATTTACGACCCGGTTCTTACGCTTTTTGCGCCTGTTGATGTGACGTGGCTTACTTTTTTTCTTCTTTACTTCTCTGTGATTGTGATGCTCGTCTGGTTGAGTTTCCATCCCGAAATATTTCTGCTTGCGATTCAGTCGTACAGTTTTGTAGCTCTTTTCCGTCTCATTACCATTTATCTGCTTCCGCTTGAAGCCATTCATACAATAATACCGTTAAAAGATCCTTTCGTTGAATTTTTCGGCGACGGTCGTACTTTTTTAAAAGACCTCTTTTTTTCGGGGCATACGGCGACTATGTTTCTCTTCTTTCTGGTTACTACAAATAAAAAATTAAAGAGAATATTTTTTGCGGTTACGGTTCTGGTTGCCATTTGCGTATTAATTCAACACGTGCATTATACAGTCGACGTTTTTTCGGCGCCCTTTTTTGCTTATACTTCCTACAGGTTGGCATATCTGATTAACAGCCGCGACAGAAATTCTTAGCTCAATTTGAATTTTTCTCGCAGTCCCGTCGTTTAATAGGTATTCAAACAACGACGACGATATGATTACGGAAGGTATTTATTTCCATTATTTAAATTCATTGCTCGAAGGCGACAAATCAGCGTGTAAAAGCATTGTCGAGGAATTGCTTGCCGAGGGGGAAAGCATCAAAGAGATTTATCTGGGATTATTTCAAAGGTCGATGTATCGAATCGGTCAAATGTGGGAAAGGGAAAGATGCTCGATTGCGGACGAGCATATAGCGACGAAAATTACTGAAGCTCTGGTCGATTGGTCGATAGAAGTTTCGAAATGCAAAAACAAAAAAAACAAAAGCGTGGTTATTGCGTGTATCGACAAAGAGTATCACGAACTCGGAGCAAAAATGGTAGCGGGCTATTTCGAAATCAACGGTTGGAATTCGACATTCCTCGGTTCTTCAACTCCTCTCGGCGAGATTACGCGTTTAATACGGAAAAAGCAGCCGGACGTAGTCGGCATTTCTGTCAATTTTTATATGAATATTCCGCGATTGACGAAATTAGTTTCAATGATAAAGTCGGATTTCCCCGCGCAGGAAATTATAGTGGGCGGACAGGCGCTTGCCGGCAAGGATATTAATAATCTTACCGGCTACAGCGACATTAAATATTTAGCCTGCCTGAATCAGCTGGACGAGTATCTGTCCGGGCGCTAACTTTTAATTATGAGCAATTCTTTCTGTCGTTCGGATAAAAATTCGCAGCCGTCCGAATTTACCAAAACCATTTCTTCCACAGTGGCAATGCCGTATTTATCGACAGTCAATCTCGGTTCTATTGTGAATACATTGCCGGCTTCGATCTTTAACATCGGCAGATTTCCGTATCTTTCCCATTTCGGACCAAGCAAAGCGCCTCCGTCGTGAACGGCTCTTCCTACCTGATGACCCAGCCCGTGCGGAAACTCGTCGTATCCGTTGACTTGAATATAATTTCTTGCAATCTGGTCTATTTCCCAGCCTTCTTTGCCGGGTTTTAATTCCTGCGCCGCTTTTGTTATCGATTCCACAATTACATTAAAACCTTTTACTACTTCTTCCGGTGGTCTGTCTTCGCCCGGTTTCATAACGTACCATGTGCGCTGGAGGTCCGAACAATAGCCGTTTATTTTAATTCCGAAATCCATATTGATTATGTGTCCCGGCTCGATGGCTCTGTCCGTAGGTCCGGAATGCGCTCCAGCGGTATCGGGTCCCGTAAATACGGAAGGGCAATATTCGCTGTCCCATGCCAGTTCGTATCCTCTTTCTTTAACGAGGTTTTGCACAAAAGCTGCAACCTGTTTTTCTGTAATTCCGGGTTTCAGAAATTTTGTAACTTCGTCGAAAATTTTGAGCGTTTCGGATATCGCCTCTTTAATCAGTTTTATTTCCGCAGGCGACTTTCTGCCTCGCAAAGCGGCTACAATCTCTTCCGACGAAACGAACTTTTTCGGGTAGTCCGTTTCTTTGAATTGTTCAAGCAAATCAAGATATAAGCCGTGAGTAAGACCGTCGGCGAGACTGGAATTAACCGAATAGTTCAGCGCAATTTTATTCGGCTTAATCGATTCGACTACGTCGAGAAATTTTTCTTTGATTGTTTTCAAGTACGGATGGATATTCTTGTAGGTTCCTACGCTTTTCATATTTTCCAGTTCGAGCGATCCGATAACGGCATGAGTGTCGCCGTTTTTTGTAATTATAAACGCCGATTGCCATGTGGCGTTTGTTCCGACAATCATGTCGAGCATCGGGTCTTTAATATTTCCGGTTTCTCTGACGTATGTCATCCACATGTCGATATTTTTTTCGTTTAAAATTTTTGCCGCCTGGCTAATTTTTCCCAGTATTAATTCTTTCTGCATTTGTGCCTCTGTTTTTGTAATTATCTTAATTTAAATTTATGAATAGAAATGTTATCGGCAAAACATATTTGCGAAAATAAATTTCAGTTCGGGCGGGTGGCGGGGAGTGTGAAACTAAAGGTGGTTCCTTCGTTGATGCGGCTTTGAACGGTTATGGTTCCTCCGTTTTTTTCTATCATTTCTTTACAGATGATTAAACCGAGACCGCTCCCTTTTTCTTCGTTTGTGCCGTATGTAGTATGCTGTACGTCGAGCCGGAATAATTTCGGGAGGTCTTCTTCTTTGATTCCTACTCCGGTGTCGCTGACGGAAACTTTAAAGAATTTGCCTTCATTCTCGGCTTTCAATGTGATTTTGCCTCCCGGACGCGTAAATTTTATTGCGTTTGATATAAGATTCTGAAGCACGGAAGAAATCATATCCTCGTCGGCAAAAACTATTGCGTCGTCCGGAATTTCGTTAATTATGAAAATATCCTTGTTCTCGGCATTGTTGGACAATAATTTAATTACCCGCTCGGCTCTTTCGCGAAGTTTGAAATCGTGAGGTTGGTAGTGAATTTTACCGGATTGAATTCTCGACCATTGCAGCAGATTTTCCAGTAGAGCAAAAACGTTTTGGGCGGCTTCGTTAATTTTGTCGGCGAACATAACAATTTCATCGCGGGTAAGGTCGTCTATGTCGTCGCGAAGGAATTCCGAAAAACTTAGCAACGCGCTGAAAGGACTGCGCAGATCATGAGCGATAATCGAGAAAAATTTGTCTTTCGTAATAATCTGGTTTTTTAATTCTTCTTCGGATTTTTTCAATTGTTTGTTTACGGATTCGAGTTGAAGAACAAGTTCCTGTAATTTGGCTTCTCTTTCTTTGGCTTCGGTTATGTCGCGGAGTATTCCGCGGTATCCTATAATTTTACCGTCCCTGTCTTTAACAGCCGTAGACGTTTCCAGTACAGTGGCAATTTTGCCGTTGAGTTTCCTGATGCGCAATTCGAAATCTTTGACGAATCCGAATTTTTCCAGTTTCTTTTGAAATTCTTCTCTTATTTGCGGGTCGACATAAATATCGTTAACAATGTCGATCTTCCGGAGCATGTCGTAAGAGTTGATTCCGAAGAATTCGAAACCTGCGGGATTCAAGTCGACGAATTTACCGTCGATTGTGCTTTCATAAACCACGTCTTTCAATTCGAGAAAAAGTTCTCTGAACTTGCTTTCGGCTTCGCGTAATTTTTCTTCAGTTTCGATTAACTGCGTAAGGTCTCGTGCAATACCCACATAAGCAACCGGATTCCCGTTATCGTCTTTTACGATCGAGGTGCTCAGTTCGATTGTAAATTCGCTTCCGTCTTTACGTTTGTTGATTATTCTGCCCCGCCATCCTCCCTGAAGCGTACTCGGGTGAACGGTTCTTAATAATTCCGGGTCGTTTTTATCCGAGCGTAAAAAATCGGTCTTCTTGCCGATAACTTCTTCCGGTTCGTATCCGTATATTTTCGTAAACGCTTTGTTGACGAAAATCAAACGGTCATTTAAATCGGTAATGCTTATCGATTCGTGAACCGAATTAATTGTATGCAGCATTAAGTCCGTATCTTGGATGTAATTCAAGACAGACCCCTGAGAAGAGTTATCTTTTGACTTCTTTTTGTTCATCGGAATAAGCTCAATGTCGTATTAAAATATAATAAATAAAGTTGTAAAAATAAATTTATATTTTATACCGCTCCGCAGCTCGTTTAAGCCTGTCCATTATTGCCAAACCGAGACCGGACGGCTCGACCGGTTCGGTTAATATCAAATCTACCTTCTCCTTTTCGAAATCGTGGAGAAATTTAAACAGATTTGCCGCGGCTTCAGCTAAATTCCCGGATTCGCTCAATATTTTTTTTGAATAATTATGCAGAACCGATTCAATATCGGGATTGTCTTCTTTGAATAATAGCAGACCAACTTTTTTATTCCCGAGCGAATTCAGGAAATTTTTGTCGGACATACCGGATCTATTAATAATGTAGAGAGGTATCTCAGGGGAGTAATGAAAGGGTAATTGTCCCGGCGATTCGGGCGAAATTTCTTCTTTATCCTTTATTGTCAAAGCGCCTGTAATTTTTTCAATTTCTTCAATGGGAATTCCTCCCGGTCTGAGAAGGGAGAAAATCCCGTTTTTGTAACCGATAATAGTGGATTCGAGACCGACTGCGCATTTTCCTCCGTCGAGTATGAAGAGATCGTTTCCCAATGATTTGCTTACGTGTTCGGCGTCGGTTGGACTGAGATGTCCGAATTTATTGGCGCTCGGAGCCGCAATCGGGCGTTCGCTTAATGTTATTAATCTCAAAGCAATTTCATTGTTCGGCATTCGGATTGCAACTGTTTCGTTTCCCGAAGTTACTATATCCGGCACCGTATCTTTTTTCGGCAGAACGAGCGTTAAAGGACCCGGCCAGAACTTGTCTGTAAGTTTGTCGATTATCGGGTCTTCGTAAAATGCGTAATCTTTTAGTGTGTTTTTATCCGCTATATGTAGAATAAGCGGATTAAATGCAGGCCGGTTTTTCTTTTCGAATATTTTAGCGACGGCAATCGGATTTAGTCCGTCTGCGCCGAGTCCGTATACGGTTTCTGTAGGAAAAGCTACAAGCTCTCCTTTTTTAATTAGCTCAGCCGCATTTTTTAACGATTGATCGTCGTATTTGTAGATGGGCATAAATTCATTAAATTTTAATCCGTAAAATAACAAGTTTACTGTTTAATTGATAATAACCTACGGAACAAAAAAATGAAAGAATTCTCTTTTCTTAAAAAATTCGTTCGTCTTTTAGCCGACGAGACCGGGGCAATAATAAAACAATATTACAAAACCGATATTAAAATCGAATCGAAAGAAGACGAAACGCCGGTTACAATTGCGGATAAAAAGTGCGAAGAGAAAATGCGCGAACTGATTATGAAGGAATTTCCGGATCATGGAATTCTCGGGGAAGAATTCGGCGAATTAAATCCGGGCGCCGAATATAAATGGATACTTGACCCGATCGACGGCACAAAAAGTTTTATATGCGGCGTACCGCTTTTCGGAACGCTGATAGCGCTTCTGAAAAACGGCGAGCCGGTTATGGGCGCAATAAATCATCCTGTCCTCAATGAATTTATTATCGGCGACAACGTCGGCGCCGAATGCAACGGCAAACCCGTTAAAATTAAATTGAACGGCAATTTGTCCGAAGCCGTATTGCTGACGACCGACCATAACAATGTTGCCAGATACAGGGATTCGAGCGGATTCGATAAATTGACCAAAATGGTTAAACTTTATCGCACGTGGGGCGACTGTTACGGATATTCATTGCTTGCCCAGGGATATGCCGACATAATGATCGACCCGATGATGAGCAAGTGGGACCTGGCGGCGTTAATTCCTGTCATTCGAGGGGCGGGCGGAAAAATATCCGATTTTTACGGCAACGACCCGATGAAAGGGGACAGTATCGTAGCTTCGAATAATTTGCTCCATCCGAAAATTATTGAAATCCTGAATCCTTCGAAGAATTGAATCATCTAATTCTTCGAATTAATAAAAAAAACGGAGTTATTTCTATGAACAATATTGTAGAAGGCACTGATTTCAATTTTCAGACTGAAGTGCTTCAATCCGATGTCCCTGTATTGGTCGATTTCTGGGCGCCGTGGTGCGGTCCGTGCAGAATGGTTGCGCCTGTCGTTGAAGAAATTGCAAATGAATTGAACGGCAAGTTAAAGGTAGTAAAAGTTAACACGGACGAAAATTACGGCGTGGCGTCGCAGTACGGAATCATGAGCATTCCGACGCTCGGTATTTTCAAAAATGGTAAAATGGTCGACGCTGTTGTAGGCGCCGTTCCCAAATACCATTTAATGTCGAAAATAGAACCCTATCTCGAAACTGCAAATTAATATACATAGTTACTCGTTACGAATAAAAAAACCCGATTGAAAAATCGGGTTTTTTTGTTTAGGAGGTAGTATTGATATCTATTTAAGCTTCAACGATGGCGTCTACTGCGCAAACTTCAACGCACGATTTGCAATCGTTGCACAATTCCGGTGCAATAAATGTATGATCTTCGGAAATAGGAGCTTTTGTTTCTCCGTTTACTGTGTATTCTTCGCCTGCATTGTAGATTGCGTTGTTTTCACATTCGTCCACACAGGCTGCGCAACTGATGCATTCGTCTGTAATTACCATAATAAATTCTCCTTTATTGAAAAATAACCGGCGAAAAATTATCAAAAACCTTGCCATTCGTTTTTGTGGTAGTGCGGTAAATTTTTGTTTGTTTTTTTTTACTATTGATAAAATTTCCCGAACGACGCATAAAAATTGAGAAAAAAAGATTCTTGTGTATCCTGACGATATTGGACATGTGGCTTTATTTCGACAATGATTTATTCTTTTAATCGCTCTTTTTTTTATTTTTCAACATCATAAACTCGGTGAATATGTACGCGCAGATTGTTTTTCCGTTGCCTTTCAGAAACAGTTTTACTTATTCGGTGCCCCGGCATCTGGAAAAGGACGTAAAAATCGGAGCCAGGGTTGTGGCGCCTTTCGGCAGAAGGGTGCTTACCGGTTTTGTAATTGCTCTTGGCGAATCGATTGATGAAAATTCCACAGGCATTACCGACAAATCGAAGATTAAAGCGCTTAGCGATATACTGGACGACGAACCGATTTTCGACTCGAAAACGCTCGAGTTTTTCAAATGGATGTCGGATTACTACCTCTGTTCGCTTGGCGAAGCTTTGAAAACAATCGTACCTTACGGGACGGACGTCGAATCAAAAAGAAAAATTGTATCCGACCGGGAAATTTGCCGCTCTCTTTTAATCGGCGAAAAAAATAAGAATTCCCTTCGCGCAAAAATCCTTTCGGCGCTTGCGGAAAAAGAACTGATTAATATTTCTTACCTGCAGAAAATAATAAAGAATAAAAATGTCTATTCGATTCTGAAAGATCTGGAAAGCCGGGGCGCGATTACGATATTAAACGAAATAGAAGACGCAAAAGTAAGGGTCAAAAAAGCAAGATATGTAAAGCTTGCATTGCCGAGAGACGCCGTTTACGATTTAATGCCAGAAATCGAAAGAGCCGCGCCTAAACAACTGCTGATTCTTCTCGAACTTCTTTCTTCTGCGGAAGACAAACCCGCGGCGGAAATTTTGAAAAAAACCGGCTCGTCTTCCTCGGCATTAAACAGTCTAGTTTCCAAAGGAATTGTTGAAATCTACGAAAAGGAAATAGAGAGAACTTTTAAGGAAAATTATTCCGAAGAAAAGAAAATTCTTGCCCTGAGCGCTAATCAGCAAAAGGCGGTAGAAGCGTTAAAAAATTCGAGCGGGCGTTTCGACGTGTTCTTGCTTTACGGCGTTACGGGAAGCGGCAAAACGCAGGTCTATATCGAAATTGCAGACGAAACGCTTAAGAACGGAAAAAATGTAATTATTCTTGTTCCTGAAATTTCTTTGACCCCTCAAATAACCACTCGTTTCTATAACAAATTCAACGACAAAATTGCCGTGTTTCACAGCCGTATGTCGCTCGGCGAGCGGTACGACACATGGCGGGGAATACTTTCCGGCAAGTATAAGATTGTAATCGGTCCTCGCTCGGCGCTTTTCGTCCCTTTGAAAAATATCGGATTGATTGTCGTCGACGAAGAGCACGACCAGAGTTATAAGCAATCGGACATGACTCCGAAATACAACGCGCGGGACGCCGCAGTTATGCTCGCTAAATTTAACGACTGTCCCGTCGTACTCGGCTCTGCCACGCCTTCAATCGAAAGCATGTACAATGCCCGGAACGGCAAGTATAAATTGATTGAACTTCCCGAAAGAATCGACAACGCGAAATTGCCCGAGATTAGATTGGTCGACGTTACAATAGAAAAGAAAAAGAAAAAAATGGAAGGCATATTTTCGAATCTGTTACTGGATGAAATTGGGAAACGACTTGAAAAAAAAGAGAACGTTATAATCCTTCAAAACAGACGCGGATTTGCAACTCAGGTTTATTGCGACGATTGCGGCGAAGTAATTACATGCACAGACTGCACCGTGTCAATGGTGCATCATATCAGCAAAAATATTTTGCAATGCCATTATTGCGGAAATTCAATGCCGGTTCCGAAAGCATGCCCGGTTTGCGGCTCGGTGTCGTTGAAGTTTTTCGGTACTGGAACTCAACGCGTGGAGGACGAACTGGCGTTTTATTTCCCGAACGCAAAAATAGAGCGGATCGATTCCGATTCGATTTCAAGAAAAGGCGCTCTCTCGGAAATATTAAACGATTTCCGCAACGGCAGAATCGATATTCTGGTAGGCACCCAAATGGTTTCCAAAGGGCTCGACTTTTCGAATGTAACTCTGGTGGGAGTCGTATCGGCGGAAACTTCTTTGTGGATACCCGATTTTCGAGCTGACGAAAGGACGTTTCAACTTTTAACGCAGGTCTCGGGCAGAGCCGGAAGAAGCGACAAAAAAGGAGAGGTTATAATTCAAACGCAAAATTCGAAGAATTTTATTTTTCGGAAAGTGATAGAAAATGACTATTACGGGTTTTATGATGAAGAATTGAAATTGCGCAGGAAAGGCGAGTATCCTCCTTTTACAAGAATTGCGCTTGTGGAAATTAAAGATAAAAACGAAAGGAAAGCCCGGGCGGCGGCAAACGATTTCCATAAATATCTGACAAAACACAAAAAAGTTGTAAATATATCTCCGCCTAATGAAGCGATTATTTATAAGATAAAAGGATTTTACCGGTACCAGATATTGGTCAGAAGTTTTAGAAATCTTGACCCTGCGGGGAGACTGTTAAGAACCGCGCTCTTCGACGCTTTAACCGAATTCAACCGGTTGTCCCGTCATAAAAATATAACATTGATTGTCGATATCGATCCGCAGAGCATATTATAAAAAGAGAGGCTGTACTTGAATTTACAGCCTCTTAGAAAAATTATTGCTGAAGGAATCCAAGGAACGGCACGTTAGCCGCCAACCACCAGAATATAAATCCTACTCCGATCCACAAACCGAAAATCGTCGCAAAATATTTTCCGGTGTTTTCCGAGTTAAACATTTTGGCGAGAGCTATACTGACGACCGCGTAAAACCAGATTGAAAAGACGTCCACTCTCGATAAAAGGAAATAGAGAAATTTCGATTTGTCGATTTCCAGAATTGCCGCCAAACTCGTTGATGTAATAAACTTGTTTGTTACCAAAGCAATTATTACCATGGCAATAATTTGAATCACGATTATGTAATAAGGAAGACCGTATGCCGCCATCGTATCCTTGAATGTGCCGTCGCCTTTAAGCATGAATTTGCATACGAGGAAATAAACTCCGGCAACAATGAAAAATGTAATGAACGTAATAAATACAATGCTAATGGCGGTAAAAATGATAGTCATAGAACCGCCCTGATCCATTCTTTCGCGGATTTGTTCCAGCTGCGCTTCTTTCTGTTCTTCCGTCATTCTTCCGCTCTGAACCGCTTCGTCAAAATTCTTTTCGATCTGAGCCATCTGTTTTTCTACAATCGAAAGTTTGATAGCCGGATTGCTCATCATAATTACATTCGATAAAATAGCCGCCACGATAACGACGAGAACCGGAATCAACCAGTCGCTTGTCTTTGGTCCGGCTTTTTTTAATTTTTCGAATGTGGCTGCCGGTTCCGAAAATACTCCTACAAGTTTGTCCGTATGACTGAATTCCAATTCCTCTTCTTCTTCGACGGGACTCATTTGAGGAACCTGGTTGTCTTGTTTTTCATCCATATTGACGCTCCTTCTGGTTGTTAATTTATTGATTGATTAAAGATATCCTTTTACCAAAAGGGAAATTAGAATAGTAACATTGTGCCCCGGATAATTTATTGCAAAAAAAATAAGGGTTTACGGCGGCATATGCAAGGAATAATTTTTAATACGTACGGGCATTTAAATCGGGAATATTCGTAATTTAGAGATAAAAGGTAATCATATAATTTCAGAAGGATTTTGTTCGTTATGAAAACAATAATCGAACCATTCAAAATTAAGACGGTAGAACCGATCAAATTCACAACGAAAGAAGAGCGCGAAAAGATTCTGAAAGACGCCGGATACAATCCTTTCTTAATTAATGCGGAAGACGTTATAATTGATCTGCTGACCGACAGCGGCACCTCGGCAATGAGTTCCGAACAGTGGAGCGGCATTATGAAGGGAGACGAATCGTACGCCGGCGCCAGAAGCTTTTTCCGTTTTGAATCGGCTGTAAAAGAAATTACAGGCAACAAGTATGTAATTCCGACTCATCAGGGAAGAGCGGCTGAAAAAATATTGTTTTCTATTCTCGGCGGCGAGGGGAAATATTTTGTCAGCAATACATTTTTCGACACCACGCGCGCAAATATCGAATTTACGGGCGCCGAAGCGGTCGATCTGCTCTGTCCAGAAGGCAAAAAGCCCGAAGTTGTTGCGCCATTTAAAGGCAATCTCGATGTGGAAAAATTGACCGCCTTTATCGAAGAGAAAGGAAAGGAAAACATACCGCTCGTCATGATAACCATTACCAATAATTCAGGCGGCGGTCAACCCGTGTCGCTTGCAAATATCAAACAGGTAAGAAAAGTATGCGACCGTTACGGCATTCCGCTTTTTTTCGACGCCTGCAGATTCGCCGAAAATGCGTACTTCATTAAAAAAAGAGAAGAGGGATATTCAAATAAGTCGGTTAGGGAGATTGTTAAAGAAATTTTCTCGTACGCCGACGGAACTACGATGAGCGCAAAGAAAGACGCTCTTGTTAATATCGGAGGATGGCTTTCAATGGACGACGACAATCTGGCAATGCAATGCAGAAATCTATTGATCGTTACCGAGGGTTTCCCGACGTACGGAGGACTTGCCGGCAGAGACCTCGAAGCGATTGCGCAGGGACTGGAGGAAGTATTGGACGAAAACTATCTCCGTTATCGTATCCGCAGCACGGAATATCTCGGAGAAAAATTGACCGCCGCCGGCGTGCCGATTATCGAACCGCCGGGAGGACATGCCATCTATATCGACGCTAAAAGATTTCTACCCGATATACCTCCTGAACAATACCCCGGGCAATCGATCGTATGCGAACTCTATCTCGAAGGCGGCATCAGAAGCGTGGAAATCGGGTCGGTAATGTTCGGCAAGTACGATAAGAAAACCGGCAGGCTTATTCCCGCCATGATGGAACTTGTGCGTCTTGCAATTCCCAGACGCGTTTATACTCAAAGCCATATCGATTACGTCGCGGAAGTGGTTATCGAAACGTTTAATAAGCGCGCTAAATTAAAAGGCTATAAAATAATTTACGAAGCTCCCATGCTGAGGCATTTTACAGCGCGATTCGAACCGGTCAATTAATGCGGAGACAATCATGAATCTTAATAAACATTTTACGGTAAAATCGAACTGGCAAATATGGCGAATACTTATTTCCGAAAGCGATTACATGGTGCTCGAATCGAGGGACAAGGACACAAAAGAAGTATCTTTCCATTCTTATGATTTGAAAACAGGCAGCCCCCTTTTCGAAAATTTCCAGCTGCAGGAAAAATATTATGTCGGTATCGAAACAATTTATAAAGACATTCTTTATTTTCATAAATATCCCAAACCCGATTTACCGAACCATAAAGGCATTACGGCTTTCGATATCGAAACTTCCGAAACGCTGTGGGACAACGAAGAATATTCATTCCTTTTTGCGCACGAAGAAAAACTCTATTGTTTCAAACAGGGATTCGATGAGAGATACTTTTATACCGTCGATTACAAGACGGGCGAAATTCTTGAGGATATCGGAAACGACTACCGGAAAATAAACGCGCTCCGAACGGAAGCCGACCGGCTAAACAATTTTAACGACTATGTTTTTCCGAAACTCGATTTTGAAGAATCGGAGTTTAAGCCTCTCATTCGGGAAAATCTTAATGATCTCGATGTTCACGGAAACATTGAATACGCAACCTTCGATAATTTATTGATGTTTAATTACCACTTGCGCGAAGGCAAAGAATATTTTACGAATTATTTCAGAATACTCGATCTGGAAAATCGGAATTTGCTCTTTGAAGAAGTTTTAAACAAAAAAGCCGGTTCGCTTTTTACGGACTCTTTCTTTATTTACAAGAATTACTTGATACTACTGATAGAAAAAGACGGTTTGAATATTTACAAACTGGAGAGGTAAATGGAACTGAGCAAAGATGAAAAGAGGGTCTTGCTGAATGCGGCAAGGAAGTCAATCGAATCGATTTTTACCGGCGGAGAATTACCCAAGTGCGATTATACAAAATATCCGTCCCTCAAAAAAGAATCGGGAGCGTTCGTAACTTTAACCGAAAACGGCATGCTGCGCGGCTGTATCGGATATATAACTTCCGATAAACCGTTGTACGAAACTGTCTGCGAAGCCGCGGTCCATGCGGCTCAAAACGATCCGCGCTTCGAGCCCCTTCGCCGTTCCGAATTGCCTCTTATTAATATCGAAGTTTCCGTTTTGTCGGAGCCGTTTCCAATGCCGAGCTACGACGATATAATACTTGGCAAACACGGGCTGATTGTGGAAGAAAAAGGAAGGCGCGGATTATTGCTGCCGCAGGTGCCGCTCGAGTATAATATGAACAAGGAACAATATCTCGAGGCTCTTTGTCAAAAAGCGGGTCTGCCTTCCGACTATTGGAAAGTAAAACAGCTCAATCTTTACGCTTTTACTGCAGATGTGTTCAGCGAAGAAGAGTTGGAGGAAAAATGAAAAAAGTAAGACAACCCGCAGTGGCGGGAATGTTTTATCCTTCAGCGCCCGAAGAACTTGCCGACGAAATCAATGAAATGCTCGATAATGCCGGCACAAAAGAAGCGCCGGATAATTTATACGGAATTGTGGCTCCGCACGCAGGATATATCTATTCCGGTCAAACGGCGGCAAAGGCTTATAAACTTCTTAAAGGTAAAAAATACGAAACTGTCGTAGTCATTTCTCCGAGCCACCGTGAATACTTCCCCGGAATTTCCGTCTTTGACGGCGACGCATATCGTACTCCATTGGGCGAAATCGAAATCGATACGGAAATGAGGGACAGAATTACCGAAGGAAGCAAAATTATTTTTAAAGGCGTCAACGGACACAGAAGCGAACATGCCGTCGAAGTTCAATTGCCGTTCCTTCAGGTCGTCCTCGGAGATTTCAAGTTGCTGCCTGTTGTAATGGGCGACCAGAGCAAACTTTTCGTGGACGAACTTTCGGAGCGCTTGAGCAAGGTTGTCGATGAAAATACTTTAATAGTGTCGAGCTCCGACCTTTCGCATTATTATTCCAAACAGATCGCCGAAAAACTCGACTCGATAATTGTCGACCGTATAAATAATTTTGACTATAACGGACTTTTAAACGACCTGGAAGAAAACAGATGCGAAGCCTGCGGCGGAGGCGCGATTGTAAGTTTAATGAAAAGCGCGGATCTTCTTAACAGAAAAAATGCAAAGGTGCTGGCGCGCACCGATTCGGGCGATATTACCGGCGACTCGAAAGAAGTTGTGGGATATCTCTCTGCCGTAGTTTATTGATTCGACTCGATATCGTCGTCTTCAAGTTCTACATTGGGAATCTGAGTAAAGGCAATTCTCATTGGCGCGGAATTGATAGCTTTGTGCGATCCCGCAAAATAGGCGGCGCCGTAACCGTATTTTTTATTCAGAAAATCGAGCGCGCTGTGTAACGATTTGGTCTTTTCGTAATTTTCGAAAAATGAAAGCGTAAATTGATTCTCGGGCAACAGATTATAAAGAGTGACTGCTACTGCTATCGGCTTTTCGCGCGTCTCCGGATAAAAACTCCACATCTTTTCGAATGCTTCGATAAACGACAACGTATTTTGAGTGTGAGGAAACGAAATTTCATTTCGCCATTTTTTGCCGTTCAGGTATTTAACTTTTATCGACATCGTTCCCGCTGTGTAATGCATATATCGTAAACGGATTGCCGCTTTCTGGAGCAAACGATGCAGTACGGCGTAAGCGCCGTTTTTATTTCTGAATTCGGGGGACATTACGTGCGAATGTCCCACCGTCGTGCGATGCGTCGGAGGGCGTTCGACTATTTCGCCTCTGAGCTGCATATACATCCTTTCGCCTTCTATTCCGCCCCATACTTTTCTTAAAGTGGATTTGCTCGCTTTGCATAATTTTTCGACCGTGTCGATGCCGAATTTTCTGAGCCGCGGCTCCATTCTTCTGCCGATGCCCACCAGATCATTTAATTTCAATGAGAATAAAATGTCCGGCAAATCTTTCTCTTGAATGACGACCAAGCCGTCCGGCTTTTGCATGTCGGTGGCTGTTTTGGCAAGATATTGATTCGGCGCCAATCCGATAGAGCACCTGAGATATCTGCCTACGTTTTTATATATGGTTTCTTTAATTTTTTTTGCCAGCGCAACGGCGTTTTCCGGCTCCTGCTGTTTGCCGATCAAAGTGCACGAAACTTCGTCTATCGAATAGACCTTGTCGATCGGAATGCACGATTCGATCGCTTCGATCAGGCGGTCGTGGTATTCGATGTAAATCCGGTGACGAGCCGGAACAATTTGAAGATCGGGGCAGACTTTTTTCGCTTCGTAAACGGGCGTTCCGGTTTTTATGCCGTATTTTTTGGCTTCGTAACTTGCCGCAATGCAGCATGTAGTATCGGCTTTAACGGGAACAACCGCCACGGGTTTTCCCCTCAAATGAGGATACTGCTGCTGTTCGCAAGAGGCAAAGAAGGCGTTGAAATCCAGAAATAGATTTCTCAATGGCATAATAATACCGGAAATTAATGGTAAGAATTCAATACGGTTTAAACTTATTCAAGTTATTGAAGAAATTCAAATCACTGCGGAGCTTCGGCGCTATAAAAATTTTCGCCTTGTTTTTCAGTAAGATTTCCGTAACCCGAAATTCTTTCGGCAAGCGAAAGACCGTCCAATCCGTGATATTTCAATACTTCGTCGGGAGCGCCGCATTCCGGATAATCGTTCAATCCGATTTTCTCGAACAATTTTCCTTTGAAATGATGCACTGCAGCCAATGCGTCGAGAATCCTGTCGCCCAGTCCGCCGGTTGTGGAATGATCTTCGAGTACGTATATCTTTTTATATTCGTCGGTTATCTCTGCTATCCAGTCGAGGTCTATTTTATTTAACCACGGCATGTTTACAACTTTGAGACCGAAACCGGACTTTTTCAAAATTTCCGATGCAGTCAAAGCCTCGTGCAGCATGACGGGACCGTAAGCGAAAATAATGGCGTCTTCTCCTTCGGTCAATTCGGCGCCGATGCCGATTCTGAACTGATAATTTTCCGGCAAAACGATTTTCCTTGGCGAAGGTCCGATTACGAGACGAAGCGCACAATTTTCTTTAGCTTCGTTAACGCAGTATTCGACGGCTTTTTTAGTTTCGAATGCATTGCACGGCTGAATTATTGTAATGTTCGGAAGATTTCCCAGCAGCGCAATATCGCGTATGCTCTGATGCGATTTACCCGGGCCTGCGGGAATTATTCCCGCAAAGTGACAGACGTAGATTATTTTAGTTTTCTCTCCCGCATTGTTATAGATTTGCTCGTTAGCTCTGGCTGCAAGGAAACTTGCAAATGAATTTACGACGGGTATTAATCCCATTCTCGCCAGTCCGCCTGCGGTCGAAACCATATCCTGTTCGGCAATTCCGTTTTCGATGAACCTGTCGGGATAAGTGTATTCGAATTTTCTGAGTTTACAATCCGCCGCCAGGTCGCCGTCGAGAACGATTATGTTCGGATTCTCTTTGGCGAGTTCAACCAGAGCGTCTCCGAAAGCGTCGGTAACAAATTCTTTTGAAGATTTGAACGAAATTTTTTCTTCCGGAGCGTTTTCCGGTATAACTATTTCTATATTCAAAGATGCGGATAATTTTTTTATCGAGTCGCTCAGTTCATTTAAACCTTTCACATAACTGTCGTTATCCGGAGCCCCGCTGTGCCATTTGTAATAAGTTTTCCCCGATACGGTTTCCGTTACGGGCTTTTCCATAAAAGATACGCCCTTGCCTTTAACCGTATCGGCAATAATCATTTTGGGTTTATCTTTAACTTCCTTTATCTCGCCAAACGCTCTTTTCAGTTGATTGAAATCGTGACCGTTTATTCTTATTGCATGCCATCCGAAGGATTTGACTTTTGCCGTAACGTCTTCGATATTATTGACTTCCGAAACGAGCATGTCGGTTTGATATTTATTATGATCCATAACGGCGATTAAATTGTCGATCCGTTGATGCGCCGCCGCTTGAAGCGATTCCCATATTTGACCTTCCTGAAATTCGCCGTCGCCGGTTAACACATAAACGATTCCGGCGCGTTTCTTATATTTTTTTGCCCATGCCATTCCTTTGCCTTTGGAAATGCCCATGCCGAGCGAACCGGTGCTTGCTTCGATTCCGGGAATTCGCACTTCCGGATGTCCGTCGAGCCCGTTGAGTCTTCGGAGCTTTAATAATTTCTCTTCAGGCAGAATTCCTACCGAATGGAGAAATGAATAAAGTCCGGGAACGTCGTGCCCCTTGGAAGAAAAATAGATGTCCCGGTTTTCGTCGTCAAGCCCTACGTTCAATACATTTAATTCATTTAAATAAAGGTATGTGACTATATCCAACGAGCTGAAGGAAGAACCGAGGTGTCCGGAGCCTGCTTTTTTAACTGCCACCAGAGTGTTATAACGGCACATCTCGGCGTAAAGCCGCATTCTGATTTCCCAATTGCCTTCGTGAAATCGTACTTTGTCGAATTCCTCTTTCTTAATGATATTGTATGGCATGGCTCTCCTTAAATTGCATTATCACAAAAACAAAGTTATTGGTTTTAGGACAAACTATAAAATAAAATTAATGTTAAATTTAAGAAGCCGACGGTCGGCGGACATTTTTCCTTGATAAATTTCCGCGATGTTTATAACTTAGCCTCTATTCGAAATACTCTCAGGCAGTTTCCTCCATTATTTACTTCATACAGAAAAAAGGATACAGATGAAAACGGCTGAAGCGATTAAATCGTCGTCTGTAATATTTGTGGCGCTGATGGCGCTGGCTTGCAGTTCCGTTCCGAAAGAAACGGTTGAACTAAATTCTACTATCGGAAGGGACGTTAGCGCTATCCGTTCCGCGCACTTAGAAACTGTTCGTTTGTATTACAATCGCATCGAAGAAGAGATAAACGAATTTATCGACGAGGTTTATTTGCCTTATACTGTTAATAATTTAACGCGGGAATTCGGCGGCGAAATTTTCGTAATGGATTCGACTACGGGCAAACCTGTTTTAGATTTCGAGCTTACAAAAGTCTTAATAGAAGAAATATCGAAAGAAGTGGAAAACTACAGACGCTCTAAATTAAAACCCGTAAGAGCGCAGAGGGACAGCGTATTGAGCGCGCTCGACGGCGCATATCAAAAAATCATCTATGCCAATTCGGTTGTTACCGGTTATTTGCGGTCGACGGTAAAAGTAAAGGATTTGCAGAATGAATTAATCGCAATGGCAGTACCGGGTAATTTGGGCGTTGAGGCGGGTAAACAAATTTCGGAAATTTCCGAAAAAATAAGCCTTCTGAAGAAAAAAATCGAAACAAAAGAAGAAAACCTAGAAAACATTATAAAAGAATTCGAAGAATTAATTGATTTGGAATGAGGGTAAAATGAGCAAAAAGGCAGAAGAATTCCGAAAGAGGGTAAGAAGAAAAGCGCGCGAAAGCCGACAGGCTTTCGAAGGAAAATACAAAGAAGAACTCGATGAACTATTGGGATTGTCTAAAAAGGAAATTAAAAAAATCCTGCCGGAAACCGAAGACATGCAAATTTATGAGCAGTTGATTACTGTGGTTAAAGAAGCTTCCAGAATAAATCTGAATCAGGCGGAACTTAAAAAGAATATTGAAGAGCTTGGAAAAGCCGCCGTGGATATAGCCAAAAAAATTCCTTCTCTTGCCAAATTGTTTATTTAAAGCGAGAGGTAAAAATGAGCGGGCAAGAAAACGAAGCGTTGTCGTTAGACGCTGAACAAAGAAAAAAGGCAAACGAATTTATTGTAAAACATTTGCAAAATTCGATGCTCGACGGGAAAACGGAGATTCATAATCTCAGATTCAAATTAAGCGCAACCTACTGGATAATTGTGGCGCTTTCTATTGCAATGTTTGTCCTGGGAGTATTGTTGCTGAGCGTTCCGCTAAGAGGCAATGCCGATGAAATTAAGTCTCTGGTTTCGGGCGGATTGGGACTGGCAGACCTGACAGCGCTTTTTTTGTTCAAACCGATCGAGCGGATTCACAAATTGATGGGAGATATGAGTCAGATTGTAATTGCGTTGAACGGTTATCAAACGCAGGTGGGTTTAAGATTGATGGAAATGGATTCTACTGACAGAAAAGCGATCGGAGAGGCTGCCGACTACATTAGCAAAGCCGCAAAGGAGAGCATTAAAATTATTCAGGACTATTTTGAAAGCGCCGCGGCAAAAACGGTTTGATAAGACAAAATGGGAAAAAAATATTTAAAAAAGCCCTCAAATCTTCTTATATTTGAATGCACTGAAAATCATTTGGGGGAAGTTCTTTAAACAGAGGGTGCATACTCGATTATGATATTGTTTATCTTACTAATTCACGCCGCTATGGGGTGGGCACAGCCGAATTTAGACAGCCTCAGGAAAAGTATGTCCGATCAACCCGATTCCTTAAAAGCGGTAATGTTAACGGATATTTGCTGGAACGAAAGGGCGACTAATCCCGAATTGGCAATAGAAGCCGGCGAAGAGGCAATTCGTATTGCTCAAAAAATAGATAACAAACCTTTGCAAGCTCGCGCAATGAATTTGCTCGGAGTGGTCTACAGAAACAGAGGAAACTACGCCAGGGCAATCGACTATTACAAAAAAGCGTTAATACTCGCCGAACAGATAAAAGATTCGGTTCAAATCGGTTACTCGTATAATAATATAGGCGGCATTTACAGAATTCAGGGAAATAATCCCCTCGCGCTCGAATACGTGCTCAACGGTCTGAAGATATTTGAAAATATCGGCGACAAACGGGGAATGGCGTTTTGCACTATTAATATCGGATTAATCTATAAAAACCAGAAAAATTATGAAAAAGCTCTCGAGTATTTGAATAAAACAATAGAACTGAGGGAAGAGATCGGAGACGAAGAGGGTAAAGCGCTTGCGTTGAATTTGATTGCGGAGATTTATAAAGAACAGAACAAACCGGACGAGGCGCTTGAATACTATCAAAACCTGGAAAGGATTTACAAAGCTAACGGAAGTAAAACGGGGCTGGCTTCGGTATGGGGCGGTATCGGCGACATCTATTTTGAAAAAGGGGATTATAAACGAGCTCTGGAGTTGAGACAAAAGGCGTTGGATTTGTCGCGCGCCTCTAATTCGATAGAAGGTATTGCCACAAACCTTAGCAACATATCGCTGATCTATTACAAATTGGGCAATAGGTCGAAAGCCGACGAAACAATGAACGAGGCTTTGAGATTGACCGAAAAATATAATATAGCTTATATAACGCTCGAATGTTATGAAAATGCTACAAAACTTTCCGAAATGAAAGGCGATTTCAAAACCGCATTGGTTTATCACAAAAAACTGACGGACATCAAAGATTCGATCATCAACAGAAAGAGTCTTGCCGTTGTCAGAGCCCTCGAATCGATTTATGAAAATGAAAAACAAAAAAAGGAAAACGAACTGCTTGTCAAGGATATCGAATTTGCCGACAGGCAGCGCAAATTTCTCCTTATTATTACGTTGCTCATTTTATTGAGCGCGGTCGTTATCTACAACAGATACAGGGCAAAGAAAGTTGCCGCCGAAGAATTGGCGGAACTTAATAATATGAAGGACACTTTTTTCAGAATACTCGCTCACGACCTCAAATCTCCGTTCAATACTATTTTCGTTTATACTAATTTTTTGATAAGTCATTACGACGAAATAGACGACGAAAGGAAACAGTTTATCGAAAGTATCGAGAGAGCGGCAAAGAGCAATTATCAGCTTCTCGAAAATCTGCTTATGTGGTCGCAAGCTCAGATGGGAAAACTCGAAATGCAAATGGTGAACATAGACCTTTACGAAGTAGTCAAAACAAACTTCTTCCTTCTTGAAGAAGTGGCAAAAAGCAAGGAAATATCTCTCGAAACTTCGATAGAGCCGGGTATCGAAGTGTGGGCAGACGAAAACATTTTAAATACGGTCTTTAGAAATCTGATTTCCAACGGTATTAAATTTTCGAACAAAGGCGGTAGAATTTTTATTGAAGCGATAAAAGAAGATAACACGGTTAAGGTGACCGTAGCCGATAACGGTATCGGTATGGATAAAGAAACTATGGATAAACTTTTTGTCCGAAATACAAGAATAAGTAAAACGGGCACTTCCGGCGAAAAAGGGAGCGGATTGGGTCTCTTGCTCTGTAAAGATTTTATCGAAAAATTGGAAGGCAAAATTTGGGTCGAAAGCGAACTCGACAAAGGAAGCAAATTTATATTTACTCTGCAGCTTTACAACAACCAAAACGGACAGTCTATCTGAGCGACTTCGCAATAATTTCCAGCGCTTTGTTCAATTCGTCATCAGCGGCTTGGACTTTGTTATAGCCGGTGATTTCAAAATAATTCTCATTAACTTTTTTGACTGCCACTCTCCCTTTAATTCCTTGCGGCGTTATGAATTCGTATTCGGCGTAATTCCCTTCAAGCTTTATATCGGAAAATCCGTTGAAGTTTTTTCCGAGATTAAGTTTTAAAAAATATCCGCTCAGGTTTGCCGTTTCTGCAAGCGGAAGTTCGGCATTCAGATTTATTCTGTTTATAAGTATGAATGCGTTTCGGGATACGTTCGAAAGAACTAAGGGATAGCCGCTTTGCGACGAATTTGTATCGAAAACGAGCCAGCCTTCCGGCAGATCAAAAGAATAGTAGTCATGCGTTATGTGGGTCGTATTGACGGAAATCTCTTTTGCCGCGCATCCGGCGAGAAATAAAATTATAACCGATATTTTAATATTACGCATTCCGGTGAGCGCCGTAGATTAAATTGAAATTCCGATACGCAGCTGTCGGCTATTCTTTTCGCTTGAACTGCAGGTCTTCGAGTGTAAGGAGAAGCGAAATTCTGTGCGATTCGGGCAGCGTTTCGTCCTGATTGCCGCTGACCCTGGAGTACGAATAATCGATAATCATTTTGGGTAATTTTATCCCCGCTCCGATTGTCAATTGCTTGACGTCCGAATAACCGATGCGTAATGCCGCAATGTTTTTATACCGATATTCTATTCCGGTATGTACGTCGAAACTGACCGGACCGAGATTCAAATTCGAGGCAAACTTTCTGTTTTCGAATCTCGTGTCGATATCGATAGCCGGAGTAAGAACTCCGCCCCAGAGATCGATTAAATAAGCGGCGCCGGTTTTCAAAGTCGGAGTAATTAATTCGTTTCTGCCGGTATCCCATGCAACTAACGTTGTTGTAATATCCTGAAAGTTTAGTCCCAATAGCAAAGAATTGAACGGACGGTAGAACGCGCCGATGTCAAAACCGATGCCTGTCGCGCTGTATTCCGCAATGTCCCGCCGGATGATTTTCACGTTGGCTCCCCAATAAAAATTATCGGTTTGCCTTTTGGCAAATGTAAGGAAAAACGCCCAGTCGGTATTGTTGAATTCCGTTATTTTCGAGTAATCGAATCTGTCGGTATGTATGTCTATAATTCCGTCGCCGTTCGAATCGTAAAGAGCGTTTCTGGTGTCCGGTATTCCGTCGATGCTTAATCTTATAACGCTAAATCCGAGACTCATATCTTTGTCGTAAGGAATGGCGACTGCAGCGTAGTTGTAATTAACAAGGCTGCCGAAATGTTCTTCGTGCATAAGAGCTGCCTGAGGATAATCGATATGCGCCAACGCCGCCGGATTCCAGTATCCCGCGGTGACGTCGTTTACTATAGCCGTCTGAGCTCCGCCCATTCCCGAAGCTCTTCCGCCGACTCCGATTGCGAGAAATTCGCCGCCGTATTTTCCAATGACCGTCTGGGATATAATCGGGACGGATGAAATGAGGAGAAAGATCGAAGCGATTAATACTTTTTTCATTTTTAGTCTCCTTGATGTTTACGGTAGCAAATTGACCCGATCTTCTCCTTGATTTTTTTATTGAAAAATCCGGGTCTTAATACCAGACCCGAATTTTTCAAACAATAATAAAATATATCCGATTGGAATGCAAATCCGGTTATTTCTTTTCGGTTTGTTTGGCAACCGCATTGATTGCGGCTTTAATTGCTTCCTGGTCGCCGAGATAATAATGCTTAATCGGTTTCAGGTCCTCGTCGAGTTCGTATACCAAAGGAACTCCCGTAGGAATATTCAGATTCACAATTTCTTCTTCCGACATATTGTCGAGATATTTCACGAGTGCGCGTAAGCTGTTGCCGTGAGCCGCAATGATAACCTTCTTGCCGCTTTTAATTGTAGGAGCTATGGTTTCGTGCCAGTAAGGCAGAAAACGCTCAACCGTCGACTTCAAACTTTCGGTTAAAGGGATATCTTTTTTGTCGAGGTCTTTGTAACGGGGGTCTTTGCCCGGATAACGGGGGTCGTTCTCGTCCAATGCCGGCGGGGGAACGTCGTAACTTCTGCGCCACAATTTAACCTGCTCGTCCCCGTACTTTTCGGCTGTCTCCGCTTTGTTCAAACCCTGAAGCGCTCCGTAGTGACGTTCGTTCAAACGCCATGATTTTATTACCGGAATCCACAATAAATCCATCTCTTCCTGCGCTATGTAGAGAGTTTTGATTGCTCTTTTAAGTACGGACGTAAATGCGATGTCGAACGTGTAACCTTCTTCCTTCATTACTTTGCCTGCCTGGTGAGCTTCTTCGATTCCTTTTTCGGATAAATCGACGTCAGTCCAGCCTGTGAACAGATTCAATTTGTTCCACTCGCTTTCTCCGTGTCGTAATAAAACTACCTTATACATAATTACCTCGATTTGTTAATAAAATCAGGTGCAAATATAATAATTTTCGGAATTACGGGTTTATTTTAATGATTGTAACATTTATCTTTGTTGTAAACTTCGGGCGAATATGAAAAGAAAACTGATATATCATTATTTTACGGACGACGATTTTCTCCGCTTTTCAAGGGCTATTGAAGAAGCCGAAAAATCAACATCCGGCGAAATCCGTCTGGCTATCAAAGACGAACTCCCTTTTTTCGATTCGCGTAAGGATATAAGGCGATTGGCGGAAGACGAATTCAAAAGACTCAATATGCAAAATACGAGGGACAGAACCGGTATTTTAATCTATCTTCTTTTACCCAGAAGAATGTTCTACATTCTTGCAGACGAAGGGATCAACTCGAAAGTAAGTCAATCTACATGGGACGAAATAAGAGACATAATGCAGTCCGAATTTATGAACGGCAAATATACCGACGGCATTTTAAAAGGCATCGAACTCGTCGGCAGAACGCTTTCCGAATATTTCCCGATTAAAGCGGACGACACAAACGAACTGTCGAACAAAATTATAACTTGATTTAGTGAATTTTTTCCTGAGCTGTGTTGTTTTTCAGATACGCATAATTGAATTAGAGACTTATGTCCGTAAACAGAAGAAATTTTTTAAATAAACTTTCATTAATTGCAGCCGGAACGTTTTTCTCGTTTTTATACGGCGGCAGGGATTCAAAAGCCGAAGAACGCCTTGAGTTAAAGTACAAACCGGTACCCGCCGGCTGGGACAGCAAGGATATAACGCTGTCGTGGATCGGGCATTCCACAGTATTGATAAATTTCATGGGAAAATGGATTTTAACCGATCCTGTATTATTCGAACGGGTCGGCGTTTATCTTTTCGGAACGAGTTACGGACCTTCAAGGATTTCCCCTCCTGCGCTTCACAGAAATGAAATACCGCGTCCCGACATTATACTCCTTTCGCACGCGCATATGGACCACATGGATTATCCGACGCTAAAATTTTTTGCCCAAAAATATCCCGGCAAAATAGACGTAATTACGTCGTATTTAACCGGCGACGTGATTGAAGATTTACCGTGGAAATCCCTCAATATTATGGATTGGGGAGACGAATTGAACTTAGGCGGTATAAATTTCAGAGCGCTGGAAGTAAAACATTTCGGATGGCGGTTCCCGTGGGAAAAAGACCGCTCGCGGGGATTCTTCAAAGACGGGAGAAGTTATAACGCTTATTTGATTGAATACAAAAACAAAAAAATCGTCTTCGGCGGCGATACCGCAATGACCGATAAATTCGATTCGTTAAAAAACGAAAATGTGGATATTGCAATAATGCCGATCGGAGCTTACAATCCGTGGCGAAGAAGCCACTGCAATCCTGAAGAAGCTTTGCTAATGGCAATCAGAATGAATGCCAAATATTTTGTACCGATTCATACCAAAACGTTCAGACAGGGAAGCGAGCCCGTAGACGAGCCGATCGAATGGCTGCTAAAATCCGCGTCCAAATATCCTATCAAAGTCGGACTCCATGAAATAGGACAGACTTTTTCTCTAAACGGAATCAATTACGGATAGAGTCATTCAGTCGTTGTATTATTATTCCGCTTACTATAAGAATTAATCCTGTTATTGACGACAGCAAAAGCTTTTCGCCCAATATTAACCAGATAAATAATAGAGATATAAAAGGCGAAAGATAAGCCAGCGTGGCGGTGCGCGCTTTGTTGTCGCTTAGCCTAAGAGCGTTCAGCCACAAAATAAAAGTTATTCCCATTTCGAAAAATCCGATGTAAACAGCTCCGAATAAATATTTGTACGAAGTAATTGTAAACGATCCGAATATGGCTAGATAAATGAACGTATAAATCGTACCGAAGAAAAATGAGCCGAATAATTTCTCGTCTTCTTTGCGGCTGTCGAGAAGATTGAAAGTCCAGAACAATCCCCACAACAGAGAACTTCCCAATGCAAGGCTAACGCCGAGAAGATTATGAAAATGGAGCGACAAAATATTTCCGCGCGTGGCAATAACTATCACTCCGGCAAAGGCTAACGCCAATCCCAGTATTATTCTGATATTAATTTTGTTCTTAAGAAAGATTACGGCAAATATGGAAATTATAATTGGCCAGGTATAATTAAGAGGCTGGGCTTCCTGAGCGGGCAAAAGAGAATACGCTTTGAATAAAACAAGATAATAAAGAAAAGGATTTAACAGACCTAAAACTATGTTGTTCTTTACATATTTTTTTGAAAAGAGCGTTTCGACGACACTCTTTCTTCTTATAACAATCAACGATGCGAATATGATTGCGCTCGTTAACGAAGAATAAAATAAAAGCTGCGCGTAATCCATTCCCCGGAGAGTAAGTTTGAACGCCGTGGCAACGGTAGACCACAAAAAAACGGCGCTCAATGCGTATTTCAAACCGCTCTTCTTCATTTTCCCATTTCAATAATTTTATGGCTCTGAAAATAGAAAAACTTATTCTATTTTTTTAGTTTGTTATCAAAAAAATGTCGGTTATCTTAAAGTCCGGATAGAAAACAAAAAGGTGAACCAATGTTCGAAAAAGAAATTTATATCAAAAGAAGAAACTCGCTAAAAAAGAAAATTAAAGAAGGGATAATATTGTTTCTCGGAAACGGCGAATCTCCCATGAATTACACCGACAATACGTATCGTTTCCGGCAGGACAGCACGTTCCTTTATTATTTCGGAATCGACGAGCCGAATTTTGCCGGCATAATCGACATCGATGAAAATAAAGAAACTCTTTTCGGCAACGATTACGATATCGACGACATAGTCTGGATGGGACCGCAAAAATCAGTCAAACAAAAAGCCCGGCAAATCGGAGTTGAAAACTCCGCTCCTCTTTCGGATTTAGAATCGTATCTTTCGGATAATATTAAAAAGGGCAGGAGAATACACTACATTCCTCAATACCGACACGAAAATATGCTCAAACTTCAAATATTGCTTGGAATAGACGCGTTGCGGGTAAACGAATACGCTTCGCAGGCTCTCATACATGCCGTCGCCGATCAACGCGCCGTTAAATCGAAAGAAGAGATAGAACAAATCGAAAAAGCTCTCGAGATTTCATACGAAATGCACACGAACGCGATAAAAATGGCTAAACCCGGAATCATCGAAAAAAAAATTGCCGGTTATGTGGAAGGTCTAGCTTATTCGATGGGAAGGGGATTGTCGTTTCCCGTTATTCTTTCGAAACACGGCGAAACTCTTCATAATCACTCGCACAATAACGTTCTGAGAAAGGGCGACCTTGTGGTGCACGACAGCGGCGCCGAAAGCTTGGAACATTATGCAAGCGATATTACCAGAACTTTTCCTGTGGGCGGCAAATTTTCCGAAAGACAAAAGGAAATTTACAACATCGTGCTGTCGGCTCAACTCGAAGCCATTAAATTTATCAAACCGGGGAGGAGTTACAAACAGGTGCATCTGAAAGCCGCCTCCGTTATTGCAGAAGGACTTAAAGCCGTAGGATTGATGAAAGGGAATATTAAAGAAGCCGTAAAAAGCGGTGCTCATGCGCTCTTCTTTCCGCACGGTCTGGGGCATCTGCTCGGACTCGATGTTCACGACCTTGAAAATTTCGGGGAAGGCAATTTCGGTTACGACGATAAAATCAAAAGAAGCTCCCAGTTCGGTCTTAAATCTCTCCGGTATGCCAAAGCTCTTGTGCCCGGTATAGTTATTACCGTAGAACCGGGAATCTATTTCATCCCTCAGTTGATCGATAAGTGGAAAGCGGAGAAGAAGTTCGGTGAATTTATAAATTATAATAAATTAGAAAAATATAAAGACTTCGGAGGCATCCGAATAGAAGACGACGTGCTCGTAACTAAAAACGGCTCGCGCGTTCTAGGCAAAAAAATTCCCAAAACAATCGAAGAACTGGAAGCCCTTTCTTCGGCATAAATCTATTTTTTCTCTTGCATGTAAAGGGGTTCATTGCGTAGTTTAAATAGGACATTAAGGCTTAATAGGAGGGGTTATGAAGACAATCAAAGAATTGCTTCAAAATAGAAACATCTATACGGTCAAAACCGGAACCTCGGTTCTGGACGCCGTTAATTTTATGGCTGAGCATAATATCGGTCTGGTGCCCGTTCTGGACGAAGAAGGAAAACTTGTAGGCGTTTTCTCGGAAAGAGACCTCGTTAAAAGAGTAATTGCAAAAGGGCTCGATATCAATACTACAAAAATTGACGACGTTATGACCAGAGAACTTATACTGGCAGATATAAACGAGTCGCATCAGGAATGCCTCAAAAAAATGAAAGACAAAGGCACAAGGCATTTATTAATTATCGAAGACGGGAAGCTGGTTGGAATTTTGGCGATGAGAGACCTGCTCGAGTTTGACCTTACCGTACAAAAGGAAACAATTGAAGTGCTTCACAATTATATATATGCAAAATAATTTTTTATTCGATATTAACGCGCAAAATCTGATTCAACTTATGCTGGCGCCTGCAGTGATGATAAGCGCATGCGGCTTATTATTGCTGGGAATCAACAACAGATATTCGCTTGTAGTCAACCGCATCCGGCTTCTCAATGAAGAAAAAAGAAGACTGTTTATGAAAGTGGGCGACAAACCCCTGACGACAACGGAAAATTTGCGTCTGGAAAGCATAGCGAGGCAAATCGAACTCCTTGTTTATCGAGTACGCCTTATTAGAAATTCTGTGCTCAGTTATGTTGCGGCGGTGGCGCTTTTTGTTTTAACTTCGCTGCTGCTCGGGTTCGGTTACCTTCTTTCGATGGACTATCTTAATTTCCCGATTGTGATTGCTTTTTTATTGGGCATGATTCTCGTCCTTACCGGGGCGCTTTTCGCGGGTTTCGAATCGAAGAAAGGATACGATATTATTAAATTCGAAGTCGATGTAGATGACTGAAAACCAACAGCCGTATGACGATCTATTACTCCCAAATAATATGATCCGGCTCTATGCCAGAGGTGCTTTTCCGATGGCGGAGCCTACGGGCGAAATTAATTGGTATTTGCCCGAAATCAGAACCATCATTCCGCTCGATAATTATAACGTGCCCCGCTCGCTCAGAAAATTTATGGAATCCGCCGATTTCGAATACCGGTACGATACCTCAGTAATGGAAGTGGTTCGTCAATGCGCCAATCGTCCTTCCACATGGATTTCCGAACGATTGATCGAAGCATACGAGGGACTGTATCAATCGGGATTTCTTCATTCAGTCGAAGTGTGGCGGGAGAATAAATTGGTAGGAGGACTTTACGGCGTTACTTATAAAGGCGCTTTCTTCGGCGAGTCGATGTTTACCGCGGTCTCCCAGGCTTCGAAATGCGCTCTGGTAAAATTGATCGAAAGGCTGAATGAAAGGGGATTCGTATTGCTCGACGTTCAATACGAAAACGAACATCTTAAGATGTTCGGAACCGTTCAAATCAATTACGAAGAGTTTAATAATCTGCTTGCCCGGGCTTATAAAAGGAATGTTGTTTTCTAAATGCGTATATTGAGCGGCAAATTTATTTAACGGGGGTATTAATGTTTAAGAGAGTATTGTTTTTAATGTTACTTACAGTGTCGTTCGTTTACGGACAAAGCTTGGGAGGTTCGCTTATTCTGGGTTTTCCGCAAGGCGAATTTAAGAATAACGTCGACCGTCTCGGTTACGGAATTCAGATTCAGGGACAATTGTGGGAAACGTCGCGGGAAATGCCATATACATTCGGACTCAGTTTTAGCTACCTGGTTTACGGCGAAGTCTCCGAATCGAGACCGTTCCCGGGATTCCCGGAAGTTTATCTGGATGTGGATAGAATGAATAATATGGCTAATGCCCATCTCCTGTTTTACATATCGCCTTTCGAAGGGACTTTCAGACCTTATCTTGAAGGTTTGTTCGGAGGCGCATATCTGTTCACTACTTCCGAAGTCAAAAGCCGGCATTCCGACGAACCGTTTGCGGAAGATACGAATTATGACGATTTCAACTGGAGTTACGGCGGCGGTTTCGGAACTCAGTTTTTGCTGACCGACAATCTGCCGGGGATTAATTCGCTCTTTCTTGATATCAAATTCCGGTATCTTTACGGCACCGAAGCCGAGTATCTTACGGAAGAAGACATCGAGATAATTTCGATGACGCAGGTTCGCTATAACGTGCGCCGGTCGAAAACCGACGTGTTTACGTTCGGAATCGGGGTCGTCGTAAATTTTTAGCCGATTCTTTATTTAGTACTTAGATTTTTATATAATTGCTAAGTTAATATTTACAAACTAATATAAAATGGTGACGTTATGATATCCTACAAAGAATTGGGGCTGGTAAATTCCAGGGAACTGTTCAAAAAAGCCGTCGATGGCGGTTACGCCATTCCGGCATTTAATTTTAATAATCTCGAACAATTGCAGGCAATCGTAAGCGCATGCGTCGAAACCAAATCGCCCGTTATTCTCCAGGTCTCCAGCGGCGCCCGTAAATACGCCAATCAAACTTTGCTGAAAAATTTGGCAAAAGGGGCTGTGGAATACGCCGAAGAACTGGGATATAAAATTCCGATCGTTTTGCACCTCGATCACGGCGATACTTTTGAACTTTGCAAATCGTGTATTGAAATGGGCTTCTCGTCGGTAATGATCGACGGTTCTCACCATCCGTATGAAAAGAACGTGGAATTGACGGCTCAGGTTGTCGAATACGCGCATAAATACGACGTGACAGTCGAAGGCGAACTCGGAGTTTTGGCGGGAATCGAAGACGACGTTCAAAGCGATGTGACGCATTATACAAAGCCTGAAGAAGTTGAAGACTTTGTCAAAAAGACCGGAGTCGACTCGCTTGCAATTTCAATCGGAACGTCTCACGGAGCAAATAAATTCAAACCCGAGCAATGCACGCGCAACGAAGACGGAATTTTAATTCCGCCTCCGTTAAGATTTGACATTCTTGAAGAAATCGAAAAAAGAATTCCCGGTTTTCCGATAGTGCTTCACGGCGCGTCTTCCGTGCCGCCGGAATTGGTGAAAATTATAAACAGCAACGGCGGACGTTTGAAAGACGCAGTCGGTATTCCGGAAGACCAGCTCAGAAGAGCGGCGCGCTCGGCTGTTTGCAAAATCAATATCGACTCCGACGGTCGACTGGCAATGACCGCCGCAATTAGAAAATATCTCAATGAGCATCCGGAAGAATTCGATCCGCGCAAATATCTCGGTCCGGCGCGCGAAGCATTGAAAGAGCTCTACAAACATAAAATTGTGAACGTGCTCGGCAGCAACGACAAAGCATAATTGTTTTATAAAAAAAGAGGCTGTCATATCGACAGCCTCTTTAGATTCCTCTTATTTAATCCTTTATCTATCTTTCCAGTAAAAAGTCCGCTATTTTGCCGAGGTCTTTTACGTCCATGTTGTTATAAGCCGGCATAACAATATTTTTGTATTTTAGTTTGTACTCTTTGAAACGATCGTCGCCGCTGTAGGAAGAAGGATTACGCAGATAATTTATAAGTCCGTCTCTTGTCCAGTGCTCTTTTATGTTTGTCAATGCCGGCGCAATTTTTGTCCCTTCGAGATTTTGACCGTGGCATGAGACGCATCCGGTTTGTCGTATTAACGACATGGCGTCCAGCTCCTGATTCGATTGCATAGTTTTTTCAGTATAGTTTTCGGGCAGCGAGAAGGTTTCATCCTTTTGTGTGATTCTGCCCAGTATAAAAAGCGCCAGGAAAATTCCTAAAAAAGCAGTAAGCCATTTCTGTGCATTGGTCATTTTCTGTTCCTTTCATAAATTTTGAATGTAAAGTTATAATTACACCTGTTATTAAACAAATTAATTCGATATTATTTCTTTATGATAATACTCTTTGTACTTAATTACCGCGCTTAAAATCGCTTCTGCAATCTCTTTTTGTCCTCTGGAGCTCTTTAAATAAGATTCGTCATTGCGGTTCGAAATGTAACCGGTTTCGATCAATACGGAGGGCATCGACGCGCCTACCAGCACATAAAAGCCCGCTTGTTTAACGCCTTTAGCCGGGATTTTTACTTTTCTTTTCCATTCATCGTTCAGAATATCCGCAAATTTTTCCGAATAGCGCATATATTGGGAGTGAGCCATGCTTACGAGTATAAAATTTTCGTCGGTCAACTCTTTGTACCTGTCTGGATTGTCCTCATAAGCGATTACGCTGTTTTCGAATTCCGCGATTGCTATGGCGTCCTGAGTTTTGCCGGGTCTCAAAAGATAAACTTCGAATCCCTTTTGCGAACTTTTTTTGCGGGGCATCGAATTGCAGTGTATCGATATGAACAGTTTTCCGTTTGCTTCGTTGGCTATTTTTCCTCTTTTATAGAGTTCAACAAAACGGTCGTCTTTACGGGTATAAACAACGTTTACTCCGGGCAACGATTTCTCAATCAGCTTCCCGAGTTCCAATGCAATCTTCAGATTGATGTCTTTCTCTTTGACCCCCGAGACGCCAATTGCGCCGGGATCTTTACCGCCGTGCCCGGCGTCGATTACAATCGTATCGAATTTCCACTTTCCCAACGGCGGATTTTTTTCCGACGCGAACATTTTACTGTGAACGGTGACAATAAGCTCTCCTTTCGACGGATCGCGTATTATTTCTGCTCCCGAATAATCGCCCGTCAAACCGAATTCCAGTTGTTTGCTCTTTGATGTGATATTTACCAATTTTATCGATTTGATAAATCCTTCCGGAACAAAACTGTTAACCAAATCCGGACTGATTTTTTCGGTAGAGAAAAAGAGAAAAAGTTTATTGTCTTTAATGGAAAAACGCGGAGTAATAACTTTATCCGAAATTTTGAGTCTTATTAAAGTGCCGTTAGCTTTTTCCTCGATGCTTAAACTTTGAACGTCGTAAAGAGAATTCACAGCGGGAAGATTATTTACGGGCGCTTGTCCTTTCGTTAAAATTAAATGTCTGCGTGACGGAAGGAACGTAATTGTATAGCCCGAAGCTTTCTCGAGATATTCTGTCATATAGGTCAACGGAAAGAAGAGGTCGCTCTTTATCAATAGCGTGGATACGGGCAACTGATATACTTCTTGCGCTCCGGTATTTTTGTCGGTTACGACAATAAACTGGCTTTTGGCGGTAAGTTTAATTTTATAATAATCGTACTTCAGTTCGATTTTTTGAGTTTTGTCGGTATAATAAATTCCCGCCGAAGTAAGCGCGGCAAATTCGGTCGCCGATACGTAAACGTTTCCTTTTTTTGTTACGAAGGAAAGCCGCGCCGAAGTATCGGGAAGTTCCACCGACAATTGATACAAACGCTGTCCCCGGATCGCTATTGTAATCAATAAAAATAATGAAAGGGAATAAATAAATTTCATGATTAAAGATTACCTGATAAAGGGTATCATAAAAGGAGTCGATTTTTTGTAATTGATATATTCTTCCCCGAAGCGCTTCTCGAGAAGTTTGTCTTCCAGTCCGGCTCTCATCACAAACAGGGGCAGTTCAAGCAAGAGCGTTACCGGTACGATTAAATAACTTCCCAAAGCCAGACCCGCTCCGAGGTCGCTCAGTATCTGGCTGAGATATTGCGGATGACGAATAAATGTATAAGGTCCTTTCGTGACCAGTTTGTGATTCTTCAGAATTGCAATATCCTGCGTGTAATACTCGCCCAGAGATTTATAAGATTTAATCTGAAGCCATGAAAAAACAATATAAAACAGCAATCCGACCGTTCTGATATAGAGATATTTTTCATCAGCATAGTCATTCAATATACCCACGCCGAAAAACGATAGGATAATCAATACAAAAACCAATGCCGATACATTCGGCGGAATCTTTTGAAGATAAGTTACGGGTCGTTCGTCAACTTTCGTAATCGAAGTTTTTAATCCCTTGCGCGCGCCTCCCCAATTTGCGCTCGTCGATACAATTAAATTTATTAATACAAGTATAGAGACGGCATCCATAATGAAACCCGCAAAATATTTTATTTATAATATAATAACTTTGTGATATAAATCTCTATTAATAGTTGCCTGTGCAAATTTTACATGTTAAATTTACACTCGTCGGGAGGAATTTAATAAAATCGAGTTTCTTTTCGATAATTAAAATAATAGCACGGAATTTGAGGCTAATAAATCGTATATCAGCTTTTCGGAAGGGTTTGAGATGAATACCGGGCAAATGCTAATTACAATCGGAGCCATCTTTCTATTGACAACGGTTATATTGAATGTCAACAGAGGATTGATGACTACTACAACCGTAATGTACGACAGTCGTTATCATATTATGGGCATATCGCTGGCTACGTCGATGATAGAAAGAGCTACCGGACTGGCGTTTGATAACGAGAGCGACACGACGGATATAACTTCGCTTTCTCAATTGACTTTGCCCGCAAATCTCGGCATCGAAAGCGGGGAGTCGGTCAATAATCCCGCCGCTTTTAACGATTTCGATGATTTCAATTGTTACCGCACGATTCCGAAAGCAGACACTATCAGACTGGAAGGAACGAGTAATCTTTTGATTTACAATACTCTCTGCCAGGTCGATTATGTGGAAGCCGATAATCCTGAACAGGTTTCTTCCAACAGGACATGGCACAAAAGGATAATTGTGCGGGTTTTCAGCGACAGCATGGCGGATACCGTATCGATGTCGACTGTATTCAGTTATTGGTATTTCAGGTGAAAAATGGGATTTAGCGCATTATTAGACATATTGGGTTCAACGATAGTAGGCGGAATGCTTCTGTTGATACTCTTCAGAATGAACGACGCAGCCGTGGAAAATAATTACAATTTCAGCGGCGAAAAAATTGTACAACAAAATCTGACGGAAGTGGTAAGACTGCTCGAATACGACTTCAGAAAAATCGGATATTGCAAAGACTGGAAACAAATACCGGATCCTACAAAAGCGATTTTATATGCGGATTCCAACGGCATAAAATTTTTAACTGATATAGTCACAACAGCCGACCCCCTCGGAGACGGAGTGCCCGATGTAATTTATTACTATGTCAATCCGGGCGATACATTAACGTCGCAAACTCCCAACCCGAATGATGTTATACTTTACAGAGTTGTAAACAACGAAACGCCCAAAGGCGCCAACCTCGGAATTACTAAATTCAAGCTTACTTATTACGACGCGCTCGGAAACGAAATTACAAGTTTTCCGCCTGCTCCGCCTTTGGGTATAGCGACAATTCAAATTGATATAGCCGTGGAAAATCCGTATGCATACGGCAATGATTATTCGTTCGACAAAAGAGTAATATGGCGCCAAATTAGATTGGCGGCAAGAAATTTGGGCAACAGGTAAAAGGAGTTAAATGGGCGGCAAAGCTGCAATATTGTTGGTACTCGGCTTCAGTCTTGTTTTCATGGTTGCGGGAAGAAATTTCAACCGGATGTCAACCGACACGGTCGATAATATGGCAACTTACTTTTATGAAACCAAAGCTCACCATATAGCTTCCGCAGGCGTAAATATTGTGGCAAACAAAGTGTTCCTTAATAATGACTTGCCCGACGGTAATTTTAATTACAATTTCGACGGCGGTACTATTAACGCCACTCTGGTTACAATCGATGCGGCGCAGGATTTAAGAGAAATTACCGCAGTTGCGAATTATAGAGGAGTGACATCGACAATTAGGATTTTATTAAAACCGAGCAGTTTTTCGAAGTACGCGTACTTTTCCGATACGGAAGGAGCAAATATTTGGTGGACTACAAGAGATACGGTTTGGGGTCCTTTCCACACAAACGGACAATTGAGAGTTGCCGACGAACCTGTGTTTTACGGTAAAGTGACCATAGACGGAAGCGTTGTGAGATATTCACACAGCGCTAATCCTCATTTTTACGGCGGACTCGAAACAGGAGTACATAAAGATATTCCGGAAGACGGCGTTGCCAGAGTGGGAGCAGCCGCAGCTGCAGGCGGAAAAGTAATAAGCGGCGAAAGCAAGGTTTATCTCGAATTCAG
Source organism: Melioribacter sp. Ez-97 (assembly GCF_051488665.1). NCBI lineage: Bacteria > Pseudomonadati > Ignavibacteriota > Ignavibacteria > Ignavibacteriales > Melioribacteraceae > Melioribacter > Melioribacter sp. Ez-97. The sequence goes on along the minus strand of NZ_JBPSEG010000003.1, from coordinate 112,077 downwards.
AGGCGACAGCGTCAGGTACCGGTACAGCACAAGCTCTCCCTGGAATTATGAACTCGCCTCTACTTTCGCACCGAACGGAGTAATTTACGTCGAAAATGCGGAGCTTCATGTAAGCGGTACGGTTAAAGGTCAGTATACAGTGGGCGTCAGCGGAACCGGAAGCGACAGAGGAAAAATATTTCTGGAAGACGATATCGTATGCTACGATAATCCCGAAACTAATCCGAATTCAAGCGATGTAATCGGACTGGTAGCCAAAAGAGACGTCGTAATTGCCAGCAATACGCCGAACAGCAACGACATTGTAATACAGGCAGCTATTTACTCCGAAAGAGGCTCCTTTACCGTGGAAGATTATCAACACGGATCTCCTCGCGGCACAATAAAATTATACGGTGGAATTACTCAGTATACAAGAGGTCCCGTCGGACAATTTACTACGGATTGGTGGGGCAATACATACATTATTCACGGATATAATAAAAGATACAAATACGACGACCGGTTGATGTTGCTAAGTCCCCCCGCATTTCCCGGCACAGGCGGATTCGAAATTGTATCCTGGTTCGAATAATCATTTTAACAGATCGTCGAGCGCTTGCCTTATTTTTCTGAATTTGAAATCATAGCCTTCGGAAATAATTCTTTCGGGTTTAACCGCGGCTCCTTTCAATATTATTTCGGAGGCTTCTCCCAACAATGCTCGAATCGGAAATTCCGGAATACGGAAAATAACGGGTCTCTTTAAAATTTCTCCGGCGGTTTTTATCAGTTCTTCGATTGTAATAATATTGGGGCTAACAGCGTTAAAAATTCCCGTTGATTTTTTTTGCATTAAAAAATGGATCATTCTTACGGCGTCATCAATATGTATCCACGGGAAATACTGTTTGCCTGAACCGGGTATTGCGCCTGCAAAATATTTAACCGGACCGACTATTCTGGGCAAAGCGCCTCCTTCCATGCTTAATACCGCTCCGAACCTCAAACATGCGGTTTTAATTCCCGATTGCTCGGCGGCTAATGCGGACTTTTCCCAATCTTCTGTTAATTCCGCCAGAAATCCTTTTCCCCTCGGCGAATTTTCATCAACGGGATTTGGAGCGTTGCCGTAATATCCCACGGCTGAAGCGGATATAAAATATGAAGGCTTATCGTCAAGCATGTCGAAATACTTAACTAAATTTTGCGTAAGGTTCACGCGGCTTTCGCGTATTGCCGTTTTAGTTCCGGAAGTCCATCTGCCTGAAGCCAAATTCTTTCCCGCCAGATTTATTACCGCTTCCGATCCTTCGATAGATTTTAGCCATTCCCCCGGTTCTCGGTAATCCCAGATTATATACTCAATATCTCCACTCTTTTCTTTAGGTATATTTCTGGTTAATACAATTACTCTGTATCCTTCGCTTTTCAGATAACGGGTTAGAGCTTTCCCTATTAATCCGGAGCCCCCGGCTATGACTGCTTTGTCTTTCATATTTTCGTACCTTTGTATATTTTATTTACAAAACTATTTTACTGTTTAAGATATGAAACGCGAGGGTATGAAAAAATTAATTTTTTTGTCTCTGCTTATAATTCCGGCGAGTATATATTCCCAAAAATACAATATAACGGGGAAAATAACAGACGACTCGGGGAATGCTCTGCCGTACGCCAATTTGAGAATAGAAGGGGCAATGAAAGGAGCTTCCGCTAATCAAGAAGGATTCTATTCCCTGAAGCTTGAGAAAGGTAAATACAAATTTATTGCCTCATTTATCGGTTATAAATCCGATACGACTTTTATCGATTTGAGTAAAGATACTACCGTTAATTTTAAGTTAACCGGAACTTCGGTAGTTCTGGAACAGGTAACGGTTCTGCCCGGTGAAAATCCCGCCGAAGCATTGTTGGCTAAAGCTATCGATTACAAAAAAATTAGGAACCGGAAGCTTAACGAATATGAATATCATGCATTTACGAAAATACTGATTAAAACCAATCAGGAAATCGAAGCGACGGATAAAAGTCTTGAAATAAGTACGGATAATGATTCGGACGACGTGAAGATTAACGGGATAATCGAAAACGAAAGCAAAGGATATTTCCGTAAACCGGACGATTTTAAAGAAATTATATTAGCCAGAAAACAGACGGCAAATACTCCTGCCGATATAAATATTATTACGGGCGGCAGGCTGTTAAAAGACTTTTATGAAGATGAAATCGATTTTTTTAACCGCCCTCTCAAAAGCCCCGTAGCTGACGACGCTCTCGACTATTATTACTACATAATTACCGATACGCTAACAAGAGACGGCAAAGCGATATTCAAAGTAGCTTTTGAACCGAAAGATACAACGGACAAAGGTTTTGCCGGAACGCTCTATATTGCAGACAAGACCTTCGCTCTGGCCGGATTTGACGTTTATGTAAACAGAGCGGGATTGCCGGGCGGATTTCTCGACAGCATTTCGGTATCGCAGCAATTCTATCCTTACGGCGGCGTTTATATGCCGGTAGATTATCGCCTGTCGGTAAGCGGCAATATATTCAATACTATTAAGTTCGCTTTCGATGTATATACGATTTTGTTTGATTACCGCATTAACGACGGTCTCGAAACGGAATTCGATTATGCCGCAATAAAAGTACTGCCCGAAGCCGACGCCAGAGATTCCCTCTATTGGCTTTCGGTTCAAACCATACCTTATTCGGTCCCCGAATTGCAGGCATACGAAAGAATCGACAGTCTGAATACAATCGAAAAAACTTTTTGGGATAATTTTTCTTTGCTGTCGCCGCGTCTGGAAATATCGAAAAATTTGAGCGTAAACGGTCCTCTGACTTTTTATAGCTTTAACAAAGTATCGGGGCATTTGATAAGTTTTAATGTTATGTCGGAAAAAGCATTAAACAGAAGACTCAACTCCGAATTTGAAATCTCTTATGGCTTTAATGATAAAAGGATAAATGCCGGAATTTCAGCCGAATATAAATTCGGCGCTTACAGAACGGGCTTTGTCAAAGTCAATTTATATGACAAATTGTATGAGCTTTTCGGCGAAGCCATTTCGTACAGCAAATTTACCTCTACTTTTTCGAGCCTTTTTTACAAATATGATTTTATGGACTATTATTATTCAAAAGGAATAGAATTGTATCTCGGCGGCGACATTCTGCCATTTATAAACATCAGCGGAGGAATTGTCCTTCGCAAGGATAAAAGCGCGGTTAATAATTCCGATTTTTCCTTTTTTTACCGCGATAGGAAATTCAGCGCGAATAAACAAATCTACGACGGAAATATAAACGGATTTTCTCTGGGAATCGGCTTCGATTTCAGAAAATACATTGAAGACGGTTATACAAGAAGAAGAATTAACAACGACAACGGCTATATTACCTTAAGCGGAGAAATATTTCACAGTAGTAAAGATTTGCTTAAAAGTTCGCTGCCGTTTAATACATACAAACTTACATTGAAAGGAGGGGCGGGAACATTCGGAGCCGCTGAGTTTCAATTTGTAGCGGAAGCTTTTTTATCGAACGGCGCGGTTCCCGTTCAAATGTTAAACGCTCTCTCAGGCAACATTAATTCTGCGGGAAAATCATTCGCTTTCAGAACAATCAGACCGAGCGAGGTATACGGAGACAAATCCCTGGCAATCTATACGGAACATGATTTTAAAGACGAATTATTCGATATGATTCCTTTTATGAAGAATTCGAAATTAATATTTACGATTCATATGAATGCGGCATTAATCGATCTGTCCGAAAAGAGCCGGGCTATTATACCCTCCGAACCTAAATTGTTTGCAAGTCCGTTTGTCGAAGCGGGATTCGGAATCGGTCATTTGATGAGTCCTTTTGTTCTGGAATTCACCTGGAAACTAAATCATCGGGACGGAAACAATTTTGTTATAGGCTTGAATTCTTTTATATTCTGATGATTTTTACGCCTTGTCGAAAATTACCCTGAAGACCGCGCCTTTGTTTTTCTCGCTTTCAACTTCTATTAACGCGTTGTTCAAATCGCAATGTTTTTTAACGACTGCAAGTCCGAGCCCGGTGCCCTCGAACATCCGGGAATAACTGTTGTCTTCCTGCGAAAAAGTCGAAAACAAATAAGGGATATATTCCTTTTTAATTCCAACGCCTGTATCTTTAACTTCGACAATAACCTTGCCGGATTTCTCGGTAATTAACACGACCGCTTCTCCCTGAGAGGTATACTTGATTGCGTTGTCGATTAATTGCGTGAATATTTGAACGCAGCTGTATTTGTCGGCGTAGACTATGGGCGAATCCGATTCGTTGATGACCGTTAGCTTAATGTTTTTTCTGCGCGCCGCATTGACATATTTGTCGTATACTTCATTGATCGCATTATATAAATCGACTTTTTCCGGACTAACTTCGAAATTGTTTGCAGCAAGCTGCGACATTTCGAGTATCAGTTCGATGGTTCGTTGTATTCTGCGCGTTTCGGTTTCTATGATAGCCGCGCTTTCCAATAATTCGCTGTGTACGTCAAGCGTGGCTAAATCTGACTTGAGAATTTGTATGAGATTTAAAATTACGTTTATGGGAGTGCGTATTTCGTGAGAAATTGTGGCAAGAAATTCCGTTTTTAATTTCTCTAAATTTTTCTTTTGCGCTTCGGTCTCCAGTAGACTCAACTCGGCTTCTCTTTGTTTGGTGACGTCGTGCAAATTAATTTCAAAGTAAACAACGTTTCCCTCGTTGTCTTTGACGGGAGTGATTGTTTCCTGGAAGTGCAAAATGTTTCCTTCTTTGCTGATGCAGGCTGTAGAAATGTTTTTGAGAACGCTTAAGGCGGCGGCTTTTTGCTTATAATTATTATGTTCTTCAATATTCAGAAACGTATTCTTTTCGAAATTATCTTTGTCGATTTCTTCTTCGGTATTGTAGCCGAGAATATCGCGCAAGCTGTTGTTTATCGAGATCAATTTACCCTCTGGCGATATCCTGCAACAACCGACTCTTACTTCGTTATAAATGTCGGTTAATTGCTTGTCTTTGGTGCGCACTTCTTCATGCGCTTTTTTTATGTCGGTAATGTCGCGGTTGCTGATGTACCTGCCGATGTATTTGTTGTTGTCGTCGTAAACCGCCTGGCAATTGTGGGCAATCCATCTGGTTTGTCCGCTCTTGGTAATTATTCTGAATTCTTCGGAACAAAAAATTTTCCCTCTTAATACATCGCGTGTATGAGAAATAAATCTGCTCTTGTCTTCCGGGGCGATTATCTTGATTAATAACGACTGGTCGGAAAAGAATTCCTCTTTGGAATAACCCGTAATGTAGCGGCAGGAGGGCGAACTGTAAATCAGTTTATTGTGCGGATCCAGCCAGTAAATCCAGTCGATTGAAAATTCCGTGATGATTTTGAAAAGGCTTTCGCGTTTTATATGGTCGTGCGGGAAAACCGATTCGTCGTAAATGGTTCTGTTAGTTTTGGTCGAGTCCAATTCTTGTGCCCTTTCATCTATATTCCTTCGGCTGGGTTTTGTTAGACTTTAAAATTAAGTGGAATCGAAATGTTGTTGTTCCTTTAATTCTTTTCGATTCCACTTCTCAGAGGGTGCACAACAAAAATAGCCTTAATAGCGGGAGGAAATAAGAGGTTGTAGACGAGCGATAAAATAAATCGACTAACGATAATAATTAGACGGAAAATTGTTTGATTTTTTTAACGGAACGTTGGCTGACGTCGAACTCTTTGTCGCCTCCCTTTATTTTAATTGTGTATCTGTTGCTGCTGCTCTTTTTGACCGATTCTACAAAATCGATATTGACTATCGTTTGACGATGTATTCTTACAAATTTATTCTTCGGTAATTGAGCTTCCCAGTCTTTCATCGACTTGCGCATCAAAAACGTCCTGCCGTCGCTGATATTTACTTTGGTGTAATCCTTCATGCTTATAATGCATGTGATATCCTGAACTTTGTAAAAACCGGGATGCCTTCTGTCGTTTATGAAGATGTAATCTTTCATCGTAAGCAATTCGCCGGATTCCTCTCCGTTGTCGATTATTTTGCCGGGAAGTTTTAAGAATTTATTTCTTTTGTCCAATTGAGCTTTGATTGCGTTTAGAAGCTCGGTATAAGTAAACGGTTTGGGAATATAGTCGTCGGCGCCTAGTTCCATTCCTTTTCTGATGTCAATCCGCTCGCCTTTTGCCGTCAGAAAGATGAATATCGGAGGTTCGATATTATCTATTTTTTTGATGCTCGACAAAATTTTATAACCGCTTAAATCGGGCAGCATTATGTCGCATAATATTATGTCGGGATTTACCTTGAATAAAGTTTTTAAGCCGTCGGAGCCGTTATAAGCGCAGAAAGTTTCATACCCGAATTCTTTCAACAGCAATACGATGTTCTCGGCTAAATCTTTGTTGTCTTCGATTATTAAAACCTTCTTCATTATAAAATCACCTTGAATTCCGTCCCTTTGTTAACTCCGCTTTCAATTTCGATTTCGGCGTTCAATAGACCTGCCAATTGCTTTACGATCGAAAGTCCCAGTCCCTCTCCTTCAATCTCGGCGGCGTTTGAGCATCTGTAAAACGGCTCGAAAATTCTGTCTAAGTCGGAAGATGGTATTCCAATCCCTTCGTCTTTGACTGACAGTACCGCTTTATTCCCTCGCATGGAAGCGGTAATTTTAATTTGACCTCCTTCCGGAGAATATTTTATCGAATTCGTTAGAAGGTTCAGTAAAATTTCTTTTAGGATAAATTCGTCGGCATCAACAGTCTCGGCAGCTTTTTCTATATCGACATTGATAAAATGTTTGTCGGATGCATCCGTTATTACGCTTTCGATAACGTCGTTTATCAGTTCGCGTACGTAAATTTTCTTTTTAATTACGTCAACTTTTTTTGTCTCGGATTTATAGAGCAAAGTGGATTGGTCAATAATCTTTCTTAATTCACTCAGTCCTTTTCTGACTTTGTTTAATATTTGCAGCTGGCGCGCTTTGTTGCCCTTCCGAATGTACAACTCGAGCAGGTCTATCGAACTCTGAACCGTAGACAACGGCGTCCTCAGCTGATGCGTAACCATTTCAATGTAATTATTATTTGATTCCTTTTTGCTCATTTAATGATGCAGCTCCCCGTAGTTCTTTTCACCCGCCGTAATTTTTAGCTTCAAATAATTTTGCTTCGGAGGCAATGGACAGGTAGCGTATCGGGTAAATGCGCAGGGAGGATTGTATGCCATATTGAAGTCGATGATTACCGTACCGCCGGAATCCGGCTTGTCGGTATAAAGAAATCTGCCGGCGCCGTAAGTTTCGACTCCGCTGGTTTTGTCCGCAAATACAATGAACAATCTTTCGCCTGCGTCAATAGCGTCTAATCTGTAAGTGTTGCCGTCTTTTTCGAAAACCAATGCGCCCGGGGAATTCTCTTCTTCTACGGTTCCGATAATTGTCGGTATCTTTATTTTCTTAGGAGGATTATACGGCTCGAACTTGGCTTCAATTCTCCAGTCGCTGTTGACGGGATAAGTGTCGATCCCTTCGAAATTTTTCAATAAAGGACTTTCGAGGTCTCTCAATCTTATGCCGTATAAATTGCCGCGTTTAATCGCAAACCATTTGAATCTTCCGTACTGCAAAACCGTTGTGCTGTCTTCGATATCGCTGCGCATAAATTTTTCTTTAACTGGAATTCCGTTTTCATATACCTCGATGTTATCGTTTATCCTTACATTAACGGTTGAATCGCTCAGTATAAAATATCCGATGAAAGCGGGCGCTTCTGGCGGAAAGACAATGTCATTCGACGGGTCGCTGCCGAAACTGTTTTCCCCTTCTTTAAGCCAATAGAGCCCCGCTAAGTTTAACCATCCGTTTTCTTTTTTAAGATTTTCGATTCGCTTCTTGTGCCAATCCTTGATTTGGCTTATATATTCGGGCGAACCTTTTTCTTTTAAATCGTCGGAACAGTTAAATAATAGGAGCGATAACGCCAAAAGAAAATAACGTTTCATAAAAAATGTCCCCGAGTTATTATCTCAAGATAAAAAAATAAGGGATGGAATGCTACGGAAGAAAAAAAGCGGCTCGTTAGGAGCCGCTTGGTTTATCTCAACTTTTCCTGAAGGTATACGACGAGTTTGTCGATCGATATTCTTTCCTGTTCCATTGAATCGCGCTCTCTTACGGTAACTGTATTGTCTTCGAGCGTTTGTGTGTCTACCGTAATGCAGTAAGGAGTGCCGGCTTCGTCCATTCTTCTGTATCTTCTGCCGATAGCGCCTTTGTCGTCGTAAAAGATTTTAAAATACGGACGCAACTCCGTTTCTATTTTACGCGCTATTTCCGGCATTCCGTCTTTGTTGACCAATGGCAGGATGGCGGCTTTTATCGGCGCGAGTTTGGGATGAAAACGCAGAACGTTTCTGGTCTCGCCTTTTACTTCTTCTTCGTAATAAGCGTCGATTAAGAATGCCATGAACGACCTGCTGGCGCCCGCCGATGTTTCTATAATATAAGGGATATATTTTTCTTTTGAGGCGTCGTCGTAATATTGTTGCGATTTGCCGGAGTACTGTTGATGACGGCTCAAATCGTAATCGGTTCTGTTGTGAATTCCTTCGATTTCTCCCCAGCCGAACGGGAATTCATATTCGATATCGGTAGCTTCCTTGGCATAATGAGCAAGTTTGTCCGCAGGATGATCGTGGAAACGGAGTTTGGAGGGCGTCATTCCGAGCGACTTAAACCATTGAATTCGAATTTCTTTCCAGTAATCGTAGAATTCTTTGTCCGTGCCCGGCTTAACAAAGTATTGCATTTCCATCTGCTCGAATTCACGCGTACGGAAGAGAAAATTTTTTGTGTTTATTTCGTTTCGAAAAGCTTTGCCAATTTGAGCTATGCCGAAAGGCAGTTTCTGCCTGCTTGCGTTAGCCACGTTTAAAAAGTTAACATAAATGCCCTGTGCAGTCTCCGGACGCAAATAGATTACATTGTTGGAATCTTCTACCGGACCCAAAAAAGTTTTGAACATCAAATTGAATTTCCGGGGTTGAGTAAAAGTGCCTTTGTTGCCGCATTGCGGACAATTGACTATCTCCAGAAGTTTCTGCGCAGTTTCCTGCTTTTCGAGCAATGCGGTGAATTTATCGTCCAATGTTTCGCCTTCTACAGCGTCAAATTCTTTCAAAGCTTTTTCTTTATTCTTGTCGGAAATTAATTCGGCAAGCGTATCGAGGCGGAAACGCGCTTTGCATTGTTTACAATCGATCATAGGGTCGGTAAAATTTTCGACGTGTCCGCTGGCTTCCCAGACTCGCGGGTGCATAAGAATGGCGGCGTCCAATCCTTCGACGTCGTCGCGGTAGGTCATAGCCTTCCACCACTCTTCTTTGATATTTCTGAGAAGTTCAACGCCTAACGGACCGTAATCCCAGCATCCGTTTAAACCGCCGTAAATTTCACTTGATTGAAATACAAAACCGCGTCGCTTTGCAAGCGATACGATCTTTTCAACTGTTTCATTGCGACTCTTTTCGATGACACACCTCGCTTTTTTTTAGCTGCAAATATAAGAAAAGAAGCTCAAAAATAATTATTGTCGGTTGAAATCTTCGTAATTAATTCTGAGTCCCGCCGTTACCCATCTGCCCGGCAGCAATACGCCCGGTATCTCTTCGTATTTAACGTCGAACAAATTCGATATTCGGACGTAAACCCGGTAAAACGACCCGCCGTAGTTAATTTGAGTATCGGCTAAAAAATTAGAACCGTAATTCAAGCGGTCTTCGTATTTCAATATCCAGGTTTGATTTATTTTTAACGGAAGATCGTAGGTGACCGAGCATATAAGTTGATGTTTCAGGTTGTCGATTAAGTATTTCGATTCGAAACCTTCCGCTTTGCGGTCGTACGATAAATATGTATAGCCAAGATTAACGTTTTTAATGAAGAATCCGGATATGTAAAAAGAAGGATTAATCCCGAAGCTGATTTCCAGTCCGGTTGTATTTAATTCTGTAACGTTCTCGACGCGCCACGGTTCCGATTCCGACTTTCTCACCCAGTCGATTAAATTATAACCGGATTTCAGAAACAGGCTCAGGTCGTATGTGTAATTAATTGCGTGCCGGCTCAATCCTAATTCGTAGTTGTTCGATTCTTCGTAAGTCAATTCCGGATTGCCTTTGTTGGCGGGGCTGTCGTAATAGAGTTCCGTAAACGTAGGTATTCTGAACGATTTGCCGAGCGTTGCGTAGATTTTTGTAACGTCGTCGATATTGTATGCAAAATCGAATCCGGGCCAAATTTTCCATCCCGCTTTTGCATATTCATACACATAAAATCCGAATGAAGAATTTATTTGACCGGTTGGAGAAAACATTTGTTCGATATAAAATCCTTTTTTGTCCCTTGTATGATTGCCCAGATTGTTGCTTTCTATTTCGTCTCCGCTGTATTCTCCGCCAAATGAAAGCTTGCCGAAATCCGAAACAAGCGTCGACTGCAGTTCAATTCCGTAAGACGTCGATTTGTGCGTATTATGGTACCACTCGGGGCGAGTGTAGTCGAGTATATAATCGTCTTTGTTCTTGCGCAAATAAACTTTCGGAGACAAATAAAGCATGTCCGATATATTTATTTCGGACGATACATAGAATAACTGTGTCGTCGTTTCCTCGCGCTGGTTCGGAAATCTGTCGCTGTAAAAATTATAAGCTCCGAATTTTTTGTTCGTATAGCCGTAATACCAATTAATTGCTTGGGAAGCGACGCCGGCATTTTGACTGATCGAAAAATCGGTAATATCGTAATCGGTATTGGCAATATAACCGTCTGATTTTTTCCTGCCGAATGCGACTGAGCTGTTAACTATTGAAGCGGGGAGCGAGGCGTTCAACGAATATGCGTATGAATCGAAACTTCCGCCTTCGGCATTCCCTCCGACGGTTATATCGTTTCTCTTTTTAGTAATTATGTTAATGACTCCGCTGAACGCATTGGCTCCGTATATTCTGGAGCCGTGACCTTTAAGAATTTCGATACGTTCGATATTCGAAACCGGTACGGGCAGATTCATATTGTGATGACCTGTTTGAGGGTCGCTTACTTTTACGCCGTCGATGAGTATTAAAGTCTGCTCGAAAGAGCCGCCTCTTATGCCGGCGTCGCTTTGAACTCCGTTAATTCCTCTCGTACGGATGTCGACCGAACCGACTGCGCCGATTAAATCTTCCAGACTCGCGGCGGGAAGATTTTTAATCTCTTCGGCAGTAATTACAACTATGCTGCGGGCAATCTCTTTGAAGGTTATCGGCGCCCTGCCCGCTGTAACGTATATTTCATCGAGTTTATATTCTTTTTCCTGTGCCGTAATTGCAATTGCAAAAATTAAAAGCATGAAATTAATGTAATGCTTCATCGGCGTTGCTCCGCTTCTTTAGTATTATTAGATATGTGAAATCAAAACGGGTGTGAATCTGATACGGAAACAATGCAGGCTTACTTTTCCGTCCGCATTGTTTCCGTTAATTAAAAAAATTAATTAAATACCAAACTCAAAGAACGATTATAAACTTATCAAATCGCTGTAGATAATAAATGCCATCAACATTAAAAGAATAATGAAGCCGGCATTTTGAATTGCGATTTTAACCTTGACCGGCAGCTCTCGTCTTATAATGCCTTCGACAAGAATTATAAGCAAATGTCCTCCGTCGAGCGCGGGGAAGGGGAGTATGTTTATGATTGCAAGACTGAGGCTCAACATTGCCAAAAAGAGAAGAAACGACATTATACCGCTGTCGGCGGATTTTGCCGCAAACTGGGCTATCTTAACGGGTCCTCCGAATGCCTGGTTGAAAGCGATATTGCCGGTAATAACTTTTTTCAGCAACGAGAAAGTTAACACAGTATAGTTGCCTATGTTCGATATGCTGTGCGTAAGCGATTCCCAGGCGCCGTACTTAATTACGTCGTAATCGCCCGAATAGATGTCGGTTATGACAATCCCGATTTTCCCGTCCTCTGCCGGCGTTGCTTTTGTTAAAATAGTATCCTGATTTCTCAATATTTTGATTTCGAGCGGAACGCCCGGATTCGATGAAATCAGTTCGACCGCCCTCTCTCTGTCCGTCAATTCAATGTTGTTAATTGCAAGGAAAATATCTCCCGGTTGAATTCCCGCTTCCTCTGCAGGCGAACCTTTTACAACATCCTGTATATAAGGTTTTGTGGGATACGGATAAATAAAAAATCCTTCCTGTGAATTTTCCGCAATAACGTTATGCGGAATCGTTAACGATACTTCACGGTTATCCCTTAAAACAGTAATGCTGATATTCTTCTTGCTCTGGATGAGCATGCGTGAAATTACGTCTTCCCAGTTGTTGACCGGCTCGCCGTTAATTTTCAGTATTTTATCGTACGATCTTAATCCCGCTTCTTCGGCTACGCTTCCCGGAACTACTTTGTCGATTGTCGTTGACTTGATTACCTGTTTGCCCTGGAAATAGTTAATTCCCCAGAATATCATCAATGTCAACGCAAGGTTCATAATCACGCCGGCGCTGATGACAAACAATTTTTGCAAAGTAGATTTTGAACGAAATTCATAAGGCTTCGGTTCGCTTTCCGTAAATTTAGTGTCGAAACTCTCGTCTATCATTCCGGCAATTTTAACGTAACCGCCCAGAGGAAAAAGGCAGAGACGGTAATCCGTATGTCCGTTCCCGTCCCAATCTTCGGGCAAATCTCCGAATGTAAATCCGGTTATCTTATTCCAGCCGAGAAGCCGTTTGCCGAATCCGATTGCAAAAATATCGACTCTCATTTTAGACAGTTTAGCCGCCGCAAAATGACCGAATTCATGCACGAAGACAAGTATTCCAATTGTTATTGCAAAGTATATAATGTAGTCCATAATTATCTTTTTCTATTTGTACCTGTTGTTTATGTAATTACGAGTTTTTTGGTCATACGATTCTATTGTATCCAACGACAAATCCGAATCTTCGTAAAGATTGTTAAGAGCGTCTTCAATTAATACGGGAATTTGTGAGAATTTGATTTTACCCGATAAAAATTTTTCGACAGCCAATTCGTTTGCAGCATTCAGGATGCAGGGGGCGATTCCTCCCATGTCGATTGAATCGTATGCCAATTTCAAACATACAAATTTATTAAAATCCGGCTCAAAAAACGTCAGTTGCGCTATTTTTTTGAAATCGGTCTTTACGCCGTCGTAATTTAGTCTCTCGGGATAAGTGAGAGCATAGAGTATCGGCAGTTTCATATCGGGAGAGCTCAATTGAGCTTTGATAGAGCCGTCTCGTAATGCTACCATTGAATGGATAACCGACTGAGGATGAATCAAAACTTCAATCCGGTCTTTTGGTAATCCGAAGAGCCAATAAGCCTCGATTACTTCCAACCCTTTGTTCATCATAGTAGCGGAATCGATTGTGATCTTATTTCCCATATTCCAGTTCGGATGATTGAGAGCCTCTTCTATCGTAACGTTCTCGAAATCCGCTTTGTCTCTGTTTAAAAAGGGTCCTCCGGAAGCGGTTAGTATTATTTTTTCGATTTCTTTTTTCGATTCACCCTGCAGGCACTGGAAAATTGCGCTATGCTCGGAATCGACCGGAATGATTTCCGAATTATATTTATTGGCAAGCTCGATTATTAACTCACCGGCTACAACCAGAGTTTCCTTATTGGCAAGGGCGATTCGTTTGCCGAGCTTTATCGATTCGATTGTGGGTTTCAAGCCTGCAAAGCCGACTATAGCCGACAGCAGAATGTCGTAATTGTTCCGCTGTGCAATTTCAATCAAGCCTTCTTCGCCGTAAAGGATCTCACATTGCCTGCCGATCCGGTCTTCCAGAATTTTGGCGTTTTGTCTGTCGCTTACAACAACCGCAGGCGGATTGAATTCTTCGATCTGTTTCTGCAATAAATCGATATTGCTGTGAGCAGTCAGTCCTGCAATCCGAAATTCGTCTTTGAACTCTTTGGCAAGCTTCAGAGTGTTCTTTCCTATTGAGCCCGTCGAACCTAATATTAATATTCTTTTCATTATTCCCGATTATCCGAAAAATCGATGCGTAATTGCAAAAAGGAAGTTGATTCCAACCAGTATATTGATGATTGTATTCAATTTGTAAATTTTTTTCAGGTTTGTTTCCAGATCGCCGCTATTTTCGGTAACGCTCTTTCTAAGAGCTTTTGAAGCCGGTATGATAAAGACGAATATTATAAGAAGAATAACCAGCATCAAAATTTGTTTCGATACGAGCCAGTGATTCGAAGTGAATTCAAAAAAGCCGTAGCCGGGATTTAAGACAACCATCAAGACGCCGGTGAGAAGGATACCGACAGCTCCCGCCATCCCCAGCTTATTTGTTAATACGAGATAAATTCCGATCAGTTTTTCTTTGGCTTTTGGGTCGTCACCGGCGGAAATATATGATTTAAAGGGTCTGTCGATTAAAGCGCTGAAAATCCAGCCGCCGGCAAATATTATATGTAATGTCAATAATGTCGGATAAAATTCCATCTTCTTCCTTTCGTATTTATTGCTAATGTCTAATATAAAAAAAGAATTTCAACTTTTCCCGCAGTTGGTGAACTTGACGTGGAAACCATCTGTTTTGAATTTATCAAAGGGAGGCTTTATGTCTAAAGCGCTTAAAGCAGCATTAATCTTGTCTTTTTTTGTATCCACAACAATATTAATTTCAAGAGGGTTCCGCGCGTCCAAAATTCCGAACGGGAATAAATTCGATTGCGCGAACTGCCATGTCAATCCAAACGGCGGAGGAGCCAGAAACGCATTCGGACAAGCAGTAGGAGCCCGGGTTTCGCCCGGGGGATTTGAGGATTTCTGGGATGAAAGTCTTGCCAATCTCGACTCCGACGGCGACGGTTTTACGAACGGTCAGGAATTACAGGATCCCTCCGGTACGTGGCGCACAGGTCAGCCAAATCCCGGAGATATAAATCTTGTAACGAATCCGGGAGATCCCAACAGTAAACCCGATCCGACATCCGTAGAGGATATGATACTTTCGGCAAAATATGAACTCCATAATAATTACCCCAATCCGTTTAATCCTTCTACGAGAATTTCTTTTGCCATTCCCCGCAACGAGTTCGTTACGTTGAAGATATATAATATCAAAGGGCAGGAAGTAAAAACGCTAGTACGGGGAAATTTTCCGGCGGGCGTTTATCAATTCGAATGGAACGGGAAGGACGACAACAACGTCGACGTAGCGGCGGGCGTTTATATCTATTCGATTTCAGCCGGTCATTTTAATAAGTCTGCCCGTATGATATTGCTCAAATAATTTTACGAGGGAGTATGAAACGTTTTATACTGTCACTGGCGCTCGGTTTCTTTTTGATAACCGAGATAACCGCGTTACCCCGATTCGCACTGCGTCAGGGCGACCGTTGCATCGATTGCCACGTTAATCCGACAGGCGGAATTGTACGAAACGAAAACGGATTTTATTTCGGAAAGAACGTACTAAGCTTAATTTCTCCGCGAGAAAAAGATTTCGCGCTTTCGCCTGCTATTACAGAAAATCTGACCGTAGGTTTCGATTACAGAACTCAATTCCTCTATTCGCAGGAAAAAGACCGCTCGGATTTTCAGGATATGAGCGGGAGTATATACCTGAACGCTTCGGTCTCCGAAAAAATCGACGTTATAACCCGTTACGATTTCGTCCAATCGATCTGGGAAGGTTATGCCGTGGCGCGCATTTTTCCGAATAACAGTTACATAAAAGCGGGCTCATTCGTACCGTATTACGGAATTAGAATTGACGACCATACGGCATACACAAAAGGCGGCGATTTCGGTCTGCTCTTCTCGCTCGGAAGAATTCAGGGTATGATTTACAACCCGTTCTACATCGAAACGGGAATCGAAATCGGAGCTTATTTTACGGACGATATTTTGATGACTGCCAGCATTGGAAAACCGAAGTCGGGCGCGCTTTTCTCGAGCGATCCTTCTTTTACTATGCGATTTGAAGCGGGACGGAAAATAGGAAACGTCAATCTGCTGGCAGGCGCTTCTTTCGCGGCGTTCGAAAGAAAAATATTATCGTCTTCCTTGCGTTCCAAAATGTACGGCGGATTTGCGGGAGTAGGCGTAAAATACTTTTCGCTGACAGGCGAATACGACATTGCGAAAGATTATGCGGCTAACGGAATCAACAGCAGAGCCGCAATGATTGAAGCCGCATATAAAATCTATGTGGGCGTCGACGCCGTCTTAAGATACGATTATTTTGATTATGACGATTCCACGCCGGACAATGAATTCGAACATATTATTCTGGGAATTGAATTTTTCCCGTACAGTTTTGTCGAAGTGAGACCTCAATACAGAATTAATCTCGAATCAGAGGGAAGTAATAATAACGCGTTTGTGCTGCAATTTCATTTTTGGTATTAGTCGAACCAGACGTCGAATATTTTTTCGTATCGGGTAAAATCATTGTCTTCTAGATTAAAACTGATAAACTGCGCAAAATTGTCGAGAGCTATTAACGAGTTGCTGCTTGCGTCCTGATTTTCAAGCTGCGCAATTTTACGCGAAATTACACGGTTGATTTCGAGAATTTCGGCGTATAATTCATGCAAACTTTTCATGTCCCAATCGGGGGTCAAACCTTTTAGCTTCCTCAGATATTGAGCGAACAGAAACATCGAATAAACTCGGAATTCGGTTTCTTCGATTGAAGAGAAGGGCAAATGGTATTTCACCAGCGGTTTTAATTTGCCGAGCGCGGGGCATCCGCTGGCGGGCATTATTATTCCGATTAAGCTTCCTACGGCGTTTTGTATTGTCGTTTCTTTGTAATAACGCCGCCCGTTTATATCGGCTGTTATTTCAACTTTTTCGTAAGAAACTCTGTCGCTGAAAAACTTAATTATCGAATCGAGATGTAACGCGATAGGACAGTATCTTTTATTGTCGGATTTGCATTTTTCGGTATTGCATGGAAAATCGGAATTGCTTGCCCAGTCCGGTATTTCATCCGGATCTCGGTTTATGATATTGAGCGTTTCAGCGTCGAGTTGAATGATAAAATCTTTTTCGAGTCCGTCTTCGAATTTGAAAGTATAGACGTAGTCCAAAGTTTTCTGTTCGCTATTCATGACATAATTCCTTCAAATTTTTAATTGCATTCATGGTTTCGTTCAACAGATTTTCAATAACGCCGCATGCAGGAAGGATCTCCTTGATCGAATTGAGAGATTGTCCGGCTTCTATCAGTCCGTTTTCAATGTCGCCTTCAAAGATTCCGAGCCGTTCTTTTTTATGACCGAGTTTATCCAAAAGTCCGTTTTTGTCGGCGCCCGAATCTTCAAGTTCTTTTAATTCCATTGCAAAGCGGTTTTTTATGACGCGTACGGGAGCTATTTTTCTCAGGATTAATATTGAATCTTCGTTTCCTGATTCAAGTAATTTCATTTTGTAATTGATATGGGCAGAAGATTCTTCGGTGGCGGCAAATCGCGTCCCGATTTGAACGCCGTCTGCGCCGAGCGCAAAAGCCGCGGCTATCGACCTGCCGTCGGATATTCCTCCGGCGGCAATTACAGGTATCCTGAGAAAATCTTTTAACTGAGGAATTAAGCAAAAGGTGGTTATTTCGTCTTTCCCGTTATGACCGCCGGCTTCAATCCCTTCGCCTACGACGGCGTCGCATCCTACGGACTCTGCTTTTTGGGCGTATTTCAAGGAGGGAACAACGTGTACAACGGTAATATTGTTTCTTTTTAATTTATCGATGAATTTACCGGGATTACCTGCCGAAGTAAATACTATTTTAATTCCTTTTTCGATAACCGTATCGATTAAATCCCCGGCGTCCTCGCGCAGCAACGGTATATTTACGCCGAATGGCTTTTCCGTGGCTTGTTTGCATTTGTCGATATGTTCGCTCAAAAGTTCCGGTTTCATCGACCCGGCGCCTATTAAGCCGAGACAGCCGGCTTCGGAAACAGCCGACGCCAATTTCCATCCGCTCACCCAAACCATTCCCGCCTGGACTATCGGATATCTGACGCCGAATAATTTCGTTATGTCGTTTTGAATTATCATCCGTACTTCCGACGTTTAAAATCATAAAGACATATTTAAGAATCAATATAAGGCAAATAATTCAAAGATTATTTGTAAATTAAAAATCGATTTTGAATAAATCTTATGCTGAAAAAATATATTAGAACATTTCTCGTTATTCTGTTTTGCGCCGGTTATTCGAACGCCCAGACGGATTATCTGATTTTCGACGCAATACAAAAGGTAAACGTCGATAGTCTGAAAGCCAATTTGAGGATTCTTACCGGAGTCGATTCGTTTTATCATAACGGCGAATACAAAAAAATCACCTCGCGTCACAAGGAAAGCCGGGGGAATGTTTATGCACGAGAATATTTGACGACAAAATTGAGTTCCTACGGATTGAATGTAAGCGTCGAGGAGTTTGAAGAGGACGGCGAAAATATTATAGCGCTTCAGAAAGGGAAATCTGGCTCGAATCGTTATGTAATTATATGCGCGCATTACGACAGCATGCCGCCGGAAGGGAACGCTCCAGGCGCAGACGACAACGGCTCCGGCACGGCAGCAGTAATCGAAGCGGCTCGTATTATATCGGGTTACGATACAAAATATTCGGTTGTCTACGCGCTCTGGGACAATGAGGAACAGGGATTGCACGGCAGCGACTTTTATGCCGCCAATGCGGCTCTCAGAGGCGACTCGATTATTGCAGTTATAAATCTCGATATGATCGCCTGGGACGGAAACGACGATTTCAAAGCCGACCTTCATTCCGACGGAAGACCACTTACATCCTTGCTTGTAAATGAAATTATTTCCATAAACGACGATTATCTTATCAATCTTGATATCGAGCTGATCTATCCGGGCACTTCACGAAGCGACCACTACTCTTTCTGGCTGAGAAATTATCCGGCAGTTCTGCTGATTGAAGATTTTTATTCGCCCAAAGGCGTACCGAACGACTTTAATCCGTTTTATCATTCGCCTTTGGATCAGATGTGGCGGCTCAATTACAACTTCTACAAAAAAATGACCCAGCTTGCATTGGCGTCGATCTCTTCAAAAGCGGAAATAATTTCGAAAGCCGGACAGATACCGCTTGCAAATGTTCTCTATCAGAATTATCCGAATCCGTTTAACAATACGACTGTAATAAGTTATTATCTCGCAAAAGAAGGGAATGTAAAATTGAAAATTTATGATTTGACAGGAAGAGAAATTGAAAGCCTTGTGGACAAACATCAAAAAGAAGGTTTATATCAAATCAGCTACGCACCCGCGGGAAAACTTGCCAGCGGCGTTTATTATTACGCTTTGATTACAGACGGCGGAAGCGAGATCCGTAAAATGCTTATTCTTAAATAGAATCCTCATGATTATCTCGGCTTAAATTTATAAATTGAAGTAAGCAAATGAGCGACATTTATGACCGACTACAGCGCAGATAAATATACATCCGGCGGAAAAACGCTTAAGCTGAGGGCGATGTTCGAAGCCGCTCCGGTGGGCATTCTGATTTTTTCGAACGATTTCAAAGTCCGTTTTATAAATCAAACTTTTTTCGGCTTCAAAGGAATTGCGCGCGCCGGGTCGACAGACATTACAGGCGAAAATATTGAAAAGATAGGACTCTTCGAAGATAAAGAAATCTATTCTCTTCTCAAGGGAAATCAACCGTTCGAAAAAGAACTCTATTCTTCCGTTACGGCTTCCGGCGATCGGATGGCGGTTCTTATTAAATACGTGCCCGTTAATTCCGAACGGCAATTCGAAGGCGGTATCGTGATTCTGGAAGATATTAAATACAAGTATTCCGGAGAGATTAACGAGGGGCTTAATTACAAAAAAATTTTCGAATCGATATGCGACTGTTATCTGATTTGCGACAGGGAAGGCAACGTAAATTATTCTTCGAAAGAATGCAGCCGATATAATTTCCTGTTCGATGCGGCGATGCCAAAAGAAGAAAAACCCGGACGTTTGTCCGGCATATTGTTTAAAAAGCTTTTCGAGCAGCTCGTTAAATCGAACACGACGCTCTGGACGGAAATACCTTATGTAAAAGACGACAGGCAGCAGATTGCGGTAATTGCGCTTATACCATTGAACGGAAAGGTATTGCTGCTCGTCCGAAATAAAGAAATCGACAAGAAAGAAAAAGAATTACTCCAGGAAGAAATAAAAGAACTCAGAAAATACGAGTACATTATTTCCAATATGATCGACGCGGTATTTTTGACCGACGAATTGAATCGTATTGTATACTGGAGCGAATCCGCATCGCGAATGTTCGGCTTGAAAAGGAGCGAAGTTTACGGCAAAGAAGCTTCCGGATTGTTTCCAAAAATCGACAGAAACTATCTTCATTCGGTTTCTCAAAAATTGATCGAAAATAAATATGCGGAAGATTTGATAAAACTCGGCGACGATGAAGACGAAGCGGAGTATTTTACGGTGCGTATCGGAAAATTGAAAGAAGGCGTCAAAGAATATTTCGTTTTTATCTGCGCCGATTCAACGTTCAGAATACGCAAGGAATTGGAGCTGAAAAAATCCGAAGAACGGTTCAGAAAAATCGTTACCCATACCCAGGAATTTATCTGCATCCTCGATTTAAACGGAAAGATTCAATACGCCAATCCAGCAATGCTGCAGTCGTTCGGTTATACCGACCAGGAAATTACTTCGCTCTATTTTGTCGATTTGGTCGAGCCCTATTATTTGATGACAAACGGATTTAGTCTGAACGAACTCGAAGAACGAAAAAAGGAAACGGTTGAACTGCCTCTCATTACAAAGCACGATCAGAAGATATACGTCCATGCAAGTTTTTCTACCGTTTACGACGACAGGGGAATGCCTCTTTATTACAATGTATTTCTGACGGATATTTCGATGCTGAAAGAGGCTGAAAAAGATTTGATGCTCATCAGGTCGATTTTCGAAGCCTCGCACGACGGGATCGCTCTTATCAACAAAAGAAAATTATTCCTCGTCAACGAAGCTTTTGTTAAAATGTTCGGCTACAAAAGCGCAAGCGAAATTATCGGTAAAGATCCGCTCGATTTCGTGGACGTGGACGATATTATTAAAGTCGGTAGAAATATTCAGAATCTCGAAGAAGGCAAGGAATCGCCGTCGCGATTCGATTTCAAAGGCATTAAAGCAGACGAAACGTCGATCGAACTCGAAAGCTCGGTATCTTCGTACGAAGCCGAAGGCGAAAAGTTTATAGTGTGGTCGTTGCGCGACATTACTCCTCAAAAAAAGGCGCTCGAAGCGCTGCGGCTTTCCGAAGAAAGGTACAGGAGTATAACGGAAAATATCGACGAGAGTTTCTGGACTGCGGAAAGAATTAGAGGAAAATTGGTTCAGGTGTTTTATACTCCGGCAATCGAAAAGATTACGGGTTATAAACCGGAAAGATTTCTGGACGACCGTTTTCTCTGGAAGAAAATAATTCATCCCGACGACCTTGCATATGTTATCGAAAATCTGAAACGCCTTTATAAATTTTCGGATAAAAACTACGAAAAGCTCGAATACCGAATAATCGACAGCCTTGGCAATATTATCTGGATAGAGAATAAAATATCGGTGCAAAGGGACGAACGGGGAAGAATCGTTAAGATTTTCGGCATAGTCAACGACATTACATTATCTAAACGGGCTCAGGACGAATTGAAAAGATCGGCTGCCGAACTGAAAGAATTGAACGAGACAAAAGACCGCTTTATTTCGATTATCTCGCACGATCTGCGTACGCCTTTCAGTTCCATACTGGGATTTACCGATTTTCTTTTGAACGAAAAAGATTTGACCGAAGAGAAAAGGACGCAGTACATCCGCTTTATTGAGGAGTCCGCAAGAAATATGCTGGAATTGGTTAATTCGCTGCTTGACTGGACGCGCCTTCAAACCGGCAGAATAAAATTCGAACCCAACAGAATCAATGCAAAACAAGTGGTCGATAAATCGATTCAAATTTTGTCGGGTGCCGCTCTCAGAAAAGGAATCGATTTGAAATCTGAATTGAGCGAAAATTTATTTGTGCATGCCGACGAAAATTTGTTGCTCCAGGCAATTAACAATCTTATTTCGAACGCTATAAAATTTACTCCAACAGGAGGAGCTATAACAATCAGCGCGGCGCCGGACGTTAAAAACAAGAGCGTCGTCTTTTCTGTTAAGGATACCGGTACGGGAATTAAAGAGGAAGATGTTCCGAAACTTTTCAAAGTCGATACGAAATTTACAACTCCGGGCACGGCAGGAGAAAAAGGAAGCGGATTGGGCTTGTCTCTCGTAAGAGAGATTATTCTTAAACACGGCGGAGATATCCAGGTTAAAAGCCAATACGGCAAAGGCTCGGAATTTATTTTTACCGTGCCTGTCTCGTCTACCACAATCCTTCTGGTCGACGATATCAAAACCGACAGGATACTCTATTCCAAACTGATCAGAAATTTAATAGAAGGTTATACGATATCCGAAGCCGAAAACGGTAAAGAAGCTCTTGAAATTGTAAGAAGCTCTTCGCCCGCATTGATAATAAGCGATCACAATATGCCCGTTATGAACGGATACGATTTTGTTAAACAACTGACGCTCACTGATCTGAAATTCAAACCGCCGGTTATTATTCTCAGCAGCGATATCAATCCTTCGATCGAAGAACAGTATAAACAATTAGGGGTCGAATTTGTATTTCGCAAACCCGTCAACCTCGCCACATTCAAAAACGCCATCGAAAAATCTCTCAGAAAAGCATTTTTCGGTTGATTTAATATTTTCAAAACGCTATTTTAATTCTAAATTATTTGAGGGAATCATAATCGAATTCTGTACCGCTTTTAATCAACCCAGGAGGAAAATGCCGGCATAGCTACTTCATCCCCAACAAAGGAGATAAGCTATGAAATACTTAATCGCATTTGCTCTCTTTTTCTTTGCCGTAAACTGCCGCGCGCAGTTTATTAATTCGATTGAATTCAAAGGCGGACTGCACGATACGAAAGGCGCTGAAACTAAAGGATATAATCTTACGCTTCAAGTCAAACGCAGCCTAAGTCGTAATTTGGATGTCTACGCCGTAGCGGGCAATTACTGGTGGAACCAAAATGTTGTTCACGCCATAGTAGACGATAAAATCTATAACTCGTTCAACGAAAGCGATCATAAAATGTATCTGTTCGGGCTCGGACTGCGAAGAGAGATGGATACGGTCAAAACCGTTTCGTTTTTCCTCGAAATGGAAATGGGACTTTCGTATATAACTTATAATAAATACGAGAACGAAATACTCGCTTTCGAAGGCTATCCGGTATACGTTGCGGCTTTTAATGGCAGAGAGGTAACGGAATATACTTTCCTGGCGGGTTTCGGCGCCGGAATAGTTCAGCACATGAGAGGAAATCTGGCTTTAATTGTCGAGTTCAAGCTGAATGCGTTCAGATTAAACGGCGAAGCAATTACTAATTACATGATAATGTCTGGTTTCAGCTTCGGTCTTTAATCATTCTTAAAACGCATCCTGAAACGGGCGGCAATATAATTTTGTCCGATGCTTCGCCGAGTTTTTCGACGCCTGCCCGTCGGTCGTTAACCAATATTTCCCAGTTGCCGGGCGGAAGAGGAAATTCAAGACTTTCTTCCTGCTCGGCGTTGAATAATACGGTAAAATGATCTTCGCCGTATTTGAGCAGGTATGCCAGTCCGAACTCGCTTTTGACGTGGTCGAAAAACGCTATGTCGCTATAATTAGCTTTTCTGAAGGCTTCATATTTATTCCGTAATTTTATCAAGCCTTTGTAATAATCGACCAAGTCTTTGTTTATGTCGGCGTGAGAATAATTTATGTAATTTGTCTTGTTGTCCTTGTTGTAAGAATCGTTGTCCATAGTGCCTTTTCTCGGATCGGGCGCTTTTACATTATAAGGAATCACTTTCGAGCGGGCGAATTCCTGTCCTTCGTGAATCATTATCATACCTTGAGAAGTGAGAAGGAAGAGAGCCGCAAGTTTGTTTAGCTTAAGCTGGCGAGGCGAAAGTTTGACGAATTCGTCGACTTTTTTGATTATCTTATGAGCGTCAACTTCGCCCGAGGCAATTCTGATAAAATCCCCGAGAGTATAATTGTCGTGTGATTCGAGATAATTAACCGAGTGTTCTTTTTTATTGTAAATTCCGTATTCGTCTCGTCTCAACGTGCCGTTGACGTAGCTTTTAATTCTTTTGGGCGAGTTGTTGCCGTACCATTTGCCGAAAATCCATCCCTTGCCGTTAAAAGGATTTTCTCCTTTAATGCCGTTTCGAATCTGGTCGTTCCAGGCAGCCCAGCTTCTGTCGGAAAATCCTCCGGGATTATAACCGCCTCCGCCCCACGGTTCGGCTATTAGTATAACGTCCGGATTTATTTTCCTGGCTTCGTCTGTAAATCGTTCGATTGTTTCCCAGTCGATTAGCGTTGCAATGTCGAACCTGAAACCGTCTATGTGATATTCTTTCATCCAATAGAGAAGGCTTTCTATTATCAATCTTCTTACCATCGGGCGTTCGGTTTTCAGGTCGTTGCCGCACCAGCTTTTCGATTCGAAATTACCGTTTTCGTCGAGCCTGAAATAATATTCTTTGTCGATTTGTTTCAAATTGCCGAGTTCGTATTCGGAAAAATGATTGTATACCACGTCGAGAATGACAGCAATATTTTCTTTGTGAAAGGCTTTTACCATTTCCTTAAAATCTTCAATCTGCCTGCCGCTTTTGCCGATCCATCTGTTCCAGCGGAAAGAGGGTGTTTTTTCGGAATAGTATGCCGCGGGCGCAAAATAGGCGGCTGTCATATATCCCCAGTGATTCCTTTCGTACGGATTAATATTGTTGATAACGCCGTTTTTGATAGTGCCGTACGGGAGTTCGCAGTAACCGTATTCATGCACGGGTAAAAGCTCTACTGCGTTTGCGCCCAACGATTTTATATAATTTAACCCTCCTTTGATACCGGGTTCGATCATTCCTTTGTAAGTACCGGGATTAATCGCTCCCGAAGTTTTGTGGATTGTCATATCGCGGACGTGACATTCGTATATTATCAAATCTCTCCAATCTCGACGGACGTATGACGTTCCTTCCCAGTCGAAATCTTTTTGTTTTATTACGATTGATCGGCGGGGATTTTGATAAGTGGTAAAAGTAGCGACCGCCTTTGAATAAGGATCGGCGCATATCGGTTTGTTCGGATTTGATACGTCTTCTCCTTCGTGATAAACTTTATAACCGTAAAATTTGCCGGTCAGGTCTTCGTCAATCTGGATTTCCCAAACTCCGTCGTCGTCCCGTTCCATAAAATATTCACGGCAGAAAGAATCTTCCGGTTTGTCGAAAACGCAAAGTCTTACCTGAATAGGAGAAGGGGCAAACAATCTGAACGTCGTTGATGTGTCTTTAACAATCGAGCCTAATTCTTTATCGGAATAATAACGGTCTAATTCCTGATATCTTTTTTGAAATTCTGAAAGTTTTTTTTCTTTTACTTCCGGCTGATTATCTATAACAAACATTTAATAATCCTTTCTTAACGGAACAAAAACGTGTCGTGTTTAATTATCGAATAAAAAATATAATTCTTGAACTCGATTAGTTGATTGATAATAAATGATTTTTTTTTTGCAATATTAAATAAATGCAGGCAATAGACTCCCGCATTTCAATCGTCAAAGATAGAAATCGAAGGCGAGAAAAAGAAGTAAATAATTATCCCACGAAAAACGACAACATAATGCCCGCAGCGACAGCCGAGCCGATAACTCCCGCCACGTTGGGCGCCATGGCATGCATTAAAAGATGGTTTGTCGGATCGTATTGTAATCCCACCGTTTGTGAAACGCGGGCGCTGTCCGGAACTGCGGATACTCCAGCATTGCCGATAAGAGGATTGATTTTATTTTTATCGCTCAAAAATAAATTGAGAAATTTAACGAAAAGAATTCCGCCCGTCGTTGCAATAATAAACGAAACCGCGCCGAGTACGAAAATGCCGACCGATTTGGCAGTCAGAAAAGTAGTTGCCTGAGTAGAAGCTCCGACAGTCAAACCGATTAGAATTGTAACAATATCGATCAAAGCTCCTCTCGCCGTTTCAGCCAGTCTTTTCGTAACGCCGCTCTCTTTCAATAAATTGCCGAAGAATAACATTCCAAGAAGCGGAATTGCCGAAGGAGTTATTGAGCATGTAAGAAGGAGTCCTACAATCGGAAAGAGCACTTTTTCGAGTTTCGAAACCTGCCGTGGCGGTTTCATGCGAATTGTTCTTTCTTTAGGCGTGGTCAACAATTTCATTATCGGCGGTTGAATGACCGGCACGAGCGCCATGTACGAGTATGCTGAAATGGCGATTGCGCCAGTAAGTTCGGGAGCGAGTTTTGCCGAGAGGAAAATTGCAGTTGGACCGTCGGCTCCTCCGATTATAGCAATAGCAGCCGCTTGCTGGGGAAGATATCCCAATGCCAAGGCAATCGTATAAGCTCCGAAAATTCCTATCTGCGCAGCGGCGCCAAGTATAATTAACTTGGGATTCGACAACAAAGTCGAAAAGTCCGTCATTGCGCCGATACCAAGAAAAATCAACGGAGGATAAATACCGTGCGTCACTCCGTAATATAAATAACTGAGGACGCTCCCTTCTTCATATATTCCGACTTTTAAATTTGCCGCTTCTGCAAAAGGTATATTCCCGATTAAAATTCCGAATCCGATGGGCACCAGTAGCAACGGTTCGTATTCTTTGGTGATTGCAAGATAAAGGAATATCAACCCTACTGTAATCATTATTAAATGTCCGACAGTAACGTTGGCAAACGCAGTATACTGCATGAAAATGTCGAAACCGTGACCGATAAATTTGAAAAATTCCATCATAGTTTAGCTCCCTATTTCCACCAAAACATCGCCTTCCAGGACTGAATCTCCGGGTTTTACTTTTACCGCCGTAATTTTCCCTTCTTTGTCTGCATTCACGTTATTTTCCATTTTCATCGCTTCGAGAGTAAGCAGTTTGTCTCCAATTTTAACCGTATCGCCTTCTTTAACGTAGACGGACAAGATAACTCCGGGCAGAGGAGATTTAACCAATCCGGCTCCTTTTCTTTCTGCCGGTTTGCTCGTTTTTTTTGTAGAAACGTCGATGTCCGTGCTCGGAGCCGCTACGCTTCGAACGAGTTTGGGCGTCTTGGGCGTCTGTACTTTCTTTTCGAGTTCGACTCTGTAGCGTGTGCCGTTTACTTCCAGTTCGGCTATATTGTCTTCGAAATTCAAAATTTCGACGTCGTAATTATTGCCGTTAATGGTAAACTTGAAATTTCTCATATTAACCTCTCGAACGTGGATATTGGCGCAAGCCGTAAATTTTTGAGCTCCACGGCGAATAAACGCGAGCGACGCGGTTAATCGTCAACACCATGTTTTCCTTGTCGTGAAGTTCGTTCAGGTAAAGAAAAATCGCGGTTGATATTGCTGCGTTTACTTCTCCCGTTAATTCGTGGCTTTCCGCTTTTGATTCGCTCTGCGCTTGTTTCTTTTTAATTCTGTTGTTTATTGCTTTGGTCAGATTATAAAACACGATATAGAGCAGCAGTAGGGACGAAAAGACGACCGCCATACCGATAAAAGTCAGCCCGATTCCGTAAGCGTCGAGCTGGCTGAATTTTTCGGCGTTCTGTTCTATTCTGCTGCGCGTCAATGTATCAATTGCCGATTGCTGGAAAGCAAGCAAAAACATGTTTCACCTATAATGGAATATTCGAATGTTTCTTTGGCGGATTAGTATCTTTTTTGGTTGATAACGACTGAAGCGCCCGAATAATTCTGAACCTCGTATTACGGGGCTCTATAACGTCGTCTATATAACCGTACTTAGCCGCAACGTACGGATTTGCAAATTTATCTTTATATTCTTTTTCTTTTTGAAGAATGAATTGAGTCCGTTCTTCGTCGTTTTCGAATTTTGAAATTTCCTTATTATGTAAAACTTCAATAGCGCCGCGCGGACCCATTACGGCAATTTCAGCGATCGGCCAGGCGTAATTAATATCGCCTCTCAAATGCTTCGAACCCATCACGTCGTAAGCTCCGCCGTAAGCTTTTCTGAGAATTATCGTAATTTTTGGAACGGTTGCTTCGCCGTAAGCAAAAAGGAGTTTCGCTCCGTGAAGAATAATGCCTCCGTATTCCTGAGCGGTGCCGGGCAAAAATCCCGGTACGTCTACAAGCGTAACAATCGGTACGTTGAATGCGTCGCAAAAGCGAACGAATCGACCGGCTTTTCTTGAAGCGTTAATGTCGAGCACGCCCGCAAGATAATTCGGTTGATTGGCTACGATGCCAACCGGAATTCCGTTGAAACGGGCAAACCCGATTACAATGTTAGGCGCGAAATATCTTTGAACTTCGAGAAATTCATTGTTGTCCACAATCGAATGTATTATGTCTTTGACGTCGTACGGTTTGTTCGGATTGTCGGGAATGACCTCGTTCAGAAAATCGTCTACGCGGTCGATCGGATCGTCGCATTGAATTACAGGCGGGTCTTCCAGATTGTTCTGCGGCAGGTAACTTAGGAGTTTTCTGATCAGCAAAATTCCTTCTTCTTCGTTCTCCGCTACAAAATGCGTAACGCCCGATTTGGACGCGTGTATCATGGCTCCGCCGAGTTCTTCTTCGGTTACAACCTCGCCTGTTACGGTTTTAACCACTTTCGGACCGGTAACGAACATATAGCTCGAGCCTTTCGACATTATCGTGAAATCCGTCAATGCAGGCGAATAGACAGCGCCCCCTGCGCAGGGACCGAATATTGCCGAAATCTGAGGTATTACGCCGGATGCAAGTATGTTTTTCTGGAATATATCTGCGTAGCCTGCAAGACTGCGGACGCCTTCCTGAATTCTCGCACCGCCGCTGTCGTTAATTCCGATTACGGGGGCTCCCATCTTGAGAGCTTTATCCATTATTTTGCAAATTTTTTGGGCGTATGTCTCCGAGAGCGAACCTCCGAACACTGTAAAGTCCTGCGAAAATACATAGACAAGTCTCCCGTCGATTGTGCCGTATCCGGTAACAACTCCGTCGGAGAGATACGATTTTTTGTCCAATCCGAAATCGGTCGTTCTGTGAGTAACAAACATGTCGAATTCTTCGAAACTACCGTCGTCCAGAAGGAGTTCGATTCTTTCGCGCGCAGTCAGTTTGCCTTTGTTGTGTTGAGCTTCGATACGGGATTTTCCGCCGCCGAGCCGGGCTTCTTCCCGTTTTTCCATCAATTCTTTTATTTTTTCGCTAATAGGCATTCTATTAAACCAGTTTATTTATTTTCGTTTTCGGGATGTTCGCACAATTCGGTCAAAACTCCCCTTGTTGATTTTGGATGCAGGAATGCAATTTTCAATCCTTCTGCTCCGAGCTTAGGTTCTTCGTCAATAAGAGTTATTCCTTTTTCGGAGGCTTCTTTCAAAGCTTCGGGCAGATTTTTTACGGCGAACGCAATATGGTGGATACCTTCGCCTTTGGCTTCGATGAATCTGCCGATGGGACCGTACGGTTCGGTCGATTCGAGAAGCTCGATTTTCGTTTGTCCGACCATAAAAAATGCGGTGCGCGTTTTTTGCGTTCTTATTTCTTCTATCGAATAACATTTGAGACCGAGCACGTCCTCGTAGTATTTGATAGCCTGTTCGAGGTTTTTAACGGCTATGCCGATATGTTCGATATGAGTGATTTCCATTTTTGCCTCCGGTTAGATTATTACTTGTTCTTTGTATTCTCCGAATACCGATCGGAGCGTGTTGCAAATTTCCCCTATGCTCGAATACGCTTTGACGGCTTCGATTATATAGGGCATTAAATTGACGTCTGTTTCGGCTGCCGTTTTTAATTCTTTTAATTTTTGTTCTGCCAGATCGTTGTTTCGTTCCGATTTGATTTTTCTAAGAAACTCGATCTGTTCTTTCTGAACGCGCTCGTCTATTTTCAATAATTTTCCTTTGTGTTCTTCCTGCTCGGCGAATTTATTTACTCCTATTATAATGCGTTCTCCTTTTTCGACTTCCTGCTGATATTTGTATGCGGATTTTTGAATCTCCGTTTGGACGTAACCGAGCTCGATAGCGGAGACCATTCCGCCGAGAGCGTCGATTTTTTTGATATACTCTTCGGCTTCTTTTTCGATTTGGTTCGTAAGAGATTCAACATAGTATGAGCCTGCGAGCGGATCGATTGTATTTGTAACGCCGCTTTCGTAAGCGATAATCTGCTGAGTGCGCAAAGCAATTTTTACCGATTCTTCGGTTGGAAGAGCGAGGGCTTCGTCCCGTGAATTCGTATGGAGACTCTGAGCGCCGCCGAGCGTAGCCGCTAGCGTTTGAACCGCGACTCGTATGATGTTGTTGTCTGCCTGCTGAGCTGTCAATGCCGATCCGGCTGTTTGCGCGTGGAATCTGAGCATCATCGATTTCGGCTTGACTGCTTTGAAACGGTTTTTCATTATTTTAGCCCAGAGTCGTCTGGCGGCTCTGAACTTAGCCACTTCTTCCAGCAGGTCGTTGTGAGAATTGAAGAAAAATGAAAGTTGACCTGCAAAGTCGTCCACGTTCAAACCGGAATTGATAGCTGCTTCGACGTATGCGATGCCGTCGGCAAGAGTGAATCCCACCTCCTGCGCCGCGGTCGAACCCGCTTCTCTGATGTGATAGCCCGATATCGAAATTGTGTTCCACTTCGGGATTTCAGCGGAGCAGTACTTGAAAATGTCGGTTATCAGACGCATCGACGGTTTAGGCGGGAAAATATAAGTGCCCCGCGCTACGTATTCTTTCAAGATATCGTTTTGAATAGTGCCGCTCAGTTTTTCTTTGGAAACGCCTTGTTTTTCAGCTACGGCAATATACATTGCAAGCAATACGGAAGCCGGCGCATTGATCGTCATCGAAGTCGAGACTTTATCTAGCGGAATTTGATCGAACAGAATTTCCATATCGGCAAGAGTGTCGATAGCGACGCCGACTTTCCCTACTTCGCCGAGCGCCATCGGATCGTCGCTGTCGTAGCCGATTTGAGTCGGCAAGTCGAAGGCTACCGACAATCCCATCTGCCCTTGCGAAAGTAAGTAACGGTATCTCTCGTTCGATTCGCGAGCCGTGCCGAATCCGGCGTACTGGCGCATTGTCCAGAGTCTTCCTCTGTACATTGTAGGTTGTACGCCCCGCGTATAAGGATATTTACCCGGATAACCGATTTCTTCGTCGTAATTTTCGGGCATATAGTCATTGGGCGTGTAGAGCGGTTTTATTTTTGTGAATGAAGGAGTGGTGAATTCAGGCTGTCGTTCCGGGAATCGTTCCACGGTTTTTTTGTAAAAATTTTCTTCCCAGTCTGCATAAGTTTCTTCGATTTTCTTTTTCAGTTCTGTCAGATCCATTTTTAACTCCTTAAAAGAATAAACATTGTATCAATAAGCGTGCCGTATTATTACTGACGGGAACGGGATTCAATAAGCGGTCAAAAAAAGACAAAAAAGTCACAAAATAAAGAGACGCTTCTCAGTTTTTAGAAAGATAAAGTCAATAAATGGAAAATACCAGATATTTTTTTCGCATTTACACTTGACAAAAGTCAGAATAAACTCTATTTTTTGACTCGATTTTTTTACTTGTTCTTAAAAATATTCCGCGTTAGCTCAATGGTAGAGCATGCGGCTGTTAACCGCAGGGTTGCAGGTTCGAGTCCTGCACGCGGAGCTAAAGTAAAATAGAGCCCCTAAATAGACGACAGGGGCTTTTTTGTTTGGCTACTCGGCTTATAATAATGCCATCCCTCCGGGATTTTTTTCCTTCTTTATTAACGCAGTTTTACAATAATGCCACGCCTTCGGCGTTTAATTCTCAATTGAATCTATTATTAAAGATAATTAACATTCTCAGTGTTATTGAATATGGTTTGGTTAAAGAAATACGTTTCTGTCTTTCACGGGTGTATCTTTTTTAAATTCGGTTTTAATTATGTGAAAAATACCAAACCCGGAGGGTTGGCATTATGATAGACTGATGATAAAGAATAATAGTATAAAACCCGGGACGGGTGACATAATGAATGGGCAATTCGTATTTCACATCGTAGGGTTTTTTATGATGATATTCAACGATATAATAATATCATCCCTCCGGGATTTTTTCTTATTTGTTGAAGCTGTTTTACAATAATGTCACGCCTTCGGCGTTTTGTTCTCAATTGAATTTTGTATTAAAATTATTTCGCGTTCTCAGCGTTTGTTGATTATGGTTGTTTGATGTAAATACGTTGCCGCTTTTAAAGAATGTATCTTTTATAAATTCGGTTTTAATTATGTGAAAAATACCAAACCCGGAGGGTTGGCATTATGATAGACTGATAGTAAAGAATAAGAGTATAAAACCCGGGACGGGTGACATAATGAATGTGGCAATTTGTATTTCACATCGTAGGGTTAACAATATAATAATATCATCCCTCTGGGATTTTTTTTCTTCTTTATCAACGCAGTTTTACAATAATGCCGCGCCTTCGGCGTTTTGTTGTCAATTGAATTTGTATTAAACGCATATCGCGCCTTCGGCATTTATTTGTTACTAGACTGCTTGATTTTTTGATGTTTAGCGCCTTCAGCGTCGAGCTTCTTAGCATTTCTTATATCGCTTAAAGAATTAATTACGCCGAATTAATGTTATCTTAATATCGAACTATTATATTGCGTTTATAAATTCAGGTGAACTTATGACAAAAAACATAACTCGTTTCTTTGCGATTATACTTGTTTCAATCTTATCGCAAACATTCGCTTCCGTAAAAGACGAAACTCCCGCTAAAGTAAAACTCGTCGTTCAAATTGTCGTCGACCAGTTGAGAGCGGATCAGCTCGATAAATACTCGGCGAATTTCTCAGATGGCGGATTCGAGTATTTGAAAAAGAATGGATATTATTTCAGCAATACAAAAATATCATACGCCCGCAGCGCAACCGGACCAGGGCACGCGTCGATTGCAACCGGTTCCGTACCGGCATACCACGGTATTGTAAATAACGATTGGTACGACAGGATTTCAAAAAAGAAAGTTTATTGCGCCGAATACAACGGGATCATATCGCCGCAAAATTTGATTGGCTCCACACTTTCGGATGAAATTTATATTTCACAAGCGGGGAAGGCAAAAATTTTCGGCGTTTCTCAAAAGGACAGAGGAGCGGTTTTCCTCGCCGGACATTTCGGCAAAGCCTTCTGGATGGCTGACGATTCGATTAAATTCGTTTCGAGCGAATACTATTACGATAAAGAACCCGGTTTTCTAAAAAAATATAACGCTGAAATTAAAGAAGATAATTATTCCGGGTACGGTTGGAAGCCTCTTTACGAACCGGAAAGATACGTTAATTTTACGAACAAGAAGCAGACGGAGAAATTCGGACTGGCGCGCTTTGATAATCCGTATGAACCGTCGGCGCTCTTGAATTCTCCGCTGGGGGATTCGCTTACTTTTGAACTGGCTAAATTTATCGTAGAAGAAAATCGTCTCGGTAAAGACGGGCATACAGACTACATTTCGATTTCGTTTTCCTCAACGGATAAAATAGGACATTACTTCGGTAATTCTTCGATCGAATTTGAAGACCAGATTTACAGGCTCGATAAACTGATTGCAGGTTTAATCGACTTCCTCGATAAATACGCGGGAATGAATAACATACTTATTACCTTGACCGCAGACCACGGAGCTAAAGATTCATTCGTCCCTTCAAACGGAAACTGCAACTCAGCCGCCGAAAGCGGATTCAATGGCAGTTTGAGAGCGATATGCAACGATTTTATTAAAGAAAAATTGAAAGTCAATTTCAACGCGGTCGAAGAAATCATTTTGCCGAATATTTATTTGAATGAAGACGCTGTTAAAAATAACGGTCTGAAAGTAGAGGACGTTGAAATACTTCTTAAAGAATATCTGAGAAATAAGAACGGAATTTACGACGTATATACATCGTCCGAGATAGAGCGGAATAATCTTCTTTTGAATATGATTTCTTCAAGGGTAATAAACTCGTACTATCACAAGAGGTCGGGCAATCTGTACATAGTTTTCGAACCGGAAATTCCCGGCGGCGACAAGTTCTACAATCGTTCCGAACACGGTACGCCCTGGAATTACGACGTTTCGATCCCGCTTTTTTTCTGCGGACCGGAAATAGCAAATGGAAGAAACGACGACGAAGTTTATATAGAAGATATAGCCGCGACAGTCGCAAGCTATCTCGGTTTGAAATTGCCTTCCGCCGCTTCGGGAAAAGTTCTTCGATTGAAAAGAGTGGATTAAATATTGGAGAGTAAATTGATGTTTTTTATTTCGCCGGCGACAACCAGTCTGTCTTCTTTCCGGATTACGTAATCGGGCGAAGGAAAAGGGATCACTCTTTCGTTGTCGCCGTTTGATTTTTTTATTGATAGAATATCGACTCCGTATTCGGCTCTGACGTTGAGTTCCCTGATCGATTTATCGTAAAAAGATTCCGGCGCGGTAATTTCCATAATTTCATAACCTTCTAGAAAATGCACCCTCTGCTCTTTTTCGTTCATCATTATACTGCTTGAAAGAGACGATGTAATCTCGCGCTTTTCGATTTCAAGATTATAAGCGTCCTGAATGTCTTTAAGAGAAACAATTCCCGCCAATTTCATTGAATCGGCATTCTCGATTACAGGAATCGATTCATGGTCGTATTTTCTCATTCTGTCGATAGCCGCGCTGCAGTTGTCTTCAGGAGTGACGTATTCGAATTTTCTGTTCATAATATCCGCGGCTATTAAAACGCTCGAGAGAGAATCTTTTTCGAAGAGGAAATCTTTAATCATATCGACCGAAATTATTCCCTGTAATACTCCGTTTGCGTCGACAACCGGAAATTCGCGACCTCTGTTGTGTATCAGCTTGTTTACTATAGTTCCGAATTTATCCTCGATAAAAATTACGCTTTTGGGATCGGGTTTATTATAAACGTCTTTAATCAGAATCGATTCCATTATATTTATTTCTCGGCCTTCTTTGATGCCGATATTTCGCATCACGAGCTTGAGGGTGTAAATCGATTCTCGGGAAAGTTTTGTGGAAAGAATCATGCTGATAATGCAAGTAATCATCAATGGCAATATGATTTTATAATCGTTCGTCAGTTCGAATACAATAATAATTGCAGTAATAGGGGCGCGCGTTGTGCCAGCTACCAGTCCACCCATTGCAACGAGCGCATAAGCGCCCGGCTCGGCTGTGATTTCGGGGAAATAGCCGTGAACCATTTCGCCGAAAAATACTCCAATCATTGCTCCCATGAACAAAGAAGGAGCAAAAATACCGCCCGAGCCTCCCGAACCCAATGTAACCGAAGTGGCGACAATCTTTGCAAAGAGCAATCCGATTGCCAGATACCAGATTAAATTTCCGTGCAAAGCGAGATTAATCGTGTCGTAGCCGACTCCCATCACATGAGGAAATTGAAGGGCTATAATTCCGATAATAATTCCGCCGAGGGCGGGTTTTATTTGTTCGGGTAGTTTGAGTTTGTTGTCGAAAAAGTTTTCGGAAAAATAGAGCAGCTTGATGAACAGGTATGAAAACAAGCCGCACACGGCGCCGAGCAAAAAGTAAAACCCGATTTCATAAGGCGAAGCGTAATGATAATGAGGCACAATGAAAGCCGCAAAATCGCCTTCGAATGTATGCGATACCACGGTAGCCATTACCGAAGATATAACTATCGGAGAAAATTGTACGATTGCAAAATCCATCAAAATTATTTCGACGGCGAAAAGAGCCCCGGCAATAGGCGCGTTGAAAGCCGCTGCAATTCCTGCCGCTGCTCCGCAGCCGACCAGGGTTTTCAGGCGCCTCGACGGCGCTTTGAAGAATTGACCGATTGTAGACCCTATTGACGAGCCGATTTGAATAATCGGACCCTCTCTTCCGACCGACCCGCCCGTGCCGATAGTAATAGCGGAAGCAATCGATTTAATCAAAGCTACTCGAGGGCGTATGATTCCTCCTTTCAATAATATTGCCTGCATCACTTCGGGAACGCCGTGACCTTTTGCCTCGGGCGCTAGGTAATAAATTATCGGTCCGACTATCAATCCGCCCAGCGCGGGAATGATAATTAGAAGATACCATGGAGTGGCGGATAATACGTCGAGAAGATTAGAGCCGCTTCCGAAAGAGATCGCCGTAATTGTTTTTATCAGCCATCTTATCCCGATAGCCGAAAAACCGGCTAACAAACCGATTATAATCGCTATAATCAGAATGAATGTGTACTCAGTCATTTTTGCTCTTTCGAGCAAGGAAAGCATTGCGTCAGATAAACGACGATAGAATTTCTTCATTGCGTATTCTTTTCATAAGCGGATATCCGAACTTTAAAATAACCATTTTTGCAAGCTTGTCAATATTTTAATCTGCGAAAGGGAAGAAAAAACTTTTTAAGATGCAGGCTGCAATATCGATTCTTCTTTTATCAGCATGACGTTATTACGCCATTTGATTTTCGAATTGAAAAAAGGTATAAACCAGATTGCGAAAATCAGCAAGTCTTTTATGGGAATAAGTAAATAGAAGTAAAACTTATGACTGCGGTTTGTCTGACGAGATATGAGATAATCGAGAATTATTTTTATCGTAACCGACAAAATAAAGTAAACGAATACCCCGTTAAAGAACGGCAATAACAATAAGCCGAGAGCGACCGGGTTTGTAAGGGGTTCGAGAAGGTAATGATAAGGAGCTATTTTGAATCTCATTTTCGACCAGCGGCTGTGACGATTTATAAATTTTTCCGGAGGGATTTTTTCGTTTATATTGTCGATTGTAACGGGCGAGGTCATTACGCGGAATCCTGCTTCTTTGACTTTTTTGCCCATCATAAAATCTTCGGCGAGATAGCCGGCAAATGCGTTAAATCCACCGATGACGTCCAACGCATTTCTGCGAATAAGAATCGCTTTACCGATAGTAATATTAATGTCTGCCAGAGACGACGCGATAAAAATACTCGGAGCTACGAACGCGTTCAAATGAATATTTTCCATCGCCGAAACCATGTTTTTTTCGCCGTAGCCGCGGATTGTCGCAGTAAGCATGCCGAGCCTGCGATCGTCGAAATGCGCGGTTAATTTAGCTAGGAAATCTCTGTCGCATTTCGTATTGCTGTCGCTTATCAGAATCAGTTCGCCGTTAGCGTATGGATACATATTAATCAAATTATTGACTTTCGGATTAAGTCCCGATTTACGACCGTCGATTACAAGTCGGGAATTTATATGATTGTACTTATTCATCACTTTCTCGATTAACGGGGCTGCGGGGTCGTCCTCGGAATCGATTCCGAATATTATTTCGTAATCCGGATAATCGAGCTCGAAAAACGAGCTTAAATTATCCTCCAGATTGTCGTCGATTCCTTTAACGGGCTTCAATATGGTTACGGATGGAGCTTCATCATTCTTTAAATGCGGAACAGCTTTTTTCTCTTTGGCTTTTATGATGAAGTAGAGGGAAACAAGAGCGTAGAACAAACCGGGAAGCAATACAAGTAAATATATAATTGAACTCATTTCGGGCTCCTGTCGATTTTTTTATAAATTTTTCCGCTCTCGCTGTCGTGAAGAAATTTTTCTATTAAGCCGGCGTAATAGCGTCCGCTGGGTCGGATTGTCCGTTTATAATTGTTCTCGTAATCGACCTCGACCAATCCGAACCTTTTTGATTTTCCATAGAGCCATTCGTAATTGTCCATCAAACTCCAATAGAAGTAACCTTTGATATTATGTCCTTTTTCAAGCTGCTTTCTTACGATTTTTATATGCTTTTTGATAAATTTTTTTCTGGCATGATCGTCTTCTGTGGCAATCCCGTTTTCAGTAATAATTATTTCTTTATTATAACGCGAAACAAGTTTTATTATTTTTTTTAAGCCTTTCGGATAGATTTCCCAGCCCGTATCGGTAGCGGGATTCTTAGCATAGAGAAAAAAAGGATTCTTTAGACTCAGTTTGAATTTGGTATGGAGACGGTAATAATAATTAATGCCCCAAAAATCGATTTTGTCGTTAAGGTTTATCGGCATGTCGAATTTTAGTAACGGCGGAAAATTGACGGCAATTCGATTCGTAATAAAAGCGTCGAGAAGCATAACGTTGAAAAAACGGTCGATTCTCCGGGCTATACTTTTGTCGGGATAAAACCATTCCCGCGCCTCTTTGAAAATAATAAAATGCTTTGCTATTCCGGCATAACTTACGGAATTGTAGGACTTTAGAAGTTCATAAGCTCCGGCATGAGCCTTCATCATATTATAGAGCGCTTTCATCATCAAATTCAGATCGCTAAAAGCGGGAGGAAACTTAGCGTCGGCATAAGCGGCAAGCGACCAAACAACCGGCTCGTTGAACGTTATCCAGTATTTTACCCGGTCTGCCAGACGGCTGAAAATTAAATCGGAATAATCGAGAAATCTTTTAATGGAATCCCCGGTCTGCCACGGAGAAACGTCGTGAAACCAATATGGATGCGTGAAATGGTGGAGCGTGATCATCGGTTCGATGCCTTTTTCAATCAGGCGGTCGACTATAGCGTCGTATCTGTTGAGCGCTTCGAGAGATACTGTGTTTGGCTCTGGTTGGAGTCGTGACCACTCCAATGAAAATCTGTATGCGTTCTGATTCAATTGTCTTATCATATCGATATCATCTTCCCACATTCTCCAATGATTGGAACCATTTTCGTACGGCGGATAACCGAGCTTCTCTTCGTTATCCGTAAAGTCGTTTTTTATATTCCCTTCAATTTGAAAAGACGATGTTGCGCTTCCCCACAAAAACATCAGAATTCCGTAATGAGTTAATGCCGTAATACGCCGCTTTATTAGAACGGCTTTTTATTGACAACAATTTAGTAAGCGATTATTAAGGAATTATTAACGGAACATTAAAAAAATATTAAGGAGCTTGATTCGATATAAAAATATCGATATATTTGTATCGATAAAAAAATATCGAAAGGTGTTTTATGGTACCCGTTAAAGAAACAATCACTATTCCCGAGCCGACTCTCAAAAGGCTGCCGAGATATATTGACATTCTCCGAAATTTACAGGTCAAAGGCGAAGAATACGTTTCGAGCAGTTACATTGCTTCGGTTCTCGATCTCGATCCGATACAGGTGCGCAAAGATTTGAGTATTACCGGAATTGTCGGAAAGCCCAAGCTCGGATTCGAAGTGACGGAGTTGCTGCAGTCGCTGTTGAACGCTTTGAACTGGAACAACAAGAACGAAGCTTTTCTCGTAGGCGCCGGAAGCCTCGGCAGCGCATTGTTGGGCTACAAAGGCTTTAAGGAATACGGTCTGGAAATAGTTGCCGCATTCGACAACGACCCGAAAAAAATCGGCAAATCAATCAATGGGATCAAAATTCTCCCGGTAAAAAAAGTGACGGAAATGGCGAAGAGAATGCATATTCATCTGGGAATTATTACGGCTCCTGCCGAAGCGGCACAGAATATCGCCGATATGATGATCGAGGGCGGAATTATAGGCATCTGGAATTTTGCGCCCGTGCATCTTAAGACCCCGGGAAATATAATCGTAGAAAATGCGCAACTGTCGCAATCTTTGGCAGTATTGACTCACAAACTCTCGAAAGCGTCCATTATATGAGGAGCAAACCATGTTCGAATTGACCAACACAAACGCGGAAAAATTCAATAAAGTCTGTAAGATACTCGAGGAAAATCAATACGACCCTTACAGGCTAATCCCGATTTTGCAGGCTGTTCAAAACGAATACAGATATTTGCCCGAAGAAATACTCTATTTTATAGCCACTTCTCTTGGAATATCGCCTGCAAAAGTCTACGGCGTGGCGACTTTCTACTCGCATTTTACGCTTGAACCTAAAGGTAAATACGTTATCAAAGTGTGCGACGGAACGGCTTGCCACGTTAAAAAATCGGAATCGATCATTCAAACAATCGAAAAGAAATTGGGACTGTCTGGGTCCAAAAAAACTACCGAAGACATGCTCTTTACGCTCGAAACCGTTTCTTGCTTGGGCGCATGCGGACTGGCTCCGGTTGTAGTGGTTAACGAGGAAGTTCATTCCTTGATGACTCCTGAAAAAACAGAAAAGTTAATTGAAAATATCAGGAAGGAGGAGAACTATGCGGAAGCGGTTTGCTAACC
The DNA here is from genome assembly GCF_051488665.1 of Melioribacter sp. Ez-97. Taxonomy (NCBI): domain Bacteria; kingdom Pseudomonadati; phylum Ignavibacteriota; class Ignavibacteria; order Ignavibacteriales; family Melioribacteraceae; genus Melioribacter; species Melioribacter sp. Ez-97. Next base: position 71,678 of record NZ_JBPSEG010000003.1, on the reverse strand, counting down.
TTGAAGAGCTGGCGCTCGATTATCAAGAATCGGGAAAATTAATTAAAAGACGCGTTACGATTTGCGCCGGCACCGGATGCGTCGCTAACGGCTCTCTCGACGTTTACAATGAATTTCAAAAGCAACTGGAATCGAGCGGTATATCGCACATTATTAAAATCGAACTAAAGAAAGAAAATCCGGATGCCGTTCTCGTAACCAGCAGCGGATGCCAGGGATTCTGCCAGATGGGACCTCTTGTTACGATCGAACCCGACGGTATTATGTATGTTAAAGTTAACAAAGAAGACGTCAATAAAATTGTCGAGCGGACGCTGATCGGAAATGAAATTATTGATGAGCTGCTTTATACGGATTTGTCTTCCGGAAAAAAATGTAAAGGAACGAACGAAATCAATTTTTACAAACGCCAGAAAAGATTTGTGCTCGGCAATTGCGGTAAAATTAATCCGGAAGACATTTATGAGTACATTGCTTCCGGGGGCTATAAAGCGGCTCGCAGGGCTCTTCTGGAAATGACCGGCGCTGAAATTTGCGACGAAATCTTAAAGTCCGGATTGCGCGGAAGAGGCGGCGGCGGATTCCCCACGGGTAAAAAATGGGAACTTACCAGAAAATCCGTATCGGACATTAAATATGTTATCTGCAACGGAGACGAAGGCGACCCCGGCGCGTTTATGGACAGGAGCATTATGGAAGGAAATCCGCATTCTGTTATTGAAGGAATGATGATAGCCGCAAAGGCTATCGGCGCATTTAAAGGATATGTTTATGTGAGAATGGAATATCCGCTTGCAGTCAAACGCCTCCGGATTGCGGTTCGACAGGCAAGAGAACTCGGGCTTTTGGGACTCAATATCTTCGACAGCGGATTCGATTTCGATATCGAAATTATGGAAGGAGCGGGCGCTTTTGTATGCGGCGAAGAAACAGCTTTGATGGCTTCTATCGAAGGCAACAGAGGAATGCCAAATCCCAAACCGCCGTTTCCGGCAGAAGCCGGTCTCTTCGGCAAACCGACGCTTATTAATAACGTCGAAACGCTGAGCAGCGTGCCGATAATTATACTGAACGGACCGGAATTTTTTTCTTCGATCGGAACCGAAAATTCACCGGGCACAAAAACATTCGCTTTGACGGGAAACGTCGTTAATACAGGACTGATCGAAGTGCCTTTCGGAACAACTCTGCGGGAAATAATTTTCGACATCGGAGGCGGAGTTTTGAACGATAACGGAGAAATTGACCCGGAGGCTTTTAAGGCTGTACAGATAGGAGGTCCTTCGGGCGGATGTCTGGTGGAGGAACATCTCGATTTACCCCTCGATTTCGATTCGCTCGGGAAAGCAGGCGCAATGGTCGGTTCGGGCGGATTGGTGGTAATGAATAAATCGACTTGCATGGTTCAGATGGCTCGTTTCTTTATGCAGTTTACTCAAAATGAATCGTGCGGTAAATGCGTGCTGTGCCGCGAAGGAACCAAACAAATGTTGGCTCTGCTCGACGATATTATCGAAGGACGAGCATCTTATGATACTATTTCTTTACTCGAAGAACTTGCCGGAGCCGTAAACAAAGGCTCGTTATGCGGACTCGGAAAAACGGCTCCTAATCCAGTATTGTCGACTTTGCATTATTTTAAGGATGAATATTACGCTCACGTGGAACAGAAAAGATGCCCCGCAAAACAGTGTAAAGCTTTGCTTACTCCTGTAATTATTCCTGAATTGTGCAAAGGCTGCGGACTCTGTTTGAAAAAATGTCCCGTAGGCGCAATTACCGGTTCCAAGAAAGAGCCGCACGCAATAAACGAAGAGTTATGTATAAAATGTATGGCATGCTTCGACGCCTGCCGTCTCAACGCTGTCGCTATCGGAGGTTAATATGGGAAATAATTTTTTGTACATAAACGGCGAAAAAGTTGAATTTTCTGACGAGCGCAATTTGCTCGAAGTAATCAGAAAAACAAACATCGAAATTCCGACTTTTTGTTACCATTCCGAATTGAGCATTTACGGCGCATGCAGAATGTGCGTTGTGGATATCGAAGGGCGCGGAATCGTCACTTCGTGCACCACCAAACCTCAGCCGGGAATGAAAGTAAAAACTCATACCGGAGAGGTGCGTAAAATCAGAAAAATTGCGCTCGAGTTGATTCTTGCGAATCACGACAGGAATTGCACCTCCTGCGTAAAAAGCGAGACTTGTAAATTGCAGAAATTATCGAACAACCTCGGCGTCGATGAAATCCGTTTCAAGGAAAGAGACATTCGTTTCGATCTCGACAGATCGTCCGACGCGCTGGTAAGAGACCCGAATAAATGCATCTTGTGCGGAGACTGCGTAAGAGCTTGCAGCGAAATTCAGGGCATAGGAGTTATCGATTTCGTCAAACGCGGAGAAAAATCTGCGGTTATGCCCGCATTCGGAAAAGAGCTTGCAAAAGTCGATTGCGTCGATTGCGGTCAATGCGCGCGCGTCTGTCCGACCGCCTCGATTACTCCGAATTATGAAACCGATAAAGTTTGGGAAGAAATTGAAAATCCCGAAAAGGTTGTTGTCGCTCAAATAGCTCCCGCTGTAAGAGTGGCAATAGGGGAATTGTTCGGGTTTAAGCCGGGAACGCTTATGACAGGACAGATTGTAAACGCGCTTAAAATGATCGGCTTCGACAGAGTATTCGACACTTCCTTTGCCGCCGATTTGACTGTAATCGAAGAAGCCAACGAATTTATTAAACGCAAACAGGACGATTATAAACTCCCGCTCTTTACTTCCTGCTGTCCCGGCTGGGTGAAGTTTGTCGAGTATTATCATCCCGAATTGATGAACAATCTCTCGACGTGTAAATCGCCTCAGCAAATGTTCGGTTCGGTCGCCAAGGAAATCTTACCCGGATCGTTAAACGTAAAGAAAGAAAATCTCGTTGTGGTTTCGATTATGCCGTGCACTGCAAAGAAAGCCGAAGCGAAACGACCGGAATTCAATCACGGCGGTATTAAAGAAGTCGATTATGTATTGACGACCGTGGAACTTGCGGCGATGATTAAAGAAGCCGGAATTAAATTTGAAAATCTGACGCCCGAACCGCTCGATATGCCGATGGGTTTCAAGACCGGAGCGGGTGTGATATTCGGCAGCAGCGGCGGCGTTTCCGAAGCTGTCGCGCGTTATGCATACGAAAAACTTACGGGTCAAAAACTGTTCGATTTTGAATTCAAACAATTAAGAGGCGACTCCGCTTTGAGAACTGCCGATTTGGAGATGAACGGAGTTAAAATTAAAATGGCTATAGTGAGCGGATTGAAAAACGCTTCGGAACTGATAAAGAAAATTAAGAATAAAGAAGCCGAATACGATATCGTTGAAGTGATGGCTTGCCCGGGCGGATGTATTGCCGGAGCTGGTCAGCCTTATACTACGGAATCAGACAATAAATGCAAACGCGCTTCCGCCCTTTACGAATCCGATAAAACCTTGCAGGTTCATAAATCGCAGGATAATCCGTACGTCTCGGAATTATACTCGACTTTATTGAGCGAACCCAATGGTCGAAAGGCTCACAAATTACTGCATACCAAATATTACAACAGACGACGCATTGCGCCGGAGAATTTGACGAAATTTGCTGAAAACGATTCAAAGAAACTTACTATTGAAGTTTGCGTCGGAACTAACTGTTACGTTAAAGGCTCTCAAAAAATAATTTCGGATGTACTGAATTATATCGAGAAAAAAGGTTTGTCGAATGCGGTGGCTCTCAATGCAACCTTCTGCATGGAAAAATGCAGCGAAGGTCCAAATGTGAAAATTGCTGGCGAACAATTGAGCGCAACCGATTCGGGAGATATAATCAAATTAATCAAGGAAAAACTCAGTCTTACTCAGGAAATAAATTATTGAAAAGAAAGCTCCGTTAAATTATGTCGGGAAGAATTATTTATACGATTGAAGCCAGATGCAGGGACTGCTACAGATGTCTTCGCAATTGTCCCGTCAAAGCCATCAGCGTTATTAACGGACAGGCGTCCGTCGACGAATCTTTGTGCATATTGTGCGGAAATTGTTTGAAAGAATGTCCGCAAAATGCAAAACAATACAGAAACGATATCGAAAAAGTTAAACGTCTAGTTTCCGAATTTAATACCGCAGTTTCGGTAGCGCCGTCTTATCCGGCATTTTTTGAAGAATGGGAATGCAGCAGGCTCCCTTCCGTACTGAGAAAACTCGGATTCAAATTTATAGCCGAAACTTCAGTAGCCGCTGAAAATGTGGCTTTGGAATCGTTCGAGTATTACAAAGTCAACCACAAATCTCTTCTTTCTTCGGCATGCCCCTCTCTGGTGAATTATGTTGAAAAACATCAGCCGGAATTGACGGATTATCTGGCACCGTTTCTTTCGCCGATGGCGGCTCATGCCTCCGAAATTAAAAGCGAACTCGGCGCAGACTGGAAAGTTGTTTTTATAGGTCCCTGTGTGGCTAAAAAAGAAGAAGCCGAGCGACCCGAATCCGAAGCTCTCGTCGACGCAGTAATTACGTTTGAAGAACTATACGATTGGATGAAAGAAAAATCGATCGATTTTAAAAATTTTGAGGAAAGCGGGTTCGACCGACAATCCTTAGGCTATTCGAGGCTCTATCCTCTAACCGGCGGAATGATTAAAACCGCGCTGGCAAACTCCGACAATCTAAACGAAGAAATTCATTACGTCTGCGGGTGGGAAGAAATAAAAGATTCTTTGAGTGAAATTTCGAATAAGAAAAATTTCATCGAACCGCTAATGTGCAGAATGGGATGTATTAACGGACCGGGCGTGTACGGAAGCGCCGGATTGTTTGAAAGGAAGAGAAAAGTAATCGATTCGTTCAAAAATAAATCGGGCTCAACCGCCTCTGAAAATCCGGGGCTTAAGAAAGTCGATATTACCAGAGCTTTTAGGCGAACTCAAAGCGGAATTGATAAAAAGCGCGACATTAATGAGATAACGAAAATTCTGAATCAAAAGGGGATAATGACGGAAGAAGACGAATTGAACTGCGGAGCCTGCGGTTATAATACATGCCGAGATAATGCGGAAGCTGTTTTGAACGAGAAAATAGAACTCGAATCGTGCATTCCTTATATGAGACGGCTGGCAGAACAAAGAACGGACAAAATCATCGAAACGTCTCCAAACGGTATCGTAATACTCGACAAAGAGTTGAGTATACTCCACATGAACGAAGCGTTCAAAAAGTTTTTCGTGTGCGGCAATGCCTTACTGGGCAAGAAGATATCTCGTTTAATGGACCCCGAGCCGTTCGTCCGCCTTAAAGACGGAAACAATGAAATAGTCGAATTAACCGAAGAACATAAAAATTACAATCTGATTTGTCATCAGATACTTTATAAACTGCCCGAAGAAGAACAGTACGTCGGTATATTTGTCGATATCACCGGCGCAATTTTAAATGAAGAAAAACTCAATGCGATGCGGCGCAAAGTAGTAGAACAGGCGCGCGAACTCCTGGAACACCAGATGATAATGGCGCAAAATCTTACCAAATTTTTAGGGGAAAGCGCCGCAAAAGGCGAGGAACTTGTAGAACAATTGATGCAATTATCGCAAGAGGAGAAAATTCACAGTCCCGGAAAAGGAAACGATTGGATATGGGAGAATTATTCTGCGAAATAATAGTTGAATCGTCGCCAAAAGGGAATAACCGATTATGCGGAGACGTCACAGAAAAGACGCGCAGCAATATCGGTTCGGTTTTTGTACTGGCAGACGGACTCGGTTCGGGATTAAAAGCTCATTTGTCTGCGCAATTATATCTTTCTCAATTTATGGAGCTTATCCGTTCCGGTTATTCTCTCAGAAAAGCTTTCTCGAGTTTAATTCATATAATCGAAAAAGCAAAAAAGGAAAATAATCCGGTTGCGTTTTTATCTGCTGTAAGAATTTTGAACGACGGATTGGGAGTCGCTCTTTTATACGACATGCCTCCTGTTATATTGATTTCAGGCGGAAAGGCTGTCGTATTAAACGGCGTTGCGCATTCTTTTTACGACGCGATTGTAAATGAAATCAGTTTTTCGTTAAATAAAGACGAGGGCTTGCTGATTTTAAGCGACGGAATTACAATGTCGGGAATCGGCAGGGAAAATCCCGAAGGCTGGCAGATTGAAAAAATTGCCAGGTACGTTAATGAACTTCTGGACAACGGAGTGAAAATTGAAAAGCTGCCCGCAGAAATATTGAAAGAATCGAAGAGACTCTGGAATTACGAACCGAAGGACGATTTAACCGCGGCTTTGATTAAATGCCGCCGGTCTAAAATTGTAAACATGTTAACGGGCGCCCCGGCAGATAAATCTTCCGATGATCAAGTCGTTCAAAGATTCGTAAACAAAAAAGGACTTAAAATTATTTGCGGAGCTACAACAGCCAAAATAGCCGCGCGCGTTCTCGGCAAAGAACTTTATCTCGACGACGACGACGAAAACGACATAACTCCTCCGGGATATTATCTGGACGGCATCGGGTTGGTAACCGAAGGAGCCGTTACTCTCAATCAGCTTTATAATATCTGGGGCGAAGACCTCGATAAATTGAATATAAACAACCCGGTGACGCAATTGTACGCTTACTTGAACGTTGCCGATAAAATCAATTTATACTGGGGCAGAGCCAAAAATCCCGCCGAAGGCGATATTGTGTTTAAACAAAAAGGGATTCTCGATCGCGATAAAATCATCCCTCTGCTGATAGAAAAATTCCGTTCGGAAGACAAAATCGTCTGCGTTGAAGAATATTAGATTATTTCTTTTTTTTAAGTGACTTTTTCAAATTAACTTTTTATCTTCTTTAAGTTCCTTTCCTCGGTATGTTTTTTAATTAGAGGGTACGACATGAAAAAGTATTTAGCCTTCCTCTTTTTCGTGTGCGTTTCGTTGAACTATTCCCAACTGATTCTCGAAGAAAATTTCGACTATCCGGTTGGAGATTCGTTGTCGTGGCATAACTGGACAACATATCACACGGGTGATGGCGGAATACTGATTGAAGATTATAACTTAACTTTTCCCGGATATCCGTCGGTTTCGGGTAAATCTGTTAAAATTGATGCTGATGGAATCGACTATTACAGAAGTTTGGGCTATGAATACGAGTCGGGTACGTTTTATCTTTCTCTGTTGATAAAAGTTGAAGGTGCTACTACTTCTCAAGGTGGAAAAGAAATAATTGAATTTGCTAGTAGTACTCTTAATCGTTATGCAGGAAAACTTTATTTGAAGGAGGAAGTAGAGGGTACTAGTTTTAAATTCGGACTCAGCAAAACTTCCGACGAGCCTCTATTTATCGATACGGTTTTTTCTTATAATAAAACTTACCTTGTAGTGATAAAGTATATTTTAAATAGCGGCAGCGGTAACGACCGGGCGAGCCTGTTCATATTCGAAGATGAAATACCAGTCACCGAGCCGGAACCCGATATAAAAATGGATTCTACTTCCACAACAGAACCTTCTAATATATCTGCAATCGCCTTACGACAGGAAACAACAACCAACAAAGCGTATATCGACGGGATTAGAGTATCGACATCGTGGAATCAGGCGCCGCTGCCGGTGGAAATGGCTTTTTTCAGGGCGGCGTATCTTGAAGAGAAGGTAATTCTGAGCTGGCAAACTGTTACCGAGATAAATAACTACGGCTTCGAAGTCGAAAGATTAGACATCGGCAGTAATGGCGGCTGGCGGAAAATCGGATTTGTGTACGGACACGGTAATTCTTTTTCGCCGAAATTTTATTATTTTGAGGACAGTCCCGAAAACGGCATCAGATTCCGGTACCGCCTCAAACAAATCGATTTTGACGGTTCTTTTAAATATTACGAATCGAATGAAGTAGAATTTAACGGCGGAGGTAAAGAGAAAATAAATGTTTATCCGAATCCGTTTAATTCAGCGGCGCGTATAAAATATTTTATACCGGGAAATGAAAACGAGATAAAATTTGTCAAACTGGCAATCTATTCCGTAAACGGAGAGCTTGTTGAAATTCTGTCCGAAATGGAAGTTTATCCCGGATATCATACGGTTTATTTGAACAGCGCGAACTACAGTTCGGGCGTCTATTTTATAGTTCTTTCTGCAGACGGTTATTTGGTTGCGGCGAAATGCGCGATTCTAAAATGAATCGTCTTTAAGCCGGATGCATCTAAATCATATCAACAAAAAGGAGGCAGTATGAAAAAGAACGTAGGAGGCGGCGACAAAACTTTCAGAATCATTCTGGGATTAGTAATTCTGATCCTCGGCATCATTTACGAAAGCTGGTGGGGTTTGATCGGCTTGATTCCTCTCGGGACGGCATTGATTGGCTGGTGCCCGTTATATCTGCCTTTCGGCATTTCGACATGTAAAACAAAAGAAGCCGAAGCAAAACAGGAATAAGCGATTTTTCAATTGATTGCTTCCGGATGCATGGCATTAGACGCCGTGCATTCGCGAAGCAATTTTATTTTTATCTTAAGTAACGCTCAATTTATTTCATTTCTATTTTTACGGGCTTTTCATATATTTGAACAGGGTTTAATATGGAAAGGAATGGACGAATTCTGTTTAAATATCGACAGCCGTTATGAATGCGTTCTCGACGCTGCCGAAAAACTGCTTGCCGTACTGGAACAAAATAATGTTGAAGAGCATATAAAAAACGCTTTTAATATTTGTTTAACCGAAGCGGCAAATAACGTTATTAAACATGGCTATAAAGAGGAACCCGGCAGAGAGATTACGATTAAATTCCGCAAAGAGGGCGATTACCTGACGCTTGAAATTATTGACGAAGGAATACCCCGACCTAATCTCGACATTCCGGAACTGGAATTTGACCCGGATGATATCGACAATCTGCCTGAAAGCGGAATGGGTCTCTATATAATCAAACAATTAATGGACGAAGTCAATTACTTCTCGATCAACGGCAGGAATTATTTTATTTTGAAGAAATCCGTCTCTTAGATTATGATTAAATATACATTTCTTATTACCCTTCTTTTTTCGATTTTATTGTCCGCGCAAAAAGACACTTTAAAAAGCGAGGCATTTAAAAATTCCGGCTCCAGAAAAGTTTCTTATTTCAAAGCGAAGTATCCGTCGTATTCGCTTTTAGCCGGGTATATTCTTGTTAACGAAGCCAACAGAGGCGACCCCTTTGCTCAACACGAGCTCGGTATAAGATATTTGATAGGCAAAGGTTTCGAACCCGATACGGTCAAAGCGATTTACTGGATAAGGAAAGCCGCCGATCAAAATCTTGCAGCCGCAAAATATAACTACGGGATTCTGCTTTATAACGGCATCGGAGTGCCCTGGAATCCTTTCGAATCGTTTTACAATTTCAAATCGGCGGCGGAACTCGGCATGCCCGAAGCGCAATTTGCGCTCGGAATTATGTATACCGATAATTTGGTCGTCTCGAGAGACTATGCCAAAGCTTACGATTACGTGAAAAAAGCCGCTAATGCCGGATACGAACCCGCAAAGGAATTAGAAGAAGAATTCAAAAGCAAAGGACTTGCGCCCTCATCCGACAGTTCGATTACGAGCGAACAAACCAAACCCGCGGAACCCGCGCCCGTTATTAATACCGACTGGGATGTTGATTATATTTCATTGGAAAGCGACACGAATATTACCGACGAAGAACGGATTTCCGGTTTGTTAAAAAAGAATAAATACGAACTCAGGGATTATCTGGGCATTAATGTTCCCGCGGAATCGTTGAAGGATACATCCGCGTACGGATTGATAAAATACGCTGCGGAAAACGGCAGTCCCGAAGCTCTCCTGCTGATTGCGGCAAGTTACGAGCGGGGGCTGTGGCACGAGAAAGATTTGATTCAGGCGGGAGTTAATTATCTTAACGCATACCGGTTCGGTTCATTCAAAGCAGGCGAGCGTTTGTTCCGGCTGATACAATCGGACAATTTACTCGAATCGTTAAAAAATAAAATCAAATCAGGCGACAGCAGGGCGTATTATTTTATGGCGGGCATAAGAGCTCTCGAAATGACTAATATTATTACTCTCAAAGAAGCGGTTGATTATCTCAATAAAGCGGCGGAAAAAAACTATATACCGGCTTTAATAGAGCTCGGACTGTTATACGGCACGGGCACCGTAGTGCAAAAAGATATCGATAAAGCGCTGGCTTTTTGGACCAGAGCCCGGAAATTGGGCAGCGCCGAAGCTGATATTAGAATAGCTTTTACAAGTCTCGTCGATTCGGCGATTACATCGTACGACAATAATCCCTTCGAAATTCTAAGAAAATATTCGGATGAAGGTTCCGTTCTGGCTCAGACATATCTCGCATATTGTTACGAAAAAGGAATTTCGGTAAAGCAAGACAAAGCGATGGCGGTAAAATTATACCGTATGGCTGCGCGGAGGGGCAACGAAACCGCTTATAACTCTCTCAAAAGAATGTACGACGAATTGAGACCTCAGGACGAAACTTTTGTTATTTATTCAGAGAACTGAGCCTTTTCAGGACAACAAAAGTAACGTCGTCGTTTTGAGCGGCTTCCCCGCGATAATTGTTAATTAGTCTTACAAGCGATTTTTTAATTTCTTCGGCGCTTTTATTTGCGTTTGCTTCGATTGCTTTTTTGACGCGTTTTTCGCCGAGCATAATTTTATATTTGTTCATCGTTTCGGTCAATCCGTCGGTATAAAAAACAATCGCGTCTCCTTCGTTCGGCTTGAACGTATAGAGCTCGAGAGTTTTTTCAAAAACGCCGTAATCGTTAAACCCGATTCCAATTCCGCATGTATTAATCTCTTTGAATTCATTATTGCTTGTGTCGTAATGAAACGGCGGCGGGTGACCGGCTCTTACCAGATTAATAGTTCCGTCTTTCTCGATCGAAGCGATTGTGATTGTAAGAAAAAATTCCTTCCGTAATTTCTGAGAAAAATATTTTTTTAATTTGACGAGAATTTCTTTCACGTCCGAATAATTGTCGAGCAGGAAATATATTATAGCCTGAACGCGAGTCATATAGAGAGCCGCCGCCATCCCTTTCCCGGAAATATCTCCGATTACAATATAAGTTTTGCCGTGAGCTTCGATAATATCGAAATAGTCGCCTCCCACTTCGCGCGCCGGTTCGTAATGCGACGCCGCTTCGTATACTCCGATCTCCGGTTTGTGTTTTGGTATAAGATCGAACTGAATTTTTTTAGCGATGTCGAGTTCGTTTTTTGCCAGCAGCTTATCCGCAAGTTCGAATGCCAGAAGTAAATTTAATATGATAAATCCGCTCCAGATATAAAGCGTATTATATTCGAGGTATCCTATTCCGAAAAAGAATATCGATATAAGGTAAAAGATTCTCCGCGCCGGCGTTAGTTTCATTATGAAAGCATTGAAAAGACTTCTTATGAATATCAAGCCCCTTACGAATTTATTCTTCGACTTATCCGGTTTCGGAATATCGCTTTTGAAGAATTCGTAAACTTCGTTCGCTTCGCGTTTTATCAGTTTCTCGATTTCCTGATAGCTCAGGTCGCTTGTATACAAATCGAAAATTCGCTTTATCGGATTTTGTCGCTGCAATTTATTCCCCGTATTTTTGATTTGTTAGACGTATCTGTCGCTTAAATGTAACAAAAATATTTTTCCTGTTTCTTAAAATTAATATTCGCTGGCGTATTATTATTAATAATCGGAATTCAAGAGAGTTCGTTCCTTCCTAATTCCTTTGGAATTCAAAGAGCACTTTTATATTTTAGGCTAATAAAACGCAAAAAACTATATTATATCCGGATATATTTTTTTTGGTATTAAAATTGAAAGTATTCGTGTTATGAAAACCTACTGGAAAATAATATTATTTGTATTAATGACGTTTGTGGTCGTTGCCGGAGTAACTTTCCCGATAGTGCCGCAGCCGTCTCATTGGTACGAATTCCCGAATATTCCCGGGCTGGAAGAGAAGGCAAAGATTATCTTCTTCCACGTTCCGACTGCCTGGTTGTCGGTAATAGCGTTTCTTATGGCGATGATATACGGAATTCGCTACCTGAAAAACAAGAATCTGGACGACGACGCAAAATCAAACGCCGCACTTCAATTGGGAATGTTATTCACGATTCTTGCGACGGTAACAGGTTCGATCTGGGCAAAATTTACATGGGGCGCGTTCTGGCACTGGGATCCCCGCGAGACGAGCATATTTATACTGCTCTTAATATACGGGTCGCTTCTGGCGCTCCGGTCGGCAATCGAAAACGAGGAAAAACGCGCGCGTCTTTCAGCGGTCTACTCGATAATTGCCTTCCTGACCGTGCCGTTTTTTATCTTTATTATGCCCAGAATAATGGTCGGGCTCCATCCGGGTTCGGCAAACGACGACACGTCGGGTCCCGTCGTCGATTTTAAGATGAACGCAAATATGCAGCTTGTTTTTTATCTCTCGCTTACGGCTTTTACGATATTGTACGCGTGGATGTGGAAGCTGCGTTACAAGATTTTAATACTATCGGAAAACAATAAAATAGGAAGAGGTTAACGTGGAAAACGGATTATTAAGTTTCTTCGAAAAGAACTCGATTTATATTGTAATGTTTATTGTGCTCGTCGTATGGTTCGGCATCTTTTTATTTTTGAACAATACCGATAAAAAACTGAAAGTTTTGGAAAATGAACTGAAGGAGAAATACAATGAATAACAAATATATATTCGGCGGAACCATTATAGTTGTGTTCCTCGGCTTGATGATTTATCTTTTTACACAAACCAACGTTCAATATGAAAGCAGTTTTACCAGAGTAATGGAGTCGGGAAAAACAGTCAAAGCCACGGGAAGCTGGGTTAAAGAAAAAGGTTATCAGACGGACAAACAGAATAAAATATTCAGTTTTTATATCCGGGACGAAAACGGCAACGAAATGAAGGTGCTGTATAAAGGCGCAATGCCGAATAACTTCGAATCGTCCACAAGCGTTGTGGTTACCGGAAAATATTCCGACGGCGTTTTTTATGCTACCGATATATTAACAAAATGCCCCTCCAAATATCAGGAACAACCGGTGCAACAAGCCGGGGCATAATTTAAAAAATTGTAAAGGATCATTAATATGATAGGCAATATAGCTCTGACGCTGGCATTACTGTCGGCAGTCTTTTCCGTAATTATGTACTTTCTTAATTATAGGGGATATAAAAACACATTAGGACCCGCGCGGATCAGTTTCCATATAAGCGCAATAATGATTCTTGCGGCAAGCGCCCTGTTATTACAGGCGATACTGACCCATCAATATCAGTATCGTTACGTCTATAATTACAGCGGCAGCGGAATGCCTCTGGGATTGCTTATGTCTACTTTTTATGCAGGACAGGAAGGGAGCTTTATGCTCTGGACGCTTTTTTCGTCCGTTATAGGTTTAATATTGCTCGATTATACTTCCAAAAGAGGCGACCTGGAACAGAGGGTGATGATGATTTACGGACTTTGCATCGTTTTTCTGCTGGTGATGGTTAATCCCCTGTTGAAATCGCCCTTTATTTATATTTGGAGCCAGCCGGATTTCATCGATTTGAAACATATTAACAGCGCTTATTTGACTTTGCCCGCGCTGCAGAATTTTCTGTTCAGCGATCCGCAGTCCGGCAAACAATTTGTGCAGGTAGGTCCGGATTTGTTAGCTGTCCTGAAAGCGAACAATGTTCCGCTCGATAAATTTATTATCGAAGGCAAAGGCTTGAATCCGCTTTTGCAAAATTTCTGGATGCAGATCCATCCGCCGATGTTGTTTATCGGTTTTTCGATGACGGCGGTCCCTTATTCATTCGCGATGGCAGCGTTGATTAAAAACGAATACAACGAATGGGTAAAACAATCGCTGCCCTGGCTGCTTACGGGAACCATGGTGCTCGGGCTGGCAATTATGTTGGGCGGCTATTGGGCTTACGGCGTGCTCGGATGGGGCGGCTATTGGGGATGGGACCCTGTTGAAAATTCCTCTCTCGTTCCGTGGCTGATCGCTGTTGCGGCAATTCATACGATGTTAGTCCAGAAGAAAACTCAGAATAAATCGGGAGAAGATAAACTCAATGCCGGCAGATTTGTTAAAACGAATTTAATTCTGAGTATTTTCGTCTATGTGCTTGTTCTTTATTCCACGTTCTTAACGCGAAGCGGAATACTCGGCGACGCTTCCGTTCACTCGTTCGTCGATCCAGGTATGACGGTTTATCTCCTGCTGCTCGGATTCTTGCTGTTTTTCACGTTCCTCGGACTCGGACTCGTTTTTTTCAGATGGAATTATCTTGTGGAAAATTTCACATATGAAGAAAATATCCTGTCGCGCGAGCTTGCGTTATTCACGGGTTCGGTTGCTTTAATTGCCTCGGCTATTATAGTGTTGGTCGGTACGAGCGCGCCGATATTCGGTCAGACGGTCGAACTGAAATTCTATAACGAGCTCAATCTTCCGATTGCAATTATTATCGGATTTCTGAACGGACTGAGTATTGTTTTGAAATGGAAAACAACCGACAGAAAAGAATTATTAAATGGAATAAAAACGCCGATGATTGTCTCGCTGTTATTGACGGCGATAATATTCGTCCTCGGCGGCGTCGAAAATTTCATGCTGGTTATCCTTACGTTCTCTTCGATCTTTGCGCTCGTCGTTAACGGGGAAATTGTCCTGAAAATTCTGAAAGGCAAAAAGAGCCACGCCGGAGCTTATGTAGCTCATATCGGAATAGCTCTGTTTATGGTTGGAGTAGCCGCTACTGCGGGATATACTAAAAGCGAACAGGTAGACCTCGTAAAAGGGGAAAAAGTCGAACTGTGGAATTATCAGTTGAGTTTCGCAGGTTACCAGCCGATCGAAGGAGGCAAGAAATATGCGTTCAATGTCGAAATCAAAGACGGGGACGATATTAATGTGGCGTCTCCTGTTATGTATATAGCCGAATTTAATAACAGTTTGATGCGCGAGCCGGATATTATTGTAGGCTTTACGAAAGACTTTTATGTAGCCCCGGTAAGCTACGACGAAGAAAATCCGTCCGACGCCGGACAAACTGTTAATATGAAAAAGAACGACGTTGTTGAATATCAGGGAATGAAAATAGAGTTTACGAATTTCGTTCTGCCCGAAGACATGTCAGCTATGATGAGCGGCGGCAAATTCAAAATCGGCGCAAATCTTAAAGTGACATACGACGGCAAGACATACAATCTGGAGCCGTATATGGAAAGCGCCGGAGGTCAACAGGAATTCCACCCGGCGGAACTGAAAGAAGCCGGACTTAAGATCGCTCTGGCAAACATGAACGCAACAGGCGGCGAAATTACAATCGTTCTGCAGCCGATTTCATCGGAAAATATTCCCGTTCAAACTCCGAAAGAAGTTTTAACGGTTGATGTAAGTATAAAACCGTTTATCAGTCTTGTATGGCTCGGAGTGATTGTAATGGTTATCGGATTTCTAATTTCGGTTTTCAGACGCTCCAAAGAATCGCTCGCATAAGGTAATCGGAATTCTTTAAAAGCCCGGCTGAGTCCGGGCTTTTTTATTTTAAATTTTCCGGAATCCTTTTTCTTCTTATCTTAGCGTAAATCTTTAATAATAAATACCGGTTTGACTATGGAAAGAACCATAATTAATATGTTCGAAACGAGCGTCTCGAAATTCGGCGCAAATGTTTTTCTTAAAGAAAGCAAAAACGGAAAATACGAAGCGCTTACTTACGAAGAAGCTAAAAAATACGTTTATAATTTTGCGGCGGGCTTGATTTCGCTTGGAATTAACAAAGGCGACAGACTGGCTTTAATATCGGAAGGAAGAAATTACTGGGTAATAAGCGAATTGGGGATTTTGTATGCCGGAGCCGTGAACGTTCCGATTTCGGTAAAAATCGACGAACTTAACGATTTGAAATTCAGACTCGACCATTCGGGTTCGAGAATTGCCGTAGTTTCCGCTTCGCAGCTCCATAAAATAAGAGGCATTAAAAACGATTTGCCGGAATTGGAAAAGACCATTGTGCTCGATAAAATTGACGACATGCAGGAAGATGAAGTGTACGTCGAAGAACTTTTAAAGGCGGGGGAAGAATTTCTAAAAGCCAAAGGAAACGTATTGATTGAAAGAATGCAATCCGTCAAGGAAAACGACTATGCAAATATTTGTTATACTTCCGGCACTACCGCAGACCCGAAGGGAATTATTTTATCGCACAGAAATTATACGGCAAACGTGGAACAGGCGTCGAGTCTTCTTCCGATTCCCGAATGGTATACAACATTGTTGATTTTACCGTGGGATCACGCCTTTGCCCACACGGCGGGAATTTATACTTTGATGTATAACGGAGCTTCGATGGCTGCGGTTGAGACGGGACGCACTCCTCTGGAAACTCTCAAAAATATTCCCAAGAATATCAAAGAGATAAAACCGACGTTTCTGTTGAGCGTGCCGGCTTTGGCAAAAAACTTCAGAAAAAATATTGAAAAAGGAATACGCGAGAAAGGAGCGAAGACAGAAAAACTTTTCAACGCCGCTCTTAAACTCGCATATAATTACAATGCAGAAGGTTGGAACAGGGGAAAAGGAAAACGGAAATTATTAAAACCGTTGTACAAACTTTACGATAAAATTCTTTTTTCCAAAATACGCGAGAATTTCGGCGGCAGGCTCGAATTTTTTATCGGAGGCGGAGCGCTGCTCGATATCGAACTACAGCGTTTTTTCTATGCGATCGGAATTCCGATGTTTCAGGGCTACGGTTTAACCGAAGCCGCGCCGATTATTTCGGCCAACGTGCCGGCTAAACATAAACTCGGCTCGTCGGGCAGAATAGTGGAAAATCTTGAAGTTAAGATTTGCGATGCAGACGGGAACGAATTGCCCGTCGGGCAAAAGGGCGAAATTGTAGTCCGCGGGGAAAACGTGATGGTCGGTTATTGGAAAAACGAAAAAGCGACTTCCGAAACAATCAAAGACGGGTGGCTTTATACAGGCGACCTCGGATATCTCGACGAAGACGGATTTCTCTACGTCTTGGGCAGATTCAAATCCCTTTTGATTGCAAGCGACGGGGAAAAATATTCGCCCGAGGGAATTGAAGAAGCCCTTACCGAGAATTCCAAATTTATCGAACAGGTTATGCTTTACAACAATCAATCGCCCTATACAATTGCGCTGATTGTTCCGAATAAAGAACAGATCAAACGCTTCCTTGACGAAAATAGTTTATCCAATAAATCCGAGGACGGACAAAATGCGGTCATTAAATTGATCGACGAGGAGATATCGAAATTCAAACAAGGTGGTCAATTCGCGGGCGAATTCCCGGAAAGATGGCTGCCCGCCGCTTTTGCAATTCTGGGAGAAGCTTTTACGGAACAAAATCATTTCCTGAACAGCACGCTTAAAATGGTGCGCGGTAAGATTACCGAATTCTACAAACAAAGGATTGACTATCTCTATACTCCCGAAGGAAAAAATATTTACAACCATCAAAACAAAAAAATTGTGGAAAGAATGTTTCAGTAATCCCTTTAAAAAATTATAAATACAATTTATACAAATAAAAATTTTTACTATTGAGCTGTAAATTTTATTCCCTTTTTTACGATAATAAATGTGGATAAAAGAGGGATTATAAAATGAGTTATATTTTACTTATTGACGAAGACCTCAATTTTCGTGGATTACTGAAAAAATTCATCGAAAAGAAGTTTATGACGAAAGTCGTAGAAGTGAACTCGGAAAAAGAAGCTCTCGACAAAATTGACAGAAGAAAACCGAGAATGGTATTTATTAATACGGATGCGGATTTCGGAAGCGGGCTTGATTTTCTGGAAACGTTAAAAACATTTGAAGTGCCCGTAATTGCATTAACGGCTAACAATGAGAGGGAGTATATCGAAAAACTGATTTCCTACAGAATAGAAGGCTGCCTTTTGAAGACGGACGTGCTTTCTCAACTGGCAGAACGGCTCGAGCGGATATTCCACAGATACGAACATTTGTATGTTTGATTAATTCCCGAAAGGATTCTTACGATCGTACTCGAAATCGGGGCGGTAGTAATTATAACTCTCCAGTTCCTGTATCCATCCGTTTTTGAGTCCGTATTTTTCCATCAATTCGATTGCTTTATAATATTCTATTGGTCGCAATGTCCTGCTCAATAAAGGTTCCTTGATTGCTTTGTGCGCCGGATAATATTGCGACATTAATGAAATATGAACTTCATTGTCGAGCTCTTCGGAAATAAATTTGAAAACCCTTTCTGTTTCGGAGAGATCGTTCGGCAGTACGAGATGCCTGATTATCAATCCCCGCGCTACGGTATTGCCCTCGAAAACAAGTTCGGAACCTACCTGGCGGTGCATCTCTTTTATGGCGTTGCCGGCAATTTCAAAATAATCTTTAGCATTGGAATAGAGTTTGCCGTATTCGCTGCTGCCGTATTTAAAGTCGGGTAAATAAATATCGACAACGCCTTCGTACAATTTTAGCGTTTCTACTGAGTCGTAACCGTTAGAATTGTAAATTATCGGAAGTCGCAATCCCTTTTGCGCCGCAATGTAGATCGATTTAAGAATCGAGCCTGCGAAATGGGTCGGGGAAACCAGACCGATATTATGGCAGCCCCGTTCCTGCAATTCGAGCATTATCTCCGCAAGCTTTTCGTACGACGTTTCGTTGAATTTTTCGGCTTCCCAGTTTTGGCTTATTTGGTAATTCTGGCAGTAGATGCATCTCAAATTGCAATTGCCGAAGAAAATGTTGCCTGCTCCAGAGGTACCCGAGAGAACCGGCTCTTCTCCGAAATGAGGCGTGTAAGAAGATACAATCGGTAAATGACCGCTGAGGCAAAAACCGTATTCGTAATTCGTCCGGTCGACGCCGCATTCTTTCGGGCAGACAGTACATTTCCGCATTTTTTCATAAGCTGATTCGGCACGTTTCTTAAGTTCGCCCGATTCCAGCAGTTTTATGTACGACGGTATGAACGCCATAATTCAACTTATTATTCTTATTGCCGATAATATAATATATAAAAAATTGGAGGTATAATGCCGTTGTTCAGATGGACGGATTCTTATTCCGTAAACATTAAAAGCATCGACGAGCAGCATAAAAAATTGCTGGATATTATCAACGAACTTCACGACGCAATGAAAGCCGGCAAAGGTAAAGAAGCCTTGAGTAAAATATTCGGCGAGCTTGTGGAATATACTCACACGCATTTTTCTTTTGAAGAAAAATTGATGGAAAAATACGGTTACAGCGAAAGTTTGCTTCACAAACAGACGCATCAAAATTTAATAAAACAATTGAACGAGCTGAAAGAAAATTACGAGAAAGGAAATACCAATCTGAGTATAAACGTAATGAATTTTCTGCAGGATTGGCTTATCGGGCATATACAGGGAAGCGATAAAAAATACACCGCTCATTTGAACGCCAAAGGAGTTTATTGATAAAAAACCCGCCGGAATTAAATCCGGCGGTCAATTCATAAGATTTCTTTTAAAGATTCTTCGGCGGCTTTGATTGTGGCGTCGATTTCATCGTCGGAATGCGCTGTCGATACGAAGAGCGCCTCGAACTGCGCCGGCGGCAAATAAACGCCGCGTTTTAGCATCGAATGGAAAAATTTGCCGAACAGTTCGGTATCGGATTTGATTGCGGTTTTGAAATCGAATACCGGTTCTTCCGTAAAGAAGAGCGTCATCATCGATCCGACCCGATTTAATTGAAAATTTTTCCCAGTCGATTTAACAGCGTTCATAATGCCGTTTGCCAGGCGCGAAGATTTGGATTCGAGATCCTTGTAAATATCAGGATTGTTTTTTATGTGGGAGAGCGCGGCGTAGCCTGCGTTCATAGCCAGCGGATTTCCGCTCAATGTTCCCGCCTGATAAACCGGTCCTACCGGCGAAACCATTTCCATAATTTCCCTTTTGCCACCGTAAGCTCCAACTGGCAGACCTCCGCCGATAATTTTTCCGAATGTGGTCATATCGGGTTTAACGCCGAGGATTTCCTGAGCGCCGCCTGCTGCTACGCGGAACCCGGTCATTACCTCGTCGAAAATCAATACGATTTTTTCTTCGGAGCACAAATCCCGTAATTCTTTGATGAAGTCGTCGTTTGCACGGACCGTTCCCATGTTTCCCACAATCGGCTCGAGTATTAAAGCCGCAATTTCGCCTTTGTTTTGGGAGATTATTTTTTTGACCGATTCGATATTGTTGAACTCGGCAAGAAGAGTATCGGCTGCCGTCCCTTTGGTAACTCCGGGACTTGTCGGAACGCCGAATGTCAATGCGCCGCTGCCTGCTTTTATAAGAAAGAAGTCGCCGTGCCCGTGATAGCATCCTTCGAACTTTATTATTTTTTCTTTACCCGTAAAACCGCGGGCTACTCTTATTGCGCTCATTGTCGCTTCGGTGCCGCTGTTTACCATACGAACCATTTCGACCGACGGAACCAGATCGCAAATCAATTCCGCCATTTTAACTTCTATCTCCGTCGGCGCTCCGAAGCTTGTGCCGTCTTCGAGCGCTTTTAAAAGTGCTTCTTTAATAAAAGGAGGATTGTGCCCGTAAAGATGCGGTCCCCAGCTTCCGATATAATCGATCAATGCATTCCCGTCGGCGTCGTACATTCTGGAGCCTTCGCCCCGGGTTATAAAAAGCGGAGTTCCTCCGACCGATTTGAACGCTCTTACCGGCGAATTTACTCCTCCGGGAATTAATTTTTGCGCTCTTTCGAACAATTCTTGGCTTTTTTTGTTTTTCATAAATTTCCTTTTTCAGTTAAATTCTCAATTGCTTATGTAAAAATATCAAAATTCGGCTCAACGGGAAAATATGCCCGACTTTTCGTCGCTAAATATTACCTTGCGGAACACGAACGAACGAGGGCTTTTTTGCTAATAATTTGTTAATTTATGGCTCACAAATAAAATTAATAGAGTATGTTATCTACAATTTCGTTTTTCAATATATTGCTGCCGTTCTTATATATAATTGTGCTTTCTGTTTACGCCTTCGACTTTTTTTCGGAAAAAAGTAAGTTCACGCATTCAAAGAGAATATTCCTCTTTGTCACGTTAATTGCTCACATTCTCTATATCATTTTCAGAACGGTGGAATTCGATCACACTCCGATAACGAGTAAATTCGAAATATTTTCGCTATTAGCCTGTTCGATAGCATTTTCGTATTTTCTGCTGGAACTTCTTACGGACATAAGGGGAACGGGAACTTTCATACTCTTTTTTTCCGTTATTTTTCAGATTATCTCTTCGCTCTTTATTGAGCACAATTATCAGGTGCCGGAAGTGCTCAGGAATCGTATGCTCGGAATTCATGTTATAAGCGCATTGCTGGGTTATTCCGGTTTTACAATATCGGCGGTCTACGGTATTTTGTTTCTTATACTTTACAAAAATCTCAAGACAAATAAATTCGGACTGATTTTCAACAGACTGCCGAGTCTCGAAATTCTTGAAAAACTCAGCTTCTATTCTGTCTTAATCGGGTTTATTCTATTGACCGTAGCAATGATTATCGGAATAATTTGGCTGCCGAGCGCTTTTCCCGATTTCAGTTACGGAGACCCGAAATTGGTAGGAACGTTTTTCGTATGGATTATCTATTGCCTCGGCATTGCAAGCAAATTGATCGGTAAATGGTACGGCAGAAAAGTTATTATATTTTCTCTTACCGGATTTGTCCTTACGATGGTCTCGTTGATTTTAACGAGCACTCTGCAAAATACTTTTCATTCATTTTATTAAAAATAGATTTGCATAAATGAACTTTGTCGGAATTACAATAAATCATAAAACCGCGCCGATAGAAATACTCGAATCGCTCCACCTTAACCGTGATGAGATTATTGAGTTTATATCGCGCTTGAAAGAGAATTTTAAAGAAGGCGTGATTATATCGACCTGCAACAGAACCGAAATCTATTCGTTATTGCCTAACTACAATCTCGATTCGAATAAAATAATCGCAAGTCTGCTGGAATTCAAAAAGGTGGAAAATCTTAAGAACGAACATTTCAGAAGATACTTTTCGTGCGGAGCCGTTAAACATCTCTTCTCGGTTGCCGCTGGAATCGACTCGATGGTTATCGGCGACAGCCAGATTCTGGGACAGGTGAAAGAAGCTTACGAAATTTCGGAAGATATTAATTTCTCGGGCTCCGTAATCAAACGGGTATTCGAAGCGGCTTTGAAAGTCGGCAAAAGGGCAATCAAAGAGACCGCTATCGGCGAAGGCGCGGTAACTGTCAGTTATGCGGCTGTGCAGGTTGTAGAAAAAATCTATTCGAATCTCGATAAAAAATCGGCGCTGATAATCGGGGCGGGCGAAACGGGCGAATTGGCTGCGGTTCACTTGAGAGATAAAGGCGTCGGAAAAATCAGCATATCCAACCGCACGCTCGAACGCGCAGAAAAACTCGCCGAAAAAGTAAACGGCGGAATTATTCCTTTTACGTCTCTCAAAGAACATTTACACAACTATGATATTATTATAAGCGCAACGAGCGCGGAAAATCTTATTGTTCATTACGAAGATTTAGCCGCAGCCGTTAAAAAAAGGAAAGGGCAGCCGATTGTTATTATGGATATCGCCGTTCCGAGGGATATCGATCCGAAGGTAAAAGAAATCGACAGCGTTTTCTATCACGATATGGAATCGTTAAAAGTCATTGTCGACCAGAATATTCAAAAAAGAAAAAATGAGATTCCGAAAATCGAATCGATTATAATGGAAGAAATGCAGAACTTCTTTGCGTGGTACAACACTTTAGAAATTGTGCCCGTCATTAAATCGCTGAGGAATTTCTTCGATTCGATACGCGAAGACGAACTCGAAAAAATAAAGCATAAAGTAACGCCGGAGGACTTCAACAAAATCGAAGATATGACGCGCAGGTTAATTGGCAGACTGCTGCACAATCCCACAATCAAACTAAGACAACTTGCCGAACAAGGAGTTAATCCGGACGACATTGCGAATCATTCGTTTTTAATCAAAGAATTATTCGCTCTTGAAAATAAAACAAATGGCGCCGAAGAAAATAATAAGGAAGAAAATTGAATAAGAAACGCAAACTTAAAATTGGCAGCCGTGGGAGCGAACTGGCTCTCTGGCAGGCAAATTTTGTAAAAAAACAGCTCGAAAAAGCCGATAAAAATCTCGACGTTGAAATTAAGATTATTCGCACCAAAGGCGACAAAATCTTAAACAAATCGCTGTCGAAAATCGGCGACAAGGGCTTATTCACCAAAGAGCTCGAAAACGAGCTGTTCAAAGGCTCGATCGACATCGCCGTTCACAGTTTAAAGGACTTGCAAACGGAATTGCCGAAGGGTTTAATTCTTGCCGCCGTAACGAAACGACATCCGGTTGAAGACGTTCTGATTGCGCGCAAGAAAAAAACAACGATCGATTCATTACGCGAAGGAGCCGTTGTGGCTACGGGTTCGCTAAGAAGGAAAGCCCAATTGCTCCACTTGCGTCCCGACATTAAAGTTGTCGATTTGAGAGGAAACGTGCCGACGCGCATAAATAAATTTCTGGAGTCGGACTGGGATGCGATTATTCTTGCCAGAGCGGGCGTCGAAAGGCTCAATCTCAAAAAATATATTTCTTCATATATTTCGGTCGACGAAATATTGCCGGCTGTCGGACAGGGCGCTCTCGGTATTGAAGTTAAAGAAGACAATAACGACGCAATTGAAATTCTGAAATCGATTCACGATTTTGACACCTACGTGGAAACAGCCGCTGAAAGATCGTTGCTGAAGGCGTTGGAAGGAGGCTGCCAGGTGCCCATCGGAGCTTATGCCAAAAAGGAATCGAACGGTTTGTATCTCGACGCGGTTGTGGCAAGTCTCGACGGCACGATTACTTTCAGAAAAAAAGCGAGAGGCTCGTCCGCAAATCCCGAAGCTCTTGGAAAAACGCTGGCCAAGGATTTGTTGCGCGCAGGAGCCCGTAAAATTTTATCCGACATTAAATCGAACGGATAAATTGCTGCTCGAAAACAAGAAAATATTGATTACGAAAGAAGAAGGAATTTACAGATCGTTGCAGCCGCTTGCGGATGAAGGAGCCGATCTGATTTTTTTCCCGGCTATTAAAATTGTTCCGGCGTATAACGAAATTGAAATTGCCGAACTTGCCACTGAAATCAGAAGTTTCGATTATCTGATCTTTACGTCGCAAAATGCGGTTGAGGTTTTTCATAATATTGCCGAAAAGTACGGGCTCGACCTTTCCAAAACCAAAATTGCCGTTACGGGTAAAGCCACGGCTGAAGTTTGCAACGAGAAAGGTTATTATATCCACATTATTCCCGGAAAGTTCAGCGCTTCGGGATTACTCGAACGATTCGAAAATATCGGCGTGGAAAATACAAAAATACTGATACCGTGTTCTTCAATAGCGCGGGACGAATTGCAAAAGGGACTAACTAAGCTCGGAGCCGCCGTTTCGTTGATTAAAATTTACGACACTGTTCAAAACGACGTCGATGCTCTTGCGGATAAAATCGATTCGATTAAAGAAGATAAGCCGGAATTATTTGTGTTTACCAGTCCGTCAAACTACAGGAATTTTATCGCAATTATGGATATTGACGATCCCGTTGAATACTTTAAGGAAAATTATATCTGCGCGATCGGCTCTACAACGGAAAAAGAGATAAGAAAATCGGGCGTTAATGTAAATATCGTACCGGCCGAATTTTCGCTCGATGGAATTTCGAATGCAATCATAACGTTTTATAAATCTACAGGTAATATGGCATAAGGAGGAAAATTGAACTTACAAAACGACTTGTTTCTGAAAGCTTGCAAAAAAGAGAATACTGAAAGAACTCCGGTTTGGATAATGAGACAGGCGGGCAGGTATTTGCCGGAATACAGAAAAGTAAGGGAAAAATACGACTTCCTAACAATGTGCAAAACGCCCGAACTGGCGGCGGAAGTTACTCTTCAACCGGTCGATATTATCGGCGTTGACGCCGCAATTATTTTTTCCGACATACTTGTTATTCCCGAAGCAATGGGCATGAAACTCGAGATGGTCGAAAGTAAAGGTCCGAAACTTTACGAACCGGTCAGAAGTTCGGACGATATTAACCGGCTAAAGAAGATCGATCCTTACAAAGATTTGAAATATGTTCTCGACGCCGTTTCGCTTACAAAAAGAGAATTGAACGGACGGACGCCGTTAATCGGATTTTCGGGATCGCCCTGGACTTTAATGACATACATGGTTGAAGGCGGAGGTTCAAAAAACTTTTCGGAAGTCAAGAAGTTTATTTATAATCAACCGGAAGCTGCGCACCGGCTGTTGGGAATGATTTCCGATGCGGTCGCCGAATATTTATCGGCTAAGTTGGAATCGGGAGCCGACGCTCTTCAGATTTTCGATACCTGGGGCGGTATTTTGTCCCCTCACGATTTCGAGGAATTTTCTCTCAGATATATTAAGGAAACTATCGCAAAAATAAATCGCAAAGACCAGCCGGTTATTGTATTTGCAAAAGGAGTTCATTATTCGATTGATAAACTGGCTGACAGCGGAGCGGATGTACTGGGTCTCGATTGGACGATGAATCTTGGCGAGGTCAGGAAGCAAGTCGGGGATAAAGTCGCTTTGCAGGGGAATCTCGACCCGACTGCGCTTTATGCCGGCAAAGATAAAATCTTCGAAGAAACTGTAAGAACGCTAAATTCTTACGGTAAAGGTCCGGGTCATATTTTTAATTTGGGTCACGGAATACTTCCCGATATCGACCCTGAAAACGTGAAGTTTCTCGTTGCTACAGTCAAAGAAGAAAGTAAAAAGAATTTTATATAAAAAAGCAGGTTAGAAATGCTCGACATAAATCTCGATTTGATAAAGAAATACGACAGACCGGGTCCGAGATACACAAGTTATCCGACGGCGCCCCATTTTAACGAATCGTTTAAAGCGGAAAATTTTATCGACGAAGTAATAAGAACTAACAATCAGGATAATCCGCCGTATCTTTCGCTCTATTATCATATTCCTTTTTGCGATACGCTTTGTTATTTCTGCGGCTGCAATATGATAGTAACGAGGAACCGCGACAGAATAAAACAATATATCAATTACGTCAAAAACGAAATCGATTTGTTAAGGTCATATTTAAAGCCGGACAGGAAAGTCATCCAATTGCATTGGGGAGGCGGCACGCCCACGCATCTGAATCCCGACGAAATCGAAGATCTTATCGGTTACATCAATTCAAATTTCGAAATGCTGCCCGAAGCCGAAAAAGGATGCGAAATCGACCCCCGCGGATTGACCAAAGAACATCTTGCGGCGTTAAGAAACGGCGGATTCAATCGAATCAGTATGGGCGTACAGGATTTCAACGACAAAGTTCAAAAAGCCGTCAACAGAATTCAACCGGAAGACATGACGCGACAGGTGGTCGGCTGGGTGCGCGAACTCGGATTTCACAGTATTAATCTCGACTTGATTTACGGTCTTCCTTTTCAAACTCTCGAAACTTTCGAAAGCACGGTCGATAAAATTATCGATATCTCGCCCGACAGAATTGCCGTCTTTAATTATGCGCACGTCCCGTGGCTGAAAAAACATATGGGATTGATTAAACCGGAGGATTTGCCAAAACCGGAAATCAAACTGCAGATTCTCAAAATGACAATCGAAAAATTGACGTCTGCCGGCTATGTCTTTATTGGAATGGATCACTTTGCCAAACCGAACGACGAATTGGCTGTGGCTTTGAGAGAAAAGAAACTCTACAGGAATTTCCAGGGCTACAGCACTCATTCGGGCGCGGATTTGTACGCTATGGGAATTACTTCCATTAGTCAGATCGGAAGAATTTATGCGCAAAATTACAAGAAGGAAAAAGAGTACTTTGAGGCTTTGGACAACGAAACCTTCCCGGTCGAAAGAGGCTATTATCTGAGCGACGACGATTTATTGCGCAGGGAAGTTATTACAAAAATCATGTGCGATTTCGAGCTCGATTTCAATTATATCGAAGATAAATTCAATATCGAATTCGAAAACTATTTTGCCAATGCGCTCGAAGGTTTGAAAGAATTTGCCGGCGATAATCTTGTCGAAATCGACAAACGTAAAATTACCGTTACTCCGATGGGCAGATTATTGATTAGAAATATCGCAATGAATTTCGACAAATATCTCGAAAAAGAAAACACAAAATATTCAAGAACCATATGATTGTTTTGCGTGTTTAGTATGCGGAACAACAAAAGAAAGAAAAAAAAATGGGAAAAAATGCAGTAGTGCTTTTTAATCTGGGAGGTCCCGATTCGCTCGAAAGCGTGGAACCTTTCCTCTATAATTTATTTCAGGATCCGGATATATTTAAAATTCCGGTAGGTCAAAAACTGTTCGCAAAATTCATTTCGAGCAGAAGGGCGCCTAAAGTCGAAGAAGAATATAAATTAATCGGCGGAAAATCACCCATAAACGAATGGACCGAAAAACAAAGAAGTATGCTCGAAGAAAAATTGAATCAAACGGGCTCGCGATACGACGTTTATACTGCCATGAGATATTGGAAACCTTTTACGGAAGAAGCGGCAAAAAAAATTGAATCGGAAAATTACGATAAAGTCGTTATGCTTCCTCTCTATCCTCACTATTCAATAACCACAACCGGATCGTCTTTTAACGAGTGGAAAAGAAAATATCGAGGTCCGGAAGACAAATTGATTTGTATCGATCATTATCACACGCACGAGAAATATATTGCCGCATTGAATCAAAGAATCGACGAGACGATAGAAAAATTTCCCGAGAATGTAAGAGACCAAATTCAACTGGTTTTCAGCGCTCACGGAACGCCAGTCTATCTTGTTAAAAAGGGAGACCCTTACAGTCATCAAATCAAAGAGACGATGGAAGCCGTTATGAAAGCGCGCAATTATTCGCATCCGTATCATCTCTGTTTCCAGAGCAAAGTAGGTCCGCAGAAATGGCTCGAACCCGCTACTGACGATATGATCGAAAAACTGGCTGAGGAAGGTCATAAACACTTGCTCGTCATTCCGATTAGTTTCGTTTCGGACCACATCGAAACTTCTTTCGAACTCGATATCGAATACCGCCACGTTGCCGATGAATGCGGAATAGAAAACTATTTTGTGATGACCGGACTCAACGATTCGCCTTTGTTTGTCGAGGCGCTTTACGACCTCGTAGTTAAAAATTTACCTCCGGAATAATTTGTTTTATAATAAATCGGAGCTGTCATGAAGTTCTTTTTGTTTTTGTTTGTTATAGCTTTTTCATCAATAATACCGCAAGAAAAAATTATGGAAAATCCCTTATTGAAAAAATGGAATACTCCTTTTGAAACTCCGCCGTTTGACGAAATTAAAGACGAGCATTTTCTGCCTGCTGTGAAGTATGCTGTAGAACAACAGAAAAAAGAAATCGAGGAGATAGCCAACAACAGCGAAGAGCCGACTTTCGAAAACACTATCGTGGCGATGGAAAAAAGCGGCGCTTTGCTCGACCGCGTTTCCCGATTGTTCGACGCTTTGAACGAAGCAAATACAAATGAAAAGTTGCAGCAGGCGGCGCGGGAAATCACTCCTTTGCTAACGCGGCATGAAGACGATATTTATCTTAACGATAAGTTGTTTAAGCGCGTAAAAGCCCTCTACGAGAAAAAGGAATCGCTCGGACTTAATGCCGAACAAATGCGTCTTCTCGAATTTTATTACAAGGATTTCGTGCGGAGCGGAGCCGATTTACCGCAGGACAAAAAAGAAGAATTGCGGAAAATAAACGAGGAGATATCGTCTCTCGCCCTTAAATTCAGCGAAAATTTATTGAAGGAAACAAACGCAGTCGCGCTTGTAATCGACAACAAAGATGACCTGGCAGGTTTGCCCGAAAGCGTTATTCAACTTGCCTCGGAAACCGCTTCGGAAAAAGGATACGAAGGCAAGTGGGTCTTTACGCTTCAAAAACCGAGCTGGATTCCGTTCCTTCAATATTCGCCTAAAAGAGAATTGCGGGAAAAGCTTTTTAAAGCGTACATAAACAGGGGCAACAATAACAACGAATACGACAATAAAGACATTATTGCCCGCATTGTTTCTCTCAGAGTAAAAAGAGCCAATCTGCTTGGTTATAAAACTCACGCGGATTATGTTCTCGAAGTGAATATGGCGAAAACGCCCGACAGAGTTAATAAGTTTTTGCATGAGTTATGGACCCCCGCATTGAAACGCGCAAAATCGGAAGTCGAGCAAATGCAAAAGATTATCGACTCCGAAGACGGCAATTTCAAGCTGCAGGCTTGGGACTGGTGGTACTATGCCGAAAAATTAAAAAGGGAAAAATACGACCTCGACGAAGAGATGCTGCGGCCTTATTTCAAAATGGAAAACGTATTGAAAGGAGCATACGAAGTCGCTTCGAGATTGTACGGAATCAAATTCGTGGAAAGAAACGACATTCAGGTTTATGATCCGGACGTAAAAGTTTTTGAGGTGTTGGATGAAAAGGGCAATCACATCGGAATCTTTTATACCGATTATTATCCGCGCGACGGCAAAAGAAGCGGCGCCTGGTCGAGCAGTTTCCGTGTGCAGTCGAATATCGACGGCAATTTTATAACCCCGCTCGTTTATAACGTAGGCAATTTTTCCAAGCCGACAGCCGATAAACCAGCATTAATGAGCGTGGACGAAGTAAATACGCTTTTCCACGAACTCGGACACGCGCTTCATTCGTTATTGTCGAATACGACTTATTACAGAACGAAATGGGTTCCGCGCGATTTTGTGGAATTGCCTTCGCAAATTATGGAAAACTGGGCTCTGGAACCGGAAGTTCTGAAACTCTATGCAAGGCATTACAAAACGGGCGAACCGATTCCCGACGAATTGATTGAAAAGATAGAAAATTCCAAACTGTTTAATCAGGGATTCGAAACCGTTGAATATCTTGCCGCGGCTTTTCTCGATATGGACTGGCATACTTTGACCGATACTACATTGCAAAACGTGGAAGAATTCGAAAAGAAATGCTTCGATAAACTCGGAAAGATTCCGGAAATCGAATCGCGTTATCAAACTACCAATTTCGCGCATATTGTCGGCGGATACTCTGCCGGTTATTACAGCTATATCTGGTCGGCTGTTCTGGATGCGGACGCGTTCGAAGCTTTCAAAGAAAAAGGCGACTTGTTCGACAAAGAAACTGCTGCGGCGTTCAAAAAGCTTTTGTCGAAAGGAGGCACTGAAGACCCGATGCAGCTCTATATCGATTTCAGAGGAAGAGAACCGAAAGTAGACGCGCTATTGAAAAGAAGAGGTCTCGATTGATTATTCTATTCTCGGACTCTGTATATTTGTGCATGTTCAATAAACGGAAACTATAAATGTCGAAGAAAATAGTCGTTCTCGGCGCCGGTATATCGGGACTTTCAACCGCGTATTGGCTTGTTAAAAAAGGTTACGACGTTACTATCCTCGAGATAAAAAACGAGCCGGGCGGTTCCATGATTTCAAAAAAGATCGATGGCTTCCTGATTGATTACGGGCCGAACAGCGGACTCGAAACTACTCCGTTGATAAGAAAACTCGTTGAAGAAGTTAATCTTTCGGATAAAATGATTTATGCCAACGCTGCTGCTTCCAAAAGATATATTTTAAAAAACGGCGAATTAATACCTCTGCCGATGAGTCCGGGCTCGTTTATAAGAACAAAATTGTTTTCCCCCGGCGCTAAATTCAGACTGATGGCAGAGCCGTTTATTTCGAAATCGGAAGACGGATATTATCAGAGTATCGCTCAGTTTGTAAGAAGACGACTCGGCGGCGAATTCCTCGATTACGCAATCGATCCGTTTGTGAGCGGAGTGTTTGCCGGCGACCCGGAAAAGCTCAGCGTTAAATCCGCTTTCCCTAAATTGTACCGGCTCGAAGAAGTCTACGGCGGATTAATAAAGGGTATGATTAAAGGAGCCAGGGAAAGGAAACAACGCAGCGAGGAATCGAAACAGAGCGCAAAAAT
This sequence comes from Melioribacter sp. Ez-97, assembly GCF_051488665.1. NCBI lineage: Bacteria > Pseudomonadati > Ignavibacteriota > Ignavibacteria > Ignavibacteriales > Melioribacteraceae > Melioribacter > Melioribacter sp. Ez-97. Next base: position 40,546 of record NZ_JBPSEG010000003.1, on the reverse strand, counting down.
GTTTTCGTTTCTGGAAGGAATGCAGTCGCTGCCGAACGCTCTTGCGGATAAATTGAAGGATAATATCGTATTCAACGCAAAAGTTTTAAGCGTGGCAGGTTCAAACGACAAACGGTGGAATGTAACGTACGAATCGAACGATAACCGGGAGAGCCTGACGGCGGATACGGTTATTTCGACTCTGCCCGCTTACATTGCTTCCGAAGTATTCGGAGAACTCGATCAAAAATTGGCGGAGCATCTCAATTCGATTTACTATCCGCCTGTAATGGTGTTATATCTCGGTTATAACAAAAAAGACATTAAACGTGAACTCGACGGTTTCGGCTTCCTGATACCCTCGAAAGAAAAAAGGCATTTTCTGGGGGCTATCTGGAGCTCGTCGATTTTTCCAAACAGATCGCCGGAAGACAAAGCCGCTTTTACATTGTTTATCGGAGGAGCCCGTTCGCCGCGCTTGTTTGATACGGATAAATCCGAATTGATAAAAAAAGTTCTTTCGGAATTTCATCGGATTATGAACATTGAAGGCGAGCCGGTTTTGATTGAAGATAAACTCTGGCAGAAAGCGATTCCGCAATATAATCTCGGTTATATCGAACACGAAAAATATTTTGAAGCCTTTGAAGAAAAACATAAAGGTATTTATTTGCGGGGAAATTACCGGGGAGGAATTTCCGTCGGCGACTGCATTAAGAATTCCGAATTAGAAATAAATTAGCAGAGGTGTATTATGGCAACTTTTCCAATTAAAAGATTGAGAAGATTGAGATATAATCCGGTCGTCAGGGATATGGTACGCGAAACGCAACTCAACAAAGAAGATTTGATCTATCCGCTTTTCGTAGTTCCGGGAGAAAAAATCAAAAAAGAGATCGGTTCGATGCCCGGCGTATATCAGATGTCGATAGACGTTCTTGTGGAAGAATGCAAGGAACTGGAACAGCTGGGAGTGCCGGCGGTAATTTTATTTGGCATTCCGGAACATAAAGACGAAAAAGGTTCGGACGCGTACAATCCCGAAGGCATTATTCAACGCGCCGTCCGGGCAATTAAAAAAGAAGTTAAAAACCTTCTGGTTATTACCGACGTATGTCTGTGCGAGTATACTTCTCACGGACATTGCGGACTGCTTGACGGCGAAAAGATTCTCAATGACGAAACCGTTGAGCTGTTAGCAAGGGAAGCTCTGACGCACGCTCAGGCTGGAGCCGATATTGTAGCTCCTTCCGATATGATGGACGGCAGAGTGGCGGCTATCAGAAAAATACTCGACGAGAACGGTTTTACTGAAATTCCGATTATGAGTTATGCGGTTAAATACGCTTCGGGATTCTACGGACCTTTCAGGGACGCCGCCGAATCCGCTCCCGCCTTTGGCGACAGGAGGTCGCATCAGATGGATGTGGCAAATGCGCTCGAAGCTCTAAGAGAAGCGGAAACGGATATCGAAGAAGGAGCTGATATAATAATGGTTAAGCCCGCCGGGGCGTATCTCGACATTATATGGCGCGTTAAAGAAAAATTCGGAATGCCGACGGCGGCTTACCAGGTGAGCGGCGAATATTCGATGATTAAAGCCGCAGGAAAAAACGGCTGGCTCGACGAACAAAGGGTAATGCTCGAATCTTTGATCGCGATCAAACGCGCCGGCGCCGATATGATTCTTACTTACTTCGCTAAAGACGTCGCCCGTCTGTTGAAGTGATTTGCAAACAATTTGACGAGATTACATTCGCTGCCCCGGACTTCTATCCGGGGCTTTTTATAATAAAGGATTCATGAATAGTGACGTTCGTTGTGCGGGTGTGCGGAAGTGCGGGCGTTAGGAGCGCTGGCGTTTTTTGTTGTATAAATTTGAATGACAAACAAAGAACTCCAAAACCAAGAACCTCCAAACAAAGAACTCCAAAACGAAGAACGTTGAACCCCAAAACTCCGAACCCCAAAACTCCCTAACCCCTAATCCCTAACCCCTAACTCCTAACCCCAAATTCATTCCCCTAAAATCGTTACCACAATATTTCTGGGACCGCCGTAATTTCGATGTTCGCACAAATAAATTCCCTGCCACGTGCCGAGATTAAAATCGCCGTTCTTAATGGGAACTGTTACAGAGCTGCCGAGCATTGAAGCTTTGATATGAGAAGTCATATCGTCCGTGCCTTCCAATGTATGTTCGAAGAACGAAGCGTCTTCGGGTACGATTCTGTTGAAATATTTTTCCATATCGCTACGGACGGTCGGGTCGGCGTTTTCGTTCAATGTTAACGATGCCGACGTATGCTTTATGAAAATGTGCGCAATGCCCGCCCGGATCTTTTCGATGCCATTTAATTGACTCAATATTTCATTCGTAATAAGGTGAAAACCGCGCTGTTTCGGTTTTAACGTAATTTCACGCTGATAAACCATTTGCTCCTCCGTTTGCTTATTCCAAAAATAAAAAAGTAAAATTTTATTTTTGTATGTAACAATTCCGGAGGAAATATGAATACGCTCGAAGCAATCTTAACCAGGAGAAGCATAAGACGTTACAAAAACCAACCCGTCGAGAAAGAAAAAATCGACAAAATACTGAAAGCGGCAATGTATGCGCCATCATCACACAACAGTCAGCCGTGGCACTTTGTTGTTATTGACGACAGAGAAACTCTGAATAAAATAGCCGAAGTGCATCCGTACGCTAAAATGTGCAGAGAAGCTCCAGTCGGTATACTCGTTTGCGGAGACAGGGAAATCGAAAATCTCGACGGATATATTGCTTTGAACTGCGCCGCAGCCGCGGAAAATATTCTACTCGCGGCTCACGATCTGGAATTAGGCTCCGTTTGGATTGCGGTTTATCCCAGAGAAGAGAGAATTAAAATATTCAGGGAATTATTTAATCTTCCGGACAACATTCTGCCTGTAGCCATGGTTGCTGTCGGATATCCCGACGAAAAGAAAAATCAGCCCGAGAGGTTTAAACCGGAAAGAATTCATTATAACGGCTGGTAATTAATTTGTTGCGACAAGCAAATCTTTCCGTTATTTTGGAATTTCAATTTTTACGGTGACGTTATGCATTCAATCGAATGGACGGAACAACTTCGTTTCATAGTTGCACTCGCGCTAGGATTTTTGGTGGGACTCGAAAGGGAGACCACTAAAGGAAAACAAAAAAAAGTTATGCTCGGCGGCATAAGAACTTATCCGATAATCAGTTTAATGGGATTCGGATGCGCATGGCTTTATAAAATCGGGGTGCAGGCGATTTTACCAATCGGACTCGTTGCAATTTCGGCGTTGACCGCAATATCGTATTTTTCAAAATCGCAATACGATAAATACGGCGTTACCAGCGAAGTAAGCGCACTTGTAACGTTTATAGTTGGAGCTCTGGCATTGCTTGTAGATATCTGGGCGTCGATGGCATTAGGAATTATAAGCACGATTTTATTGTCCGAAAAAGCGAGTCTGGAATATTACGTCGACCGCCTCGACCGGGTCGAATTTCTCGCCGTCCTTAAATTCCTGCTCGTAACGCTTATAATACTGCCCGTTTTACCGGATAAAAATTATACGCAATTTAATATCAATCCTTATAAAACCTGGCAGATTGTAATCATCGTTTCTTCGGTTGGTTTTGTGGGATATATTATTTCGAAGCGTTTGGGAGCTCATGCCGGGTTTAGAATTTCGGGACTTGTGGGCGGAATTGTTTCGAGCACTGCCGTATCGATAGCTTACGGCAGGATGGCTCAAAAAAACGAAAATTTATCTCATCCCGCCTTGCAGGGCTCAATCATCGCTTCGAGCGTTATGTATCTACGGGTTCTTGTGCTTATTTATATTATCAATCCGGCAATCGTTAAACATCTCTGGCTGCAACTTGTAGTTCTCAGCGTAGCCGGATTTATCATTTCGTTTATAAATCACAATAATCCCAAAACGAAGAAATCGACAATCGACAAAGAAATTCAAAACTTGCAAAACCCGTTCGAAATACGGCCTGCGATTTTATTTGCAATTTTGTTCCTGGGACTTTCGGTAGTAACCGGACTGGTTAAAACATATTTCGGCAGTTCGGGAATTATGAGTTTAGCGGCTGTTGTGGGTATTACCGATATCGACCCGTTCATTCTGTCGCTCGTTAGCGGAAGCGCATTCGAAGCTCAGATAATAGCCGTCTCTATTTTAATTGCAATGATGAGCAATTCGATAATGAAAGGAATTTACTTCGGAACTATGGTTAAACAGGTTCGTAAAGACGTTATAATACGATTCGGCATTTTGACGGCTCTCCATATACCCGTAATTGTTTTGACTTTCTTCAATCTGAAGGACTTTGTTTCCTAGAGTGATAATAGAGATTTAGCGAAATATAAGTATTCTGAAAAAGCACATAAAAAACCGGTCCGAGTACCGATACCGGATTCATAAAAGTTATTGCGAGCCAGATAGTATACGAATTATTTTTTTGACCCAATGCCTGACTGGCTTCGGAAGCATATTCTTTACCGCCGATAAACCAACCCAGCGTGAATAAAAATGCGCAGATTAAAGCAGTAACAATTCCGATTTCATAAACCAAAGACAATTCCGAAGTGAGATTGTTACGGATATAATACGAAGCGCCGGAAGTAGCCAGATAAACATTTACGACGAGTATATAAAACGAGCCGTCCTTCAAGTCGATTAATTTTTTCCATAAAGAAACGCTTATTGCTTTAACCAATCTTGCCAAAATTAATGGCGTTGAAAATGTAACCAACACCGGCAGTAAAATGTCGTTGAATGTAATGTCGTTTCCGCTGTTGATAATCAGAGGAAGAATGAAAGGCAGGATGATCGTAATGACTATGTTTGTCAATACAAGAGAAAAAAGCGTGAATTCCACTTTTCCTTTCTTCAGACTGATAATAACCGGAGCGGCGATTGCAGTGGGAGCTATTGCGGTTATGAATGCGGTTTGCGCCAGCAGTTTATCGAAAGGATAAATGGCTAAGTATGATAAGAACGAAGCGCCAATAAGGGAAACGAGTATTATGAAATGTTTAACGCTTATTATAGTCTTATCGATTTTAATATCGAGAAACGAAAAGAAAAGCAGCGCCATCAAAAAATACCGGATGAGAAACGTAAACTTATGTCCGTAAGGAAAAAAAATACCGATGGTAATCGAAACGAGAAGGAGCAAATTCTTCATGGCGGCTATTCGAAAATGATTGTTTTTTTGCCGTACTGAAGAACGCGGTTGTTGACGTGTAAGTCTACCGCGCGGGCAAGCACCAACCGCTCGAGGTCGCGTCCTTTTCTGATTAAATCTTTCAACGAATCTTTATGCGAAATTCTTATAACGTCCTGCTCGATAATTGGACCTTCGTCAAGCTCTTCCGTAACGTAATGACTAGTTGCGCCGATTAATTTTACGCCCCTTTCGTAAGCCTTTTTATAAGGATCGGCTCCTATAAACGCCGGCAGGAAAGAATGGTGTATGTTGATTATGTTATTCGGATATGCGGCGATAAAACGGGGAGTTAGAATCTGCATATAGCGCGCTAATATCACCGTGTCGATTCGATGCTCTTTCAGTAATTCGAGTTCTTTTTCTTCCTGCTCTCGTTTGTTTTCTTTTGTAATCGGAAAACAGTAATAGGGAATGGCGTATTGACGGGCGACATGTTCGAGATCGGGATGATTCGAAATAATGAGGGGGATTTCGGCGTGAAGCTCGTTATTGCTGTAACGCCAGAGAATTTCGAGCAGGCAATGGTCGTATTTCGAAACAAAAATGGCGAGGCGTTTTTTGTTTTCGTTCGGTTTAATTTCCCAATTTGCGCCGATTTCGTCGGCTAATTTTTTGAATTCGCCGATGAATTCATCCGTAAGATTTGCCTTCCCGTTTAGTTCCCATTCGATGCGTATAAAGAACATCTTTTCGTTTTTGTCGACGTGTTCGTCCAGGTCGATAATATTTGCGTCTCGCTGATAAAGGAATTGGGATATTTTTGCCACCAGACCTTTGCGGTCCGTGCAAGATAAAATTAAAGTTGCGCTGCTCATTTTTTCCACAAATAAAAAATTTTTGCCTGTAAATTACGAAAAAAAGTTGCTAAATTTGTAAGTAAACGTTGAAGTAAACGCTCAGGGAGGACTCCATGAAATATTTAATTCTTTTTTTATTTATTCCGATCTTGATTGCAGCTCAGGATAAACAGAAACAATTTACTATAGATGAATGCGTCAGTCAGTTTAATTGGGAAGATACGGTCGGCACCAAAGTCGGTTATCAGTTCTGGTTTGTCGACAAGAATTTTCTCGACGGACGCACTCTGAAAATGAGCGTCGTCGCCCCTCATAAAGCGACACACGCCCCGCATACACACGCCGAAGACGAATTCTTCTTCGTCCTGGAAGGAACCGCCGAATTTTACCTCGACGGCGAAACAAGAATCGGGAAACCGTATTCGAGTTTCTATTGCCCTCCGAACAGCATGCACGGCATTAGAAACGCAGGCGACACCGAATTGAAATATCTCGTAATAAAAAAATATAACATGAAATGAAAACTAAAATTATTATTCTTGTCTTGCTGTTCGTAAGCGCTCCGGTATTCGGGCAGTTCGAATTTATTAACATATGGAACGGCAGCGCTCCCGGCGCGGCTAATTCTGCTGAAAAAGAAAATTACAGCGACGAAAGATTCTGGTCCGTAAACCAACCGGGACTTGTCTTTTATAAAGCAAGCGAGTCGAAAGGCATTACGATGCTCGTTTTACCGGGAGGAGGTTATCATCATCTGGCGTTTGTAAAAGAAGGAGTGACAATTGCAAAGTGGCTCAACAATCTCGGCATCGACGCGTACGTTTTGAAATACAGGCTAAACGAGGATGACGCGCTTGACGACGCTCAAAGAGCAGTTTGTTTTATAAGGAGTAAAAGCCCGGGCAATAAAATCGGAGTAATCGGATTTTCCGCCGGCGGTCACCTTGCGGCAAATGTTATGCTTTCTCCCAAACGCGTTTTTATCGATTCGATCGACGGCTACAATTACAAGCCCGATTTTGCGGTACTTGTTTATCCGTGGCTGCAGAACCTTTATGAAAAAGTAAAAGAAGAACTTCCGCCGTTATTTATCGTGCACGCCGCCGACGACACTCGCGTGCCCGTACGGGAATCTCTGAATTTTATCGACGCCTGCGTTAAAATTAACGTTTACCCCGAAGTTCATATTTTTTTCGAAGGAGGTCACGGTTTCGGAATGGAAAAAAAGAGCGGCTATGCCGCGTCGGAATGGCCTTCGCTGCTGGAAAAATGGTTCGTCAACAGAGGAATAATTAATTTGCACGGAGATACAAAATGAAATCCGTTAAATTCTTTCTTATCGTAATTGCCTTGTCTTTTGCGGCAGTATACGGACAGTCTCAAAATAAAAAAACGATTATCGACGTGTCGGGTTTTGCGAACAGCGCGCATCATTGGTACGATATAAGCGCCGACGATAACGTAATCAATCCGCTCGAAAATCAACCGAGATACAAACCGTGGCAAATCAAAGAGATTGCCGATAATATTCTCCTTTATCAAAAAGAAAACGGCGGCTGGCCCAAAAATTACGATATGCTCGCCATCCTGACCGACGAGCAAAAAGAAGCGCTTCTGAAATCCAAAAACATGACCAACACAACTTTCGATAATTGGACTACTCATACTCAGGTGGAATATCTCGCGCGCGCCTATGAAATTTTAAAGGACGAACGTTATAAAGAAGCCTGCGTCAAAGGAATCGAATTTATTCTAAAAGCTCAGTATCCGAACGGCGGCTGGCCTCAGTTTTATCCGGATACGAGCGGCTACCGAAAATTTATTACCTTCAACGACGGCGCAATGGCAGGCATTATGAGGGTTCTCTATAACATTATTAAAAAAGAACCTCAATATTCTTTTGTGAGTCAGGATTTATACGATAGAGCAGTAATGGCATTCGAAAAAGGCTTAAAATGCATTCTCGACTGCCAGATTAAAGAAAACGGAGTATTGTATGCGTGGGGTCAACAGCACGATAATATAACGCTCGAGCCTCAGCATGGGCGTTCTTATGAACTGCCGTCCATTGCAAATCAGGAAAGCGCCGACCTGGTTTTGTTTTTGATGGATATCGATAATCCTTCGCCGCGATTAATCAATGCAATCGAGAGCGCAGTTCGTTGGTTCGAAGAATCCAAAATAAAAGGCATACGAATCGAAGAAAAAAAGATTAAGCCGATAAAATACAAATGGAGCACAATAAGCGTCGACCGTTTTGTCGTTGAAGATCCCGACGCTCCTCCGATATGGCCGAGATACAGCGAACTGATTACGCATAAACCGTTGTTCTGCAACCGCGACGGCAAAAAAGTCTATTCGCTTGCCGAAGTGGCTCACGAAAGGCGTGCCGGATATACGTGGTACACTTACCTGCCTCAGCAGGCTCTCGATAAATACCCGGAATGGAAAAAGAAATGGATTAAAGAATAAATTGAGGCGTTTACAATGAAAAAGAAAATTCTGTTGTCTGCAATGCTTGCGGTTTTAATGGGATTTAATGTGCAGCAGGAAAAAATCAAGATTGTCTGTTTCGGCGATTCGATTACTCACGGCGCGGGCGTGGAAGGCAAAGGATGGGTGGAAAAGTTATCAGAGCGTTTCGACAATATTACGTTTGTTAATGCCGGAAGAAACGGCAGAAAAACCTCCGATCTGGACGAACTGCAGCCTGTAATCGACGTCAACCGCGACGCCGACTATTTTATAATTTTGCTCGGAGTTAACGATTTGAAAAACGGCAACGACAGCCTTGTGGCAAACTGCGTGAGAAATGTCGACAGTATGTTGACTCAAATAAAATCGGAAATTCCATCCGCGAAAGTAATTATCGCTTCGCCGTGCAATATCAATCTCGAAACAATGAACGAAATTAACAGAAAGAAATTGTATAACGAAGCCACTCAATCTTCATTAATAAAATTAAACGAAGAATATAAAAAACTCGCCGAACGCCGTTCCGCGGGTTTCATTCAACTCTACGGAAAAGTTAGTCCCGAAAACTTCTGGGACGGTCTTCATCCTAACGAAAAAGGCCATGAAGAAATAGCGGAAACCGTTGCGGAGTATCTGTCGGCTATGATTAAATAATTGTTTCTTAAACGGAACTTTACCGGATTATTTAGATAAACGGGAATTTGCTTTGAATAGAGGGGATTCCCGTTTTTTATATGCAAAAGCGCTCTAGCGGACTCCATGAAATTTCTCTGCAATATCAAAACGAATTTTTTTTTATTTTTGTAACGAATAACTAAACAAGGGGAAAATTAAAATGGCTGCAAATTTTGACATGATAAAACGCGTTTATGATAATTTTGAAAATAAGGTGAATAAAGCGCGGAAGGTTGTCGGAAGACCTTTGACATACGCCGAAAAAGTTCTCTATGCGCATCTGGCGGAGGAACCGACTCGTGAATTTGTTCGAGGCAAAGACTTCGTCGATTTTTATCCAGACAGAGTCGCAATGCAGGATGCGACGGCTCAAATGGCGATGTTGCAATTTATGCATGCCGGCAGAAAGACTTCCGCAGTGCCGGCTACGGCTCACGCCGATCACCTGATTGTTGCTCAGAGCGGCTCGAAAGAAGACCTCGAAAGAGCAATCGAAGAAAACCGCGAAGTTTACGATTTTCTGGAGAGCGTCTGTAAAAAATACGGCGTCGGATTCTGGAAACCCGGCGCGGGAATTATTCACCAGGTAATACTCGAAAATTATGCGTTCCCGGGCGGAATGATGATCGGTTCGGATTCCCATACTCCGAATGCAGGCGGTCTCGGTATGATTGCCATTGGCGTCGGAGGAGCCGACGTGGTCGACGTTATGGCGGGTATGCCGTGGGAATTGAAGTGGCCCAAATTAATTGGCGTTAAATTGACCGGCAAACTTTCCGGCTGGACCGCGCCGAAAGACGTTATTCTTAAATTAGCCGGTCTGCTGACCGTTAAAGGAGGCACGGGAGCTATTATCGAATATTTCGGCGAAGGCGCCGGCTCGATTTCGTGCACCGGAAAAGCGACTATCTGCAATATGGGCGCTGAAGTAGGAGCCACAACTTCGGTTTTCCCATTCGATGAAAAAATGGCTAATTATCTGCGTAAAACCGACAGAGCGGACGTAGCAGAACTCGCCGAAAAACTGGCGCATCAGCTCAAAGCTGACGACGACGTTTATGCGAATCCGGAAAAATATTTCGACCAGCTGATTGAAATTAATCTTAACGAACTCGAACCTCATATCAACGGACCTTTTACTCCCGATCTGGCGCATCCGTTGTCCAAAATGAAAGAAGCGGTAAAAGAAAACAATTATCCCGACAATATAAGCGTGGCTCTTATCGGAAGCTGTACTAATTCCAGTTACGAAGATATCGACAGAGCCGCAAATATAGCAAAGCAGGCGCTGGCAAAGGGACTGAAGGCTAAATCCCAGTTTACAATTACTCCCGGTTCCGAGCAGGTGCGCGCCACAATCGAGCGCGACGGTCAGCTTCAGGTATTGACTGAACTCGGCGGTAAAGTGCTCGCCAATGCGTGCGGTCCTTGTATCGGAATGTGGAAGAGAATGGACATCAAGACAGGCGAAAGAAATACGATTATTAATTCGTTCAACCGTAATTTTGCTAAAAGAAACGACAATAATCCCGAAACGCTTTCGTTTGTGGCAAGTCCCGAAATAGTAACCGCGCTTGCAATCGCCGGTAGATTATCTTTCAATCCGGAGACCGACGCTCTCAAAAACGAAAAGGGGGAAGAAGTAAAACTCGATCCGCCGTACGGCGACGAACTTCCTCTGAAAGGATTCGTTAAAGATAACAAAGGTTATCTTGAACCGACGCCCGACGGTTTCGATACGGAAGTTAAAATAGATCCGAACAGCGAGCGACTCCAGTTTCTCGAAAGATTCGAACCGTGGGATGGAAATGATTTCGTCGACTTGCCTCTTCTTCTGAAAGTTAAAGGCAAATGCACTACCGACCATATTTCGCCGGCGGGTCAATGGCTCAGGTACCGAGGTCATCTCGACAATATATCGAAGAATATGTTCCTCGGCGCCGTAAATGCATTTACGAATAAAACCGGGGAAGCCAAAAATCTCTTTACCGGCGAATACAAACCCGTTCACGAAGTGGCTCGCGAATACAAAGCCAAAGGACTCGGCTGGGTTGTGGTTGGCGACGAGAACTACGGCGAAGGCTCTTCGCGCGAACATGCCGCAATGGAACCGCGCTACCTCGGCGGCAAAGCGATTATTGCCAAAAGCTTTGCGCGAATTCACGAAACGAATTTGAAAAAACAGGGAATGCTGCCGCTTACTTTTGCAGACCCTTCCGACTACGATAAAATCCAAGAAGACGACAGAATAAGCATCGTCGGATTAAAAGAACTGTCTCCCGAAAAACCGGTCAAGATGATTGTAAAACATAAAGACGGCTCGCAGGATGAAATTATGTTGAATCATTCACTGAGCGCGGGTCAAATCGAATGGTTCAAAGCCGGCAGCGCGTTAAATCTTATTGCGGAAAAGAATAAATAATCGGTCTGTTAAGAAGAAAATCAAAAAGCCGGAGAGACGATTTTCTCCGGCTTTTTTCTTATGTGTGAACTAAGATTTTTTGAAATCTTTAAACGCACATTATTATAAAAAAGAGTCTTATTTTTTTATCATTCGCGGTGCACGATTGTTGCGCTTGCCTGTTTTGAAGCGAGGAGAGTTATCTGCGCAATGTTAACGTGCGGAGGACGAGAAGCGCAGTATATTACGGCGTCTGCAACGTCGTCTCCCGTAAGCGGCTCTATTCCTTTGTAAACGTTTTTTGCCTTTTCCTCGTCGCCGTCGAATCGCACCCGGCTGAAATTGGTTTCAACCAATCCCGGGTCTATTGTGCTTACGCGTATGTTTTTGTCGATCGTATCCATTCTCAATGATTTCGTAATCGCGTCGACGGCGTGTTTCGTAGCGCAATAAACCGCTCCTTTCGGATAAGCTTCGTGCCCGGCAATAGACCCGATATTGATAATATGTCCGCTTTGTCTTTCTATCATTCCTTTCAGGACTTCATGCGTTACGTAGAGGAGACCTTTGACGTTTGTGTCGATCATAATATCCCAGTTGCCGGGATCGTCCTCGTAAAATTTATTCAAGCCTTTGGCGAGTCCGGCGTTGTTAATTAAAATGTCGATTTTTTGCCATTCTTCCGGAAGAGATTCAAAGAATTTTTTTACTTCGTCGCGGCTGCGCACGTCTAGTTTGCCCGCATAAACTTTTACTCCGTATTTTTGTCTTAAGTCGCCGGCAATCTTTTCGATTAATTCCTGTCTGCGCGCCGAAATGATTAAATTCGATCCTTCGCGTGCAAATGCGTATGCGCACGATTTCCCGATGCCCGACGTGGCTCCGGTAATGAATACGGTTTTGTTCTTCAGATACATAAGCGCCTCGTTTAATATTATCGTTGCAAAATTAGTAAATATTATTTTTGAAGTCAGATTTAAAAATCAGGATAGTATGTCCCGATTTTATTATTTTTAGATTAAAAATTCCCGGCGATTCGCAAAATGAACGAAAGGAAAGCGGAAAAAGAACCTGTATCGGAGAAAATAATTTGTTACCATTGCGGCGACGAATGCGTTGACGATTCGATTGCTGCAGGCGATAAATATTTCTGCTGCAACGGGTGCAAAACCGTATTTGAAATTCTTAATTCTGCCGACCTTTGCGATTATTATAGCATAGAGCCCGGCTCCGGAATAAAAAAGAAAACCAATTCGTACAGAAATTACGAATTCCTCGACGATCCGGAGTTGAAAGAAAAGTTAATCGACTTCAGCGACGGAAATATTACAACCGTTTCGTTCTACATACCTCAAATCCATTGCAGCTCGTGTATCTGGGCGCTCGAAAATTTGAATAAGCTCAACGAAGGAGTGCTTGCTTCCCGCGTAAATTTTCCGAAGAAAAAATTGTTCGTTAAATATTCGGAAGCTAAAACGTCGCTCAGAAAAATCGTCGAAATTCTCGACGCAATCAATTACGAACCGCTGCTGACTCTTGAAGGAAAAGACGAAGACAAACTCAAAGAAATCAACCGAAAACTCTATTTCAAAATCGGCATTGCGGGCTTCTGCTTCGGCAATATAATGATGCTCAGTTTTCCCGAATATCTTTCGCTCGGCGTCAATTCCGACCCCGAAATCAAAACCGTGTTTTCGTATCTTAATCTTTTGCTGGCTTTGCCCGTGCTCTTCTACAGCGCATCGGATTATTTTATATCGGCTTTCAAAGGAATCAAAAATAAAATTGTGAACATTGACGTTCCGATAGCTCTCGGGATTGCAGTTCTATTTTTAAGAAGTCTTTACGAGATTACAACTTCGACCGGGGCGGGTTATCTCGATTCGTTGGCGGGGCTGGTTTTCTTCCTTTTGATAGGCAAGGTTTTTCAGAATAAAATTTATCATTCTCTCAGCTTCGAGAGAAATTATAAATCGTACTTTCCCATTTCCGTTACAATCAGAAAAGAGGGAGGCGAAACCGCAATACCTCTCGAGAAACTAAAAGTGGGCGACAGGATGATAATTCGTAACGGCGAAATTGTGCCCGCTGATTCGATTCTGATTAAAGGGGAAGCTTTTATCGATTACAGTTTTGTCACCGGAGAATCCGACCCGGTTAAACTCAAAAACGGAGACGTTATTTATGCCGGCGGAAGGCAACAGGGCGGCACGATCGAAGCCGAATCGATCAAAGAAGTTTCTCAAAGTTATTTGACGCGTTTGTGGAACGACTCATCTTTTCGTAAAAAAGAAGAAAGCCGCGTCGAATCTCTGGTCGATTTCGTAAGCAAATATTTTACTGCAATTGTGATTTCGATTGCAGTCGTAACGTTTTTGTATTGGTCTTCCGAAAATTATTTAATTGCATTCAATGCTTTCACCGCTGTGCTGATTGTCGCATGTCCCTGCGCTCTGGCTCTATCCGTTCCGTTTACATTCGGAAATACTCTCCGGATATTCGGCAGAAACAAATTCTATTTGAAGAGCGTTTCGGTTGTGGAAACCTTGTCGAAAATCACCACCGTGGTATTCGACAAAACGGGAACCATTACGGACAATAAATATCCCGAAGTGGAATTTATTTCTTCCGGTCAAATTGATCGTGCTGAATTAATGCCCGCAATAAAATCGCTTGTAATAAATTCTTCGCACCCGCTGAGCAGAACCATCGCCGGTTATTTATCCGAATTTAAAGCGCAAAATATTTCGGATTTTCGCGAATATCCCGGCAAAGGTCTGCAAGCCAGATTCAACGGTAAGTTATTTAAAATCGGGTCGCCGGAATTTACCGGTTACGACGCTTTTTTAACAAGCGATTCGTCCTCAAACGTTACGGTAACTTCCGGCGGGGAATCGCTCGGCTATTTCAGAATAAAAACGAAATACAGAAATAAACTCGATGAAGTTATATCGCGTCTCAAATCAAGATACAAGCTGTATCTTTTGACCGGCGATACGGAGAGGGAAAAACGAAATTTAGAAAAATATTTCGGAAGCGGTAAAGTGCTTTTCCGGCAAAGTCCGTTCGACAAGCTTGAATTTATAAAAAAGTTAAAAGAAGGGGGCGAAGTTGTAATGATGATAGGCGACGGCTTGAACGACGCCGGAGCGCTTCAAAAGAGCGACGCAGGAGTTTCAATATCCGACAACATCAATAATTTCACTCCCGCATGCGACGCCATTCTCGACGCGGATTCTTTCGGCTCGCTTCATAAATTTCTCGAATATTCCGTTGTAAGCAGATATATTGTTTATGCGAGTTTTGCTATATCCTTTGTTTATAATGTCGTCGGTTTATATTTTGCAACAAGCGGTAAGCTCGAACCGGTAATAGCCGCCATACTGATGCCGCTGAGCTCGATTACAATTGTTTTGTTTACTACGACTGCAACAACTATTTTTGCAAAAGTTAAAGGATTGCTGTAATGTCGGTTATTATTGTTCTCGTAATTGCGAGCCTGCTTGTGGCGGGCGGATTCCTGACAGCCTACCTGTGGGCTGTCAGGTCGGGGCAGTACGACGATACTCAAACGCCGGCTTTCAGAATTTTGTTCGAAGACAAAAAAGTCAACAGTACCGAATCAAAAAAACAGGAGCAATAGATGCAGATAGAAAAATTCAGTTACGATAATAATATAGTCAAGCAGTTTTCGATAGCCACCATTGTATGGGGCTTTGTGGGAATGCTTGTCGGGTTGATTATCGCAATTCAACTCTACTTTCCGGCTGCAAATCTCGGCATTCCGTATACTACATTCGGAAGAATTCGTCCTCTCCATACGAATGCGGTTATATTTGCTTTTGTGGGCAATATGATATTTGCCGGAGTATATTATTCGTTGCAGCGACTCTGTAAAGCGCGCATGTTCAGCGATTTCCTGAGCAAGTTTCACTTCTGGGGATGGCAGTTGATTATTGTCGCCGCCGCAATTACGCTGCCGCTCGGTTTGACGACCAGTAAAGAATACGCCGAGCTGGAATGGCCTATCGATATTATGATTGCAGTTGTATGGGTGGCGTTCGGAATTAATATGTTCGGTACGATTATAAAAAGACGCGAAGAACATATGTACGTGGCAATCTGGTTTTATATAGCCACGTTCGTAACCGTAACAATTTTGCACGTGGTAAATTCGATCGAAATTCCGGTATCGTTCTTGAAAAGCTATCCGGTTTACGCGGGCGTTCAGGACGCGCTAGTACAATGGTGGTACGGACACAATGCAGTCGCATTCTTTTTAACGACGCCTTATCTGGGATTGATGTATTACTTTTTACCGAAAGCCGCAGAACGACCCGTTTATTCGTACCGGCTTTCGATTCTCCACTTCTGGGCGTTGATATTTATTTACATCTGGGCGGGTCCGCATCATCTTTTGTATACGGCGCTGCCCGACTGGGCTCAATCGCTCGGCACCGTTTTCTCGATAATGTTGATTGCGCCTTCGTGGGGAGGAATGTTGAACGGTCTTCTTACGCTGCGAGGCGCATGGGATAAAGTCAGGGAAAACCCCGTTCTTAAATTTATGGTCGTGGCGGTTACAGCATACGGAATGGCTACGTTCGAAGGTCCGATGCTCTCGCTCAAAAACGTCAACGCGATTTCTCATTACACCGACTGGACAATCGCTCACGTGCACGTAGGCGCTCTCGGATGGAACGGACTTTTGACTTTCGGAATACTCTATTGGTTAATACCGAAAATGTGGAATACCAAACTTCATTCTAGAAAACTCGCAAATTCACATTTCTGGATTGCTACTCTCGGCATCGTATTCTATGTTGTGCCGATGTATTGGTCGGGTATAACGCAGTCGTTGATGTGGAAACAATTTACAGAGCTCGGTCTTCTGCAATATCCGAACTTTCTGGAAACTACTCTCCAAATAATTCCGATGCACGTTATCCGGTCGATAGGAGGATTACTCTATTTGAGCGGTATGTTCATGATGGTATATAATCTTGCCATGACTGCAAAACAGGGTAAATTCATAAAAGACGAAGCGGCGGAAGCCTACCCGCTGGTTAAATCGGAAGACAAACTGAAAAGAGGAATGATACACCGTTACCTCGAAAAACGTCCCGTTAAATTTGCTCTCCTTTCGACAGTGGTAATTTTAATCGGCGGACTCGTTGAAGCGGTTCCGACATTTATTGTGAAATCGAATATACCTACAATCTCGAGCGTTAAACCGTATTCACCGTTGGAACTGCATGGAAGAGATATCTATATCCGCGAAGGATGCAACGCCTGCCATTCGCAAATGGTGCGTCCTTTCAGGTCGGAGACCGAACGATACGGCGAATATTCAAAAGCCGGCGAATTTGTTTACGACCATCCGTTCTTATGGGGCTCGAAAAGAACCGGACCGGATTTACACAGAGTCGGAGGAAAATATTCAAACCTGTGGCATTATCTCCACATGGAAGACCCGGCACAAATGTCGCCCGGCTCTATAATGCCTTCGTATAAATGGCTTATTACACAACGCATCGACACTTCGGAAACGGCGGCAAAAATCAGCGCGTTGCGTTCGATAGGCGTGCCTTATCCCGACGGCTACGAAAAGTTTGCAAATGAAGATTTGATGACGCAGGCTAATTCGATTGCCGACGATCTTCTGAATAACGGTATTCCCGTCAATCCCGATAACGATATTGTCGCTTTGATTGCATATCTTCAAAGACTCGGTACGGATATAAAAGTAGAAAAGAAAGGCGAATGATGATTTCAAATTATTTGAGTTCGATAGAAGGTGTTTCGATCTATCCGGTTATCAGTCTGGTATTGTTTTTTACCGTATTCGTAATTACGGTTATCAGAACCTGGAAACTGGATAAGAATTTCATCGATAGGATGAAAAATCTGCCTTTAAATAATTCACAAACGGAAAACAATTCAGAGAATGAAAATGAATAAGATAAAATCGATTTTGGCGGTTATCCTGCTGTCTCCTTTAAGTTCGGTATTTGCCGCGGGCAACGAAGATGTTCTCGACAGCGTGATGAAAACAATGATAATAATTACGCTGTTGATGATTGCTTTTGTCCTCTGGCTTGCGTTTGTCTATTCAGAAAAGAACGATTCGGAAGGCAGGACGTTTCTTGAACCGTTTCGTAAATTATTTGCTTTTTTGAACAAATCGACTCCGATAGAGAAGGAACAGGAAATTCTTCTCGGACACGATTACGACGGAATAAGAGAACTCGACAATCGTGTGCCGCCGTGGTTTCAGATTCTTTTCTACGGAACGATTATATGGGCTGCGGGTTATTTAATAAATTACCACATAATCGGAGACGGGCAGGTGCAGCTGAACGAATACAAATATGAAATCGAGCAGGCAAAACTGCAGCGCGAAATTTTGATTAAATCCGGCGCGTTTATTAACGAGGAAACGGTTTCGTTTGTAGACGACGCCGCCACTCTTTCCGAAGGAAAAGAAATATTCGTTAAGAATTGCGCAAGCTGTCACGGTCAAAACGGCGAAGGACTTATCGGACCGAATTTAACCGACGACTATTGGATACACGGAGGAGGAATTAAAAATATTTTCAAGACAATCAAATACGGCGTTCCGCAGAAAGGAATGATAAGCTGGGAATCACAGCTAGAACCGAAGAAGATTCAAGCTGTTGCGAGTTATATTATTACGTTACACGGTACGAATCCTCCGAATCCCAAAGCGCCGGAAGGTGAATTGTGGAATGAAAACAAGCCAGAGGAAAATAAAGGCGCATGAACAAAACTGCGGAAGATATTAAAAAGGAAACTTTTCGAGATTCGATATCCACAGTTACCAAAGAAGGCAAAAGACGCTGGATTTATCCTAAAAAACCTTCGGGTAAATTTTACCGCGCAAGGACTATTGTAAGCCTATTCCTTTTGCTTTTTCTCGTTGCTGCGCCTTTTATAAAAGTTGCGGGGCGTCCGTTCATTTTGTTTAATGTGCTGGAGCGGAAATTCGTTGTGTTCGGTATTTATTTCGGTCCGCAGGACATCTACTTTTTTGCGCTTGCAATGATTGCCTTTATTGTATCGATTTTCCTCTTCACCGTGGTTTACGGCAGACTTTTTTGCGGCTGGATTTGTCCTCAAACCGTTTTTATGGAAATGGTATTCAGAAAAATCGAGTACTGGCTGGAAGGCGACGCTAAGGAACAGCGCAAACTAAATCAACTTCCGATGAATCCGCGTAAGTTCAGAATTAAAGCCGCAAAACATATTATATTTTTTGCAATCTCTTTTGCAATAGCGAATATTTTTCTGGCTTATATAATTGGCTCGGATAATTTACTCAAATATATTACTCATTCTCCCGCGCTCCATGCCGGAACTTTTATAGCCGTATTAATTTTCTCGGGAGTTTTTTATTTCGTCTTTTCGTATTTCAGAGAACAAGCTTGCGTTCTGGTTTGCCCTTACGGAAGACTGCAGGGAGTAATGTTGGACGAAAATTCGATAGTGATCCATTACGATTATAAGAGAGGAGAACCGAGAGGAAAACTGCGGCGAGGCGAAGAAAGAACCGCCGGGGATTGTATCGATTGCAATCAATGCGTGGAAGTGTGTCCGACGGGCATCGACATACGTAACGGAACGCAGCTCGAGTGCGTAAATTGCACCGCATGCATCGACGCCTGCGATTACGTTATGGATCGAATCGGCAAACCGAAAGGACTGATTAGGTACGCTTCCAAAAATGAAATCGAAACCGGAAGAAGACCTATCCTTACTCCCAAAGCGGTAGGCTACACCGTAGTGCTGTTCTTCCTGCTTTTTCTTATTTCATTTCTTTTGATTAACAGGGCTGAACTCGACGTTAATATACTCAGAACTCCGGGATTGCTTTCCCAGGATCAACCGGGGAATAAAATCAGCAATCTTTACGACATTAAAATTGTGAACAAAACATCGAATGAAGTTACTCCCCGAATCGAAGTCGAAAATAAAAATGCGGAAATTAAAATTATCGGCGACAATCTGAAAGTAAAACCGCAAAGCATAGCCGAGGCTAAGTTTTTTATAATTCTTCCCAAGTCGGATGTCAAAACAATAAAAACTCCTTTGACTGTAAATGTTTATTCGAACGACAAAATCATCAAAAAAATTACAACTTCTTTTTTGGCAAGACCGGAGAAAAAATGAAACTATCCTGGGGTACTATTATCGTAATTGTCTATACCGTTTTTGTCATTGGGACTTTGACAATGGTTTATATATTCATAAATCAGGACGTAAGTCTTGTTACGGAAAATTATTACGCCGAAGAAATCAAGTATCAAAATCAAATCGAAAAAAAGAAAAACAGCGAATCGCTGGATAAAAATATTTCGGTTATTATGAACGAAGGTTATGTCGATATTGTATTTCCGGAGATTACTCAGCCCGAGAAAATAAAAGGAGAAATAGAATTCTACAGACCTTCGGACCAAGAGCGCGATTTTATTGCGGATATTCAACTCGATTCGACTTACACTTTCAGAGTCCCTTTCAATAAACTTAAACGGGGTTACTGGAAAATTAAAATCGACTGGTCGGACGGTATTAAAGAATATTATTATGAAAAAAACTTAATGATAAGCTGATGGAAATCTGGACGGGTTTGTTAATCGGGCTTTTCGGTAGCCTGCACTGCGTCGGCATGTGCGGACCGATCGTAATGGCAATTCCGATTGTCGGAGAGACATGGATAAAAATATTTACGGGACGCATTCTTTATAATGCGGGCAGAATTACGACCTACGCTTTAATGGGATTTTTGTTCGGCTTGTTCGGGAAACAATTGCGGCTAATAGGGCTTCAACAATACATTTCCCTCATTTCCGGCGGAGTTATCCTCGTTTATTTATTCCTGCCTTCTTCACTGAAAAACAAAGTCGCGCACACAAAAGTTTATGCGGTGTTTTATGACAGACTGAAAATTTATTTCGGGAAACTAATGGCGCGGAAATCGGTCGTATCGCTCTACGTAATCGGAATACTTAACGGATTGCTGCCGTGCGGTTTTGTTTATGTTGGAATTGCGGGAGCGATTACAATGTCCACTCCTGCCGAAGGCGCGGTTTATATGGCGTTGTTCGGGCTCGGCACTTTCCCTGTAATGTTCATAACTGCAACGCTCGGAAATTTCATCCATATTAAATTGAGAAAAAGATTAATACCCGCGATGGCGTTCTTGCTGGCGCTTCTCTTTATTCTGCGTGGCTTGAATCTCGGCATTCCGTTCTTGAGTCCCAAAATAGAAAAAGTCGTACACAGTGAAATGCATCACTGAATTAATTCGACTCTTATCCTTTTTTTATTATCTTTACGCTAATCATTAGAACCGTATGGATAACCAGATCCTAAATAAAGCGCGCCGGTATGTTGAAGGACTTTTCGAGGCGCTTCGAAACAAAGATAACGTCTACCATAATATCGACCATACGCTCGAAGTTGTCGACAAGGTTAAGGAAATAGGCGCGGGCGAAGGTTTAAACGAGGAAGAACTCGAAATTGTTACGCTGGCGGCTTGGTTTCACGACACGGGTTATTGCGTTCAATCGGAAGGTCACGAAGAAGTGAGCGCTAATTATGCGCGCGGATTTTTAAATGTAGAAAATTATCCGCCCGACAAAATATACGAAGTCGTTAAGTGTATTATGGCAACGCGCGTTCCTCAAAATCCGGACACGTTACTCGAAAAAGTTATTTGCGACGCCGACCTGGCTCATATCGGCCGGGAGGATTTCGAAGTGCGCAATAACCTCTTCCGTCAGGAATACGAAATTTATTTCGGTAAAGAACTTTCGGAAAAAGAATGGCTCGAAAAAAGCATCGACTTCTTTTCAAAGCATCGCTTCTTTACGGAATATTCGAATCGAAAGTACGGCGCTCTGAAAGAGAAAAATATTGAACGATTGAAAAAACAACTCGCGCTTCTGGACAACGCTAAGGATAATACATGAAAAAATTATTCCTGATAAGACATGCCAAATCGAGTTGGGACAATCCGGGTTTAACCGATATGGAAAGGCCTCTCAATAAAAGAGGCGAAAGGGACGCTCCGTTTATGGCTCGATTAATTAAGGAAAAAGGAATAGAGCCCGACCTGATTATTTCGAGCCCCGCAAAGAGAGCCTTCGACACGGCTCTCGTCTTTGCATCCATATACGGCAAAAATGAAGAAGACATTATAGTAGAAGACAGAATATACGAAGCCGGAATGAGAGAATTGAGTTTGGTAGTTGAAGATATTGACGACCGCTTCGAATCGGTATTTCTGTTCGGGCATAATCCCGGATTGACAAATTTTGCGAATTTATTGGGCTCGGAATATTTAGATAATATGCCTACATGTTCGATTGTGGGAATAGGACTTAATGTCGATTCGTGGAAAAATATTGAACGCGGAAAAGGGAAAACGTTTTTGTTTGAATACCCTAAAAAATATTTTTAATAAATAGGGGTCATTCCGTACTTGCCGCAGGCATACATCATCAATATAGAGGCGATATCTGTAACGGCGCGTTTTTCCTCGTCAATAGGAACTACGAGGTCGTAAACTTCAGCCACGAATTTCATATTGCTTAAAATCTTTTTTAACTCGGAATATGTCGGTTCGCCGTGCCACATCGCCACGCGCTTTACCAGATGGTTCTGATTTCTTCGAAGAAATTCGTTGAATGTAATGATGTTATAGCTGAGTTTTGTCCTCGGCTTGCAGATGTTTATCAAATCGTTGGTGTATTGATCCCATTTGCGAGCGAGGTCCTCGTTTTTTTCGTACATCAATTGAATGGCTTTTCGCGGAGTAAACTTGGCGCGCGTATGAACTTTGAACTTCGGCGCTATGGCGTATCCGTCGTAGCTTACAATGCCTGCTTTCTTATCGGAATATTTCCAATTGCGTAAAAGTTGCGTTGCGCTTACAACGCTAACGACTTTGTCTAATTCGCTGTCGATTACGACGAACTTGCCTTTCGAATAGCTTACGACGGTATTCCAGTGTTCCCAATTATTGACGCTCAAAATGCAGGGATATCCTTTTTGCAGGTTTTTAATCAATAATTTCCGGGCGTCGCCGGGATTGCTCGACTGAAAATGTTTCATTCTGCAGTTAAAGCGGCGCGCCGCTCTCGCCAGGCCGAATTCATCTGTTCCCGCCCACCAGGTGCTTCCAGCAATTATTCCGATTTGATCTTCGTCTTTAAATACGCCGAGCATCACCAGCGCGTATTTCAACGCAAACGGTCCGCATTGATATTTGTTCGGTTGAGGATAAAAGCTCATCAAAGGCCTTTATAGTTCGGGTCAAAAATAATAAAAAGTTTAGTATGCTTTTTATTTTTTTTATACTTTATAAATAAAAAATTCTGTTTTATGAAAGTTCTTATCGTTTACAACGAATCAGACCCGGAAATTTACGAACAGGCGCCTGAAATTTCCGAAGAAGACCTCGACTTCAAACCCTACTTTGACCTTGAGAATTCAAATCCGATCGACGAATACGAAGTGATGGCAAAAGCATTGAGAAGAGCCGGTTACGACGCTTATACTCTTAACATAATGGACAACCTGCAACTTTTCTTCGACGATATCGAGAAAAACAAGCCGGATGTGGTTTTTAATTTGATGGAATTATACAAAGACGTAGCCATACAGGAGATGAACTTTGCAGGCTTGCTCGAACTTCTCGATATTCCGTATACGGGAGCGCCGCCGCTTGCCCTCGGAACGTGCCAGAGTAAAATCCTTACAAAAAGGATACTGAGTTCGATAGGTATACGGACGCCCAATTACCGTCTCGTTAAATCCTTGAATAAACCCTTCAGAATCAATTTGAATTATCCTCTTATAGTTAAGCCCGCGTTGGAAGACGCAAGTGTCGGCATCGAAGAAGAATCGATTGTTTATAATGTTGATGCGCTAAAAAAAAGAGTAAAATACGTGCTCGAATATTTTGCGCAGCCTGCATTGGTCGAAGAGTTTATTGTAGGCAGGGAGCTCAATGTGGCTGTTTTCGGGGATAAAGAGCCGGAAGTATTGCCGATAAGCGAAATCGACTTTTCGAAACTGCCCGACGATCTTCATCCGATTGTCAGTTATCAGGCAAAATGGGATCCGTACCACGTCGCCTATCATAAAACAATTCCGAAATGTCCTGCGCCTTTGAGTAAGAAAGTCCGAAAAGAAGCCGAAGAGATTGCGCTCAAAGCGGTTAAAGCAGTCGGCTGCAGGGATTATGCGCGCGTCGATATGCGATTGTCGGAAGACAAAAAGCTGTACGTGCTCGAAGTCAATCCGAATCCCGATTTGCAGCAGGACGCCGGATTTATGCGCTCTGCAAGAACCGCAGGATATTCTTACAGCCGCGCTCTTAAAATGATAGTCGATTTTGCTTACATGCGTAAGCGCGGCTCTAACGGGAAGTAGACTTTTTACCGGATGAATTTCTGCGTTCTTCTATTAACATGTAAACTCTTTTTTTCTGACTATCGGTCATCGACTGCCAGTGCGCAATCTCGTCTAAAGTTCTGAAACATCCGGCGCAGTATCTGTTTTCCTCGTCCATTCTGCAAATGTTGTTGCACGGGGAATCCGTGTTTCTTTTATCCATGACATTAATAATGTTATGCGGCAATTTAAAGTTCCATGTCGTAAAAATTTCCGGGGTAAACTTGTATATAAAACTTTGCTGTATTATAGTTGCAGAAGTTAATCTAAAAAGGTTGTGAAAATGAAGGTGTTAAAATTCGGCGGCACTTCCGTTGGCGATTATAAAAATATTAAAAGCGTTACCGATATAATCGAATCGTATATAAAGAGAAAAGAAAAAATAATTGTTGTATGTTCCGCAATGTCGGGAGTTACCGACGCGCTTATCGAAACGGCAATAAGAGCAAGCGGGAAAGACGAAGGATACAGGGAAAGTTTTGTTAAAATTAAAGGCAAGCATCTTACCACGGCGAGCAGATTAATACCTGCCGACAAAAGAACTAAAACTAACGATTATCTTAAACAGAGATTTGCCGAACTCTACGAAATATTCAAGAGTCTTTATACAATCGGCGAACTTACTCCTAAAACGCTCGACGAAATTATGAGTTACGGCGAAAGGCTCTCCTGTTTTATTATTGCCGAAACTTTAAAATCCCGCAAGATTGAAGCAAGCTTTGTCGACGCCAGGGAATTAATTAAGACGGACGAACAATTCGGAAACGCAAAAGTTAATTTTGAAACAACAAACAGCCTGATAAAAGAACGCTTTAAAAAATCGAAAGAAGTTCCGATCGTAACCGGCTTCATAGCGTCGACTGTCGAAGGAATTACGACGACGCTTGGCAGAGGCGGCTCGGATTATACGGCTTCTATTATCGGAGCCGCGTTAGACGCAGATGAAATTGAAATATGGACGGACGTAAACGGCATAATGACGGCGGATCCGCGCAAGGTTCGAAACGCTTTCCCCTTAAGAGCCGTCACTTACGAAGAGGCTATGGAAATGTCGCACTTCGGCGCTAAAGTAATTTATTCTCCAACCATGCTTCCGGCTTTGCAAAAACAAATTAAAATACGCATCAAGAACACGTTCAATCCGTCTTTCAGAGGAACGCTGATACTGCCGCGCGAACCTCAGATACAATTCAATATGAAAGGAATTTCTTCGATCGACGATATACATCTGCTGCAGGTTGAAGGCAGCGGCTTGATTGGAATCGAAGGAATATCGTCGCGTATATTCGGCGCTCTCGCCTCGGCTAAAATTAACGTACTGATGATTACGCAGGGCTCCTCCGGTCATACGATTTGTATAGCCGTTATGCCGTCGGTAAGCAAACTGGCAAAAAAGGCGATCGAAAACGAACTTAAACTCGAGATTTATGAAAAGCAGTTGAAAAAAGTGGAAGTGATCGAAAATCTGTCCATGATTGCCGTTGTCGGCGAGGACCTTTTGAATACTCCGGGCGTTTCGGGTAAAGTTCTTTTTGCGCTCGGGAAGAACGGAATCAATACGATTGCCATAGCGCAGGGCTCGTCGCAGTTGAATCTTACAATGGTAATTAGGAAAGAGCAACTCAAAAAAGCTCTCAACGTACTGCACGAATCTCTCTTTATCTCGGAACAAAAAAATATAAATGTCTTTCTTGCGGGACCCGGCAACGTGGGTTCCAAATTTATCGATTTGATCGTAAAGCAACATGAAAACATAATAAACAATATGTCGATTAACTTGCGTTTCGTGGGGCTAGCCGACAGCAAAAAGATGCTCTTTGATGAGGAAGGAATCGATCTGTCGAACTGGAAAGAATTATTAAAAAAATCGGGTCAAAAATCGAACGTCAGAAAATTCATCGAAAGAATGAAAGAACTCAACCTTTCTAATTCAATTTTTATCGACGCGACCTCGGGCGATTTATTCGTGCCTTATTATAATGAAGTATTATCCTCCGCAATATCGATCGTAACTCCGAATAAAACTGCAAACTCGGCACCGTACAAAGAATATAAAAATCTTATTGAGACGGCGCATAAATACAATTCCGAATTCAGATATTCCACAACCGTGGGCGTCGGATTGCCTACTATAGACGTTATAAGAAATTTGATTGAAAGCGGCGACGAAATTATCGCTATCGAAGGCATGTTTTCGAGTACGATGAATTTTATTTTGAAAGAATTTATGAACGCCGGCATGAAGATGAGCGAAATAATATTAAACGCAATCAAAAGCGGCTTTACCGAACCGAATCCTCGGGTCGACTTTTCCGGAGAAGACGTGGCAAAGAAATTGTTGATATTAATCAGGGAAACAGGCAAAGAATACGAACTGAACGACATAGATATAAAACCGCTTTTGAAGCTGCCGCCGAAAGGAGCGCATTCTTTCATAGCGGAACACATTAAAAAGTACGATAGTCATTTTGACAAATTAAGAGACCGGGCAATAAAAGCGGGAAAAGAATTAATATATATGGCAAGGTACGACCGGGGCAAGAGCGCGGTAGGTCTTGAACTAATCGATAAGACGCATCCTTTTTACGGATTGAGTTCAAAAGAAAAGATTGTAGCGTTCAGAACGAGATTTCATTACGAGCATCCATTGATTATTAAAGGACACGGCGGAGGTCCGGCAGCAGCCGCCGCCGGAATTCTTTCCGACGTTTTGAAAATTTCCAAATACACCATAAAATAATTTTTTTCTTGACTGCAATCGAATAATAAATTATATTTGCACCCAATTAATTGTTCTTAACATTTGTTGTCTTATCAAGAAAGGTCGAGGGAACAGGCCCGATGACGCCTTGGCAACCATCCCGTCTTTAAGAGGGAAAGGTGCTAATTCCTGCCCCAACTTTAATGTTGCGGGGAAGATAAGAAAGAGTTTTTTAATCGAACCTCTTCCGGAATCTTCCCGAAGAGGTTTTTTTTTATCTAAAATCAGCAGGAGAACATATGAGCAAGAAATATCGTTATGAAACATTACAACTGCACGCAGGTCAGTCGCCCGACAAGGCTACCAATGCGCGTGCCGTTCCAATATATCAAACAACTTCTTATCTTTTCAACGATTCGGAACACGCCGCAAATCTTTTTGCTTTGAAAGAGTTCGGCAATATTTACACCCGTATAATGAATCCGACTACGGACGTTTTCGAACAAAGAATAGCCGCTCTCGAAAACGGCGTTGCGGCATTGGCAACTTCTTCCGGTCAGGCGGCTGAAACGCTAGCGATTACAAACCTGGCTCAAGCCGGCGATAATATCGTAACCACAAGCTTTTTATACGGAGGGACATACAATCTCTTCAAAGTTACATTGCCGCGTCTCGGGATTAATTTTAAGTTCGTAAATTCCGACGAGCCGGCAGAATTCGAAAAAGCAATCGACGAAAAGACAAAAGCGCTCTATATCGAAACCATCGGCAATCCGCGATTGAATGTCCCCGACATCAAAGCGCTTGCCGACCTGGCTCATTCCCATAATATTCCGTTGATTGTCGACAACACATTCGGAGCCGCCGGTTATCTTTCGACTCCGATTGACCACGGAGCGGATATTGTAGTAGCGTCGGCTACTAAATGGATTGGCGGGCACGGCACGTCGATAGGCGGAGTAATAGTCGATTCGGGCAGATTCGATTGGGGCAACGGAAAATTTCCCGTATTCACTGAACCTAGCCCCGGATATCACGGATTGAAATTCTGGGAAGTATTCGGCAAAGATTCTCCGTTCGGAAATATTGCGTTTATTATAAGGGCGCGAGTGGAAGGCTTGAGGGATTTCGGTCCGTGTCTCAGTCCTTTTAATTCATTCTTGCTGTTGCAGGGTCTGGAAACTCTTTCGTTAAGAATCGAACGCCACTCACAAAACGCATTTAAACTTGCTCAATGGCTCAGGAACGATTCCCGCGTTTCGTGGGTATGGTACCCGGGATTTGAAGACAGTCCTTATCACGAGAATGCAAAAAAATATCTTAATCATAATTTGTTCGGCTCTATGGTCGTCTTTGGAATTAAAGGCGGACTTGAAGCCGGTAAAAAATTCATCGACAGCGTCGAACTGTCGAGTTTGTTGGCAAATGTGGGCGACGCTAAAACTCTGGTTATACATCCGGCGTCGACTACGCATCAGCAGCTTTCCGAAGAAGAACAAAAGACTGCCGGCGTTACGGAGGATATGATCCGCGTTTCCGTCGGACTTGAACATATAGACGACATCATCGAGGATTTCGACCAGGCATTGTCGAAAGCCGTAAAATAAATTAAACTTTGAGGCTGCCGCTTTATTGACGGCAGCCGCGTTTTTTCAAACGGATTCTGATTATATGACTGCAAAAACAAAATACATTAAACTCTACGTCGACGAGCCCTTAAAGCTTCAGTCGGGCGCGCAGTTAAAAAATATCAACGTAGCGTATCAAACTTACGGCTCGCTCAATAAGTCGGGCGATAATGCAATCTGGATATACCACGCTTTGACAGGCAATTCCCATGCGGCGGGAATTATAACCGACGAGGAAGTTGAGAATTCCAAATCGTATGAATTCCTTTTTAAGTACAATAAAATGTTCCTCAGCAAAGCCGGTTGGTGGGATCCGCTAATAGGCCCCGGCAAGTTGTTCGATACAAATAAATATTTTGTAGTATGCAGTAATTTCCTGGGAAGCTGCTACGGTACAACGGGTCCGGCGGATATAAATCCCGAAACAAACAAAAAATACGGACTGAACTTTCCGAAAGTTACCGTAAGGGATATGGTAAAAGTTCAGAAGCGACTCGCCGATTATCTGGGAATAAAAAAAATAAAAGTGGCTACAGGCGGTTCGCTCGGCGGTATGCAAACTTTGGAACTGCCATTAATGTATCCAGGATTTGCCGACAGCATAGTTCCGATAGCCACTTCGGCGGGACATTCTGCATGGGCAATAGCTCTCAACGAAGTAGCGCGTAATTCAATTACAATCGATCCGTCGTGGAATAACGGTAATTATAAAGAACAGCCTTATGCGGGACTTTCGAACGCGCGTAAAATTGCAATGATAAGCTACCGATCGATGATTTCATTCGAAAAAAAATTCGGACGCGAGAAAGTCGATTCGACCGGCGATAAATTTCAGATTCAAAGTTACCTCGACTATCAGGGGGAAAAGCTTGTAAAACGTTTCGACGCAAACGCATATTTATACATTACATGGGCAATGGATTCTCACGACGTAGGAGAAGGCAGGGGCGGCATTGAAAAAGCTCTTGCGTCAATCGATATACCGGCGCTCTGTATCGGAATAAACACGGACGCGCTTTATCCCGCCGAAGAACAAAAGCAAATTGCAGGTATGTTGCCGAATTCCGAATATGCAGAAATCAGTTCGATACACGGTCATGATTCGTTTTTGATAGAATTCGAACAACTCGAAAAAATCATCGGCGGCTTTTTATCAAAACATATTTGAAACGGATTATTTATTCAAAGTATTTCATCTAATTCTTATAATGTTTATAAAACCGTATGGAAACGCAAAAATCGGGCGTGCTGAAGGTCAGGTGTGCAGGAGTGCAGGCGTTCGGAGCGTTGAAGTGGGGTGTGCTGGCGTTCTTTGTTGTATAAATTTGAATGTCAAACAAATAACTCCAAAACCACGAACTTCCAAACAAAGAACTCAAAAACTAAGAACGTTGAACTCCCAAACCCTGAACCCCAATACGAAGTACCCTTTACTCCGCAGTTCCCGTTTCGAGTTCTTTGATTAATCGTTTGGTCTTAAATACGTATTTAAGAGATTCCATTAAACCCCATGAATCCGTAGCCACCGCTCTGTTGTTCGACTCGAGGAAAATGAAATCTCCCGCCAGGCTTTCCAGATTGCCGTCGTGCACCAGACCTACGACTTCCCTGTTAATATTGATAACGGAGCTTCCCGAATTACCGCCGACAATATCATTAGTGGACGCGAATCCTACGGGTATGGCAAGGTCCAGACTGTCGGGAATTGTGCGCCATCTTTCGTGCAGACCCCACGGATAATCTTTTCTTCCAAATGAGTTCCATCTGTCGTAAATGCCGAAGAATGTGGTTTTGGGAGGAGCTATTGTGCCGTTGTATTCATATCCTTTGATTCTGCCGTCGGTAATTCTTAGCGTGAGAGTCGCGTCGGGCGGTATGCGATCTCCGTAAACTTCATATGCGGCTCTGCCTAATTGACCGAGCAGTACTTCCAACGAAGTGTCGATTTCGTTTACCTTTCGTCTTAATGCAGAAAGCTTATCGCGCGTATTTATTATGAACGATATAAACGGATCGTTCGAAGAAAGAATTTCATCGGGCGTAAGGGAAACCAGTTTTTCGTATGCTGTTTTGTCTTTGAAAAACGTCGTCGACATTACATGCGCCAGAGCTTCGTCGCCCGGTTTACCTTTATAAATCTTGAGCGTTAACGGGTGGTTGTTTTCGAGAATGCCCGTTACATAATTGATGTGCGCTTTTACGAGTTTTCTCTGTAAAAGCGTATCGATATTTTGCGGATAAATTTTCCGGAGGATATCTTCCGGTTTTTCGTTCCTGTATTCAGGCAGTCTCTCTTCTTCGGGTAATTTCATCTGTTCGGCGTACGTAATAACTTTTTCCGCCATTTCGAAATAAACGGATTTGATAAAAGGATAAATTGTAAAAGCGGCAAGTTCGTCGGCGTATTTATATTGCTCGTTTGTAAGTTTTTCTATAGCATCCCAAACATGCCCGTATTTATTATTGAGTTCCGCATTATTTATAACGGCGCTTTTAAATTTCCTTTCGAAATCTTCTTTCTTTTTCATTATTAACGGATCTTTGAGAGCCAGGAGTCTGCCTGCGTACGATTTTCTCGCATTGCCCCAGCTCATAACGGCGTTAAGCAGCGAGGACTGTTCTTCGGGTCTCGTCCGGAAAAGGTCGTAATAAACTTTGTAAACTTCATTGAACATCGACAGATAGTAAGGATAAACTTTGTCGCGTAAAAACGTCAAACGCGAAACGGGCAATAAACGTCGGGTGCTGCCGGGTCTGCCTATTACAAAAACGGGTTCGTTTTCTCCGGCTCCTCTTTTACTGAAACGGAAAAAGTTTTTCGACTTTACCGGTTTGTCTTTTTCATAAGCTCTCAAAAACATAAAGTCGAGCTCGTAACGGGGATAAGTGAAATTATCCCAGTCCCAGCCGGTAGATGCAATCTGAAAATCGGGCGACATTACAAGACGTATGTCGTTATATCTTTTGTAAGCATAGAGCGAATATTTGCCGCCGTGATAGAGTTCGACTACTTTACAAAGCAGTCCAGTCTCTTCGGAGTATTTCTTTTCGAGTTCGGCGATTTTATTCTTTTTAATTTCGATTTTAATACTGTCGTTTGCGCCCTGATTCATCGCGCCGATAATTTCGTCGGTAACGTTATAAACAGCTGTCAATTGATCGACGAACAAGCCGTCGATTTTCAATTCGTCTTTCGGGGTTTCGGCATAATAACCGTCGCGTAAATAATCTTTTCCTTCGGGCGACAGCCGCGTCAGATATCCGCGCGCGCAATGATGGTTCGTCATTATCAATCCGTCTTCCGATACGAATGCGCCGGAGCAGCCGTTGCCAAACTGAAGCGCGGATTTCATTACGTCTTCAATCCATTCTCCGTCCGGTTTAAATCCGTATTCCGATTCGAAATAATCGACCGGGACCGCGTCGAACGTCCACATTTTACCCATCTCTTCGAGAGAGGATTCCACTTTGTTTAAATCGACCGGCTCGTAGATCGACTGCGGTTTTATTGAAACGGAAAGAATAAAAAACAAAACGAAGCTTAATTTTATCTTCATGACTTTACCCCGGAAGTATTTTTAAAATAAAACTGCCCGAAGTTTTTACGCTCCGGGCAGATAAATATAAATTATAATTCTTTATTAATCTACTATTTTGCCGGCTTTCAATTCGTCGGCTATTCTTTTGGCTTTATAGACTTTGTCGATTGAATGAACTATTGCTCTAACATCGACCGCAACGCATCTGTTGTTATGCGGCATATAAATGAAGTTGCCTACAATACTGTCCATATTGCCGTCGAAAGCTAGACCTACAACTTCTTTGTTTTTGTTAATGATGGCGCTGCCCGAATTGCCGCCTACTATGTCATTGGTCGAAATGAAATTCAAAGGAGTCGACATATCGAAATCGTCGGGCAAATGCGTCCATATTTCGTGCAGGCTCCACGGATATTCTTTGTTGAACGAGTACCATCTGTCGTACAATCCGTAAAACGTTGTAAAGAGAGGAGCTTTTGTGCCGTTATAATCGAAGCTTGCAAGTTTGCCGTCGCTTATTCTTAGCGTAAAATTTGCGTCGGGCGGAATCGATGTGCCGTAAATTTTGAAGATTACCTGCCCGAGCATATCGTCGTAAATTTCCGTCGTGTTGGAAATTTCTTCCGCTTTTTCTCTCAAGTCTTTCAGTTGTTCCTGGCTCTCTTTAATAAAGACGATTAACGGGTCGCCGGAATTGAGGATTGCATCGGCGCCTTCTTTGGCAAGCTCGATAACTTTATCTCTGTCGTCGATAATTGAGTTTTTCAACAAATATTCGGCGGCGTCTTTGCCTTTATTGTTTCCGAAAAGACTGCGGATGTAATTGTCGTCGTCGCCCAATTGCATTCTCATAAAATCAGCCCAAACGGCAAGTTTGGTATTCTCGATCAGATTATCCAATTCTTCCGGATAAAGACTTTGAATCGTAGAATCAAGTTTGTCGCCTTTATAATCGGGCAGTCTTTCTTCTTCCGGCTTTTGAAGCTCGTTGGCAAAATCAACGAGTTTTTGCGCTATCGAAAAATATTGAGGCGTAAAACGGCGGTTTATCGTATAAGCCATAATTTTCGGGCCGTATTGACGCAATTCTGTTTGAGTCTTTTCGATGTTTTCCCAGATAGTTCCGTATTTTTCTTTCAGTTCGGGATTGTTCCATACAGCTTCCTGAAGTTTTCTCTGGAAGTCCTTTTTGCGTGCCATCAAATAGGGATCGGAAAGACCTTTGTAAATTGAAGTAATGACTTTTTGAGCGTTGCCTATGTTAACGCGGATATCTTCGAATTCTTCGGCTCTTTCGGGCGCGACGGTTTTCAGTTTTTCGAGTTCATTGTAGTAAGTGTCGTAAACGAAAGCGTATCCTCTGTAAACTACGTCGCGGATATATTCGAGCTGGGCTACCGTTTTGAGGCGCTGCGTGGAACCCGGATTGCCGACGGTAAAGATCGGTTCGTTCGGATCGATGCCGTTTAGAGTGAATTTGAAGAAATGCTCCGGTTGAACGGGCTTGCCGTTTTCGTAAGCGCGGTAGAGCGTAAAGTCGAGATTGTAACGGGGATATGTAAAATTATCGAAGTCGCCCCCGAAATATGCAATTTGCATTTCGGGCGCGAAAACCAGTCGAATGTCGTCATAGCGTTTGTAACCGTAGAGAGAAAATTTGGCGCCGTTGAAAAGCGATACCACCTGAGCTCTCAAACCGGTTTCCTTTTCGAGGTTTTCAGTCAGTTCTTTGATTTTTTCTTCTTTGTTCTTTGCTTTTTCATCGGCGGTTTCGCCTGTTTCCGCAGCGGCTTGAACTTCTTCGGTAACGTCTTTAATGAAAACCAACTGATCGGCGTAGTAATTCGGAATTCTAATTTCGTCTTCCAGGGTTTCCGCAAAAAAGCCGTCGGCAATTAAATCTTTTTCTTTAGTCGACAATTCTTCCAGTACCCGGCGTGCGCAGTGATGATTTGTCATGATTAAACCGTCGGCTGACACGAACGACGCCGTACAGCCGGGCAGTCTCAGCGCCGAAAGTCGTACGTCTTCAAACCACTCTTCGTTTGTTTCGAGTCCGTAGGCTTCTTTGAAATGTTCCACGGGAGGATAGTCGAACGACCACATTTTACCAGTGTCGAATTTCTGTGACTTTACTGTGTCGAGGTCGATTTGCGCGTTAATATTGAAAGCAAATGCGGTAAATGTAATTAGTAAAAATATTCGATTGATAAATTTTTTCATCGGTTCACCCAAATTTATTATTGCTGTTATCAAAAAATAAGACAGTTAATATTTATAACCAAAGATGAAATGATAAAGTTTGGAATTGAGTTAGGGAATAGGGGTTAGGGATCGGGGATTAGGGGTTAGGGAGTTCAACGTTCGTCGTTTGGGAGTTCAAGGTTAGGTGTGTGCTTAGGGATTAGGGATCAGGGGTTAGGGATTAGTAATTCTTGGTTGATGTATAATATTCGATTGTTTCTGGCGTTTAAGATGAACCTGTTTTTTAACGAAGAACTTAGAACGCCAGCACTCCCGCACACCCGAACAACGAACCTGCCTACCGGCAGGCAGGCGCCAGAACTCCCGTACGCTCCCGTCTTTGCGAGGAGTGAGCTTTATGCGAGCGACGAAGCAAACTCACATGAATGTGTGAGATTACTTCGTCCCGCTAAAGCGGGTCTCGTAATGACATTACGGACATAAGTAAGTCTTTGCGAACGAGCGGAGCGAGTGAAGCAAACTCAAATTAAACAGTTGAGCGCCAAGGTCGCAAAGGACACAGTTTTTCTGAGTTCGCCAAAACTAATGAAGATAATATGACGCACTGTCTTTCTGAGCCCCGTTTTAACGGGCAAAGAATCTCTGAATACGATATGCATGCTGATAAAAAAGAACTGACAGATTTTTCGTCATCCCGCCAAAAGCGTGATTCACTCTGAGCAGCTACTTTCATCATAATGACAAATATCGGGAAACAATCTTTGCCAACAAGCGTTCCCTACGATGCACATTATGAACAATTATCTCGTCTTTGCGTGGATAGGGCAAAGCAAACTCTTCTGAATGAATCTGGTCGTATAGGATAAGTTTGCAGGTTTCGTTCGAGCGGTTAAATAAAAATATCCTTCGAAAAAGAGGGGGAAAGATTGCGCTCTTCCTTTGCGTCGCCGCACAAGCTGCATTTTTTGACGTAGAAAATAACAGGCTCTTCGTCTTCGTAAACGGGAATAAAATTTACTATCGAATAACAATGTCTGCACTGGATTATATGATGCGTAACGGTTTTACTGTTGCAGGCGGGACACATAAATCCAAGCGCTTCGGCTTCTTCGATTGATCCTGCCGGGAAAACGCTGCCGCAGCCCGAATTGTTGCATACAATTAATAATTTCAATATGTCTTATCCGGAAATTTTAATCGCTCCATCAAATATATTCCAAATAAAATATTACATCTATGCCAAAATTTATCACGGCATAAAATCGGTAGAAAAAGCGAACGATTATGTAATTTCTTGTTCCATTTCCTTCCGGCTTTTTATAATTTAAAAGCGGTGAAATTACAAAATGGAGTCGTCATGAAAAGTGTTGCAAGAACATTATTAATATTGGCAATAACGGCGCTTGCGGTTACGGCGCAAAAGAGAGCAATGACCGCGGAAGATTTATGGGCGATGAAACGAATCGGAAGTTTCGACCTTTCGCCCGACGGTTCGCTGATTGCATTCGACGTTACGACCTACGACATCAATCAAAACAAAGGCAATACGGATATTTATCTTGTTAATTCCGACGGCACAAATTTGCGTCCGTTAAAAGCTACGCCGGAAAACGAGAGCGCTCCGAAGTTCTCGCCCGACGGCAAATCGATAGCTTACGAATATAAAGGTCAGATATGGTTGTGCGATTTAAACGGCGGAAACGACAGGCAATTGACAGACATTTATACCGGCGCTTCGGGTATGGTCTGGTCGAAAGACGGAAAGAAAATTTTGTTTGTTTCGGAAGTCTATCCCGATTGTCCCGACCAGAACTGCAACGAACAAAGAGATCAACAAAAAGAGGAAAGCAAAGTAAAAGCCAGGATGATTACCGAATTGATGTTCCGTTCATGGAATCGCTGGCGGGGCGAAAAAAGGAGCCACCTCTTTTTGTACGACCTCGACAAAAACGAATATTATGACTTGATACAGGGCAGCAAATCCGACGTGCCGCCCGTCGATCTTGGAAGCGTTCAAGATTATACGTTTTCGCCAGACGGCAAAGAAGTCGCATTTGTAATGAATACGGATAAAATGCCGGCAATCAGCACGAACAACGACGTTTTTGTAATCAATGTCGAAGACGTGAAAAAAGGAACTCCGGCGCCGTATAAAAAAATATCCGTCAGTCAGGGAAACGATAATCAACCGGTCTATTCGCCGGACGGAAAATTTATCGCTTTCAGATCGATGAAACGCGCAGGTTTCGAAGCCGACAAACAAAACATAATGATTTATAACAGAGCCTCGGGTTCGTTGACCAATATTACCGAAAAGATCGATCTTTCAGCGGGACAGATTGTCTGGTCGCCCGACGGAAAATATATCTATTTCGACGCCGCCAACGAAATTTACAATTCTGTTTATCGTGTTAACGTTTCGAACGGAAATCTTTTGATGTTCGTAAAAGACGGCGTTAACAATTCGATGATAATTTCGAAAGACGGAGAAGAAATTTTCTTCAAACGCCAGAAAACCACAATGCCCTACGAAATATTCGCGCTTAAAACCAACGGCGGCGGCATAAGAAAAATAACCGATATCAACGGCGAATTGCTCGCCGGCATCGAGTTCAACGAGCCGGAGACTTTCAGGAGCGAGGGAGCCGAAGGCGCCAAAGTACAATCGATATTAATAAAGCCGCCTTTCTTCGACCCGAATAAAAAATATCCTCTGTTGTTTTTAATACACGGCGGACCGCAGGGACATTGGTCGGACGATTTTCATTATCGCTGGAATCTTCAGATGTTCGCCGCCGGAGGTTATGTGGTTGTAGCGCCGAATCCGAGAGGCAGCACAGGATACGGACAAAAATTCGTCGATGAAATCTCAGGCGACTGGGGCGGCAAAGTTTATATCGATTTGATGAACGCTTATGATTATGCGCTCGATAATTATAAATTCATCGACTATAAAAATACATTCGCAGCGGGAGCTTCGTACGGCGGTTATATGATAAATTGGATCCTCGGGCATACGGACAGATTCAACGCGCTTGTTTGTCACGCCGGAGTTTTCAACCTGGAAAGCATGTACGGGACGACCGAAGAGCTGTGGTTCCCCGAATGGGAATTCAAAGGAACACCGTGGACGAACAGACCGTTATACGAACTCTGGTCGCCGCACAGATATGCCGATAAATTTAAAACTCCCACCCTCGTAATCCACGGGGCAAACGATTTCCGCGTGCCGGAAGGACAGGCGTTCGAACTATTTACAACTCTGCAAAGGAAAGGCGTACCGAGCAAATTTCTCTATTTCCCCGACGAATACCATTTTGTAACGAAACCTCAGAATGCACTATTGTGGTGGAAAACAATCTTTGATTGGCTCGACGAATATAAAAAATAAGGAGGGAATAAAATGAGTTATGAAATTGACGATATAACAAAGGAATTCGATACGCCGGAAAAAGTAACGGAAGGCGAAAAAGTTGTTGAAGAAAAATTGTGGGAAAAACTGGAGCGCGTCGGCAAAAAAATTAGTTTTGCAAAAGACATTAAAGCGCTGTACAAATACATGACCGATCCGAACGTTTCGTGGTACAGGAAGTCGATCGTGGTGGGAGCGTTGATCTATTTCATCTCGCCCATCGATACGGTTCCCGACCTGGCTCCGTTGATCGGCTATCTCGACGACCTAGGAGTAATAACAGCCGTGTTAAAATTTTTGGGACACGAGTTGATGAGTTATTATGAATAAAAGTTATTAAAAAGGCGCATGTTATAAATCATAACCGGCATTCTGCGGGATTCGGCGTTATTGAGCGGGGGTGTTATATAATCCGGTATAGCATAGTTCCGTGAGAATCCTGATATAACCGGGACGACAGAAGAATCTTTAAGTAAAAAATGATGAATTGCGCCGTTAAAGCGGGACTCGTCAATTATCGTAAAAAAAATTTGTAGTAGAAAATTTTTTTCTTGACATACCCCCCCCATTTAATATTTTTATATCAAAGGAAAGGTTATTTTAATATTTTAATATTAGAGGGCCGAAATGACTTTTCTAGAGGGCTTGAAAATCAGAAGGATTCCATTAGTAAGACAATATGATCAAATCGATTATTGGTCTACCTTATTTTATTATAAAATCACAAAACGGATGCATACAAGATTACTACTTTTGATTTTTATAAGGAATAATAATTTCTTTAACATTAATAAATGGAGGGTATATGAAAGGAATGATTTATTTTCCCTCAAAAGTTATCTCTTTGATATTTACTATAACTTTTATTTTAACTTTATCTAATTGTACGAATGAACAACCAACTCAACAGATAAACTTGCAAGAACAAAAGTTGTTGCACAAAATAGAAAATAAGAATACTAACACTTACCATGATTCTACAAAAGTCGATACAATGAGAATACCAGATGACAATGGTAATTTTGTTATAGTAGAACCTCTAGCTCAAAGTTCATGCATTAAAGATGTTGATTATTGGATATTTGAAAAATATATTCCTGTACCAGATAAGATAGTAGGAATATGGCCGACGGAAGAAAGATGGAGTAATGTGGAAAGAATAAAAGAATTAAAAGAAAAATGGGGATTTAATTATATTTTTACAACGTTGGGAAGCTACTATGATAATTGTTTATCAGCAGGATATTTACCAGATCATATGCTAGGTGGTGGTATTGATGTCTACAGTGGGGGATATAGCCAATATATACAGTCCAGACCT
The DNA here is from genome assembly GCF_051488665.1 of Melioribacter sp. Ez-97. Lineage (NCBI taxonomy): Bacteria > Pseudomonadati > Ignavibacteriota > Ignavibacteria > Ignavibacteriales > Melioribacteraceae > Melioribacter > Melioribacter sp. Ez-97. The sequence continues at coordinate 1,679 of NZ_JBPSEG010000003.1, read as the reverse complement.
GCACTATGGGGATACTATACGGACGAGCCGGTTACGAATCATGGCGCTGGTGCGCAATATCCTATGTCTACAGCTTATCAATGGTTTAAGCAAAATTATCCTAATTCATTATTTATTTCAGGTGAAACTACTCCTCTCATGGCTAGCTTTATTATTGATTATATTGATATTATCTTTTGTACAAGATATTGTGTAGATGGTGATTACTTTTGTATATATCCCGATCAAAGGCCATTATGGACAGATTTTAAAAATGCTTTTGAGGAAAAATTTTCTATGACTTGGATCGGTGCTCATAAAGATTTGAGCCAATATGATGATTTAATTGGGCATGCAAAAAATTTAGGATTAAAAGCTATATGGCTTTATCAATATCAAGACGATACTGATATTAGTTCTGATAATAATATTTCATCATTCGCTCTATATGCCTGGAAATGGGGTTGGTTAAAGAGAGTTGAAAGAAAATGGATTTATACCTATGAATGTATCAACCAGAATCCTTGTGATTGCGATCCTTATTCATTAGGTGACGAATGGATTTTAATAAATAAATATCCTACCCGGGAAACCCGAACAATTGATTATTAGAATAGAGGGAAATAATGATAATCATAAGCATTAAAAAAATATACCGACTTATTCTCTGCTCTTTTTTATTATCAACAGCTTGCTACCCTCAGAATCATTCTCTCGGATTTAAAATCGAACCATTTTTATTCTTCAGTAAAACCGAAGGGACAGGCGCTTTTGCATACAAACAAAAAGATGAAACCGGAATTTATCTTACCAGTTTTTATTTATCCTACACTTATCATTTGTCAGAAATATTTTCGTCAAACACTGTAGCCGGATATTTATGGACAAATGAAGATAGATATAATGGTTTTGAAATAAATGAATTGGTTAATATAAATATTAAGAATAAAACTTATTTCATAGCCGGCTTTGGTCTCCATTTTAATAAAGAAAATTATATAAGAGAATTCCATATTAAGAAAGTAATTATTCCTTTTGTTACCTTAGGAACAGGATTAAAATTTTCAGAATTATTAAAAGCAGAAATTCAATATCAAGTGCCAATTAATCGTGAATATAAAACAAGCGACTTTAATGGACCCGCATCCTATAGACTTTCTAAGCTGGTTAAGTTTAGTCTCGGTTTTGAATTGCCATTGTAATCTGATGGCTGTTTAAATCAGGTTAAGCACCCTGATCGTCTATTTCGACTACTTAGGAGTAATAACAGCCGTGTTAAAATTTTTGGGACACGAGTTGATGAGTTATTATGAATAAAAGTTATTAAAAAGGCGCATGTTATAAATCATAACCGGCATTCTGCGGGATTCGGCGTTATTGAGCGGGCGTGTTATATAATCCGGCATAGCATAGTTCCGGGGGAATCCTGATTTAATCTGGACGACGGAAGAATCTTTAAGTAAAAAATGATGAATTGCGCCGTTAAAGAGGGACTCGTCAGTTATCGTAAAAAAAATTTAAAGTAGAAAATTTTTTTCTTGACATACCCCCCCCCCATTTAATATTTTTATATCAAAGGAAAGGTTATTTTAATATTTTAATATTAGAGGGCCAAAATGACTTTTCTCGAGGGCTTGAAAATCAGAAGACATCCATTAATTAATAAGTTTGAACGAATAAATTATTACAGGTGTGAGGTA